>JBBRTC010000015.1:0-42850 GCA_038244765.1 Candidatus Nanopelagicales bacterium | reverse complement strand
GAGGTGTTTGTCGCTTCGGGCTACCACGCAGCCGCCATGGACGACATCGCTGAACGCGCCGGAGTGAGTAAACCCGTTCTCTATCAACACTTCCCGGGCAAGTTGGAGTTGTACCTCGCGCTCTTGGATTCCAGCGCCGAATCTCTCGTGGAGGCAGTGGCCAACGCCTTGGCCTCGACCCACGACAACAAACTTCGAGTTGGCGCGACCATGACGACGTACTTCGATTTCGTCGAAGATGGCCAGGGTCTCTTCCGGCTCATCTTTGAGTCCGATCTCACCAATGAAAGTGCTGTACGCGAACGCGTCGAGCGCACCGATGACCGATGCGCGGAGTTGGTCAGCCGTGTCATCGCCGAAGACACCGGACTCGATGACGATCAAGCCCGACTGCTGGCCTCAGCGTTGATCGGATTGGCGCAAACCTCAGCACGCAGATGGCTCCGCGACGGAGGACGCATCCCGAAAGACGAGGCGGTCAGATTGGTGGGGTCGTTGGGCTGGCGTGGAATCTCGGGATTCCCGCCGTCACACCCACCGGTGCAAGAGTGAGCGGGTCGGCTCACTAGCCTGAACGCAGATGGTTACCGCATCACTTCGTCACCGCATCGTGAATCGTGCTCGCATCGTGGAGGTCAGCGTGGAGGTCAAGATTGGGATCCAGCAGGCGGGACGTGAAGTCGTGATTGACACGTTGTTGAGCGACAAGGACGTCACCGCCGCCATCGATGCTGCACTCACCAAGGGCACCCCGCTGCGTCTCAGCGATGAGAAGGGCCGCACGGTAACGGTCCCCAGCGACAAGATCGCCTACGTCGAGGTCGCCGCCAGCCAAGAACGCCGCGTCGGCTTCAGCACTCCCTGATACCAGGCCGCTTCTACGCAGCGAGGCCCAGCACTGTCATTCGGCGGGTGTGGGCTTCGGTCAATCGAGCGAACACCCGGCCGATCTCAGCCAGATCCATGCCGGGTCGGTCGATGCCACCCACGAGCAACACTGTGAGAGCGTCACGTTCGGCAGCGACACGTTGACCCTGCATGAGCGCCTCTCCCATGAGACGCCTGCCCCACAACGCCAGCCGTCCAGCAACTCGAGGATCGGCCACGATTGCTGCGCGGATGCGTTCGACGGCGAAGGCGCTATGGCCGGTGTCATCGCAGACATCGTCGACGAGGCGGGCCGTGTCCTCGTCGACGTAGCGACCAATTTCGCGATAGAAGTCCAAACTGATTCCATCGCCGACGTACGCCTTGACGAGCCCCTCAAGCCAGTCGCTGGGAGCGGTCTGAAGATGAAACTCTTCCAGCGGGCGGACAAAGGGATCCATCGCGTCCCAGGGGTTTGCCCCGATTTCGAGTAGCCGATCTCGGAGCCGGAAGAAGTGCCTCAGCTCCGCGGACGCCATCGACGCCAACGCCGACTTGTCCTCCAAGCTAGGTGCGAGGGCTGCGTCGGCAGCAAGACGCTCAAAGGCCATAAGTTCGCCGGTAGCGAGAACCCCGAGCAGGTCCACAACCGCGGCTCGATACATCGGGTCTTCGTCGAGCGCCGAGGAGGGAGGGCGGGGAAGGTTCGCGCCGGCATCGAGAGTCACAACCGGAGCGTACGACGCTGCGCGCTGAGTTGAGCCACTGTGGGTCCGGGTAGACTCCGTCAAGACTTACCACCAAGGAGTTCACCCTGAGCGCGACAACGTTCGCCGACCTGGGGGTCCTGCCCGAGACTTGCGAGGCACTCGCAGCCGCTGGCATCACGACCCCGTTCCCTATTCAAGCGATGACCCTGCCGCTGGCATTGACCGGCGCAGATCTCATCGGCCAAGCCAAAACCGGCACCGGCAAGACCCTCGGCTTCGGCATTCCCATGATCCAACGAGTGGTCGCGCGGCCTGACCGAGGCTGGTCGGATCTCGATCCGAGTGTCGTAGGAAAGCCACAAGCGCTCGTGGTCGTACCGACCCGCGAGTTAGCGATCCAAGTCGCCGGCGACCTTGAGTCGGCGGGCGCACGGCGAGGCGTCCGGGTGTTGTGCGTCTACGGCGGCCGGTCCTACGAACCCCAGATTGAGGCGTTGCAGGCCGGCGTCGAGATTGTTGTGGGGACTCCGGGACGACTCATCGACCTCGGCAAGCAGCGCTACCTCGACCTCTCCCAGGTCCGCACACTCGTCCTGGACGAGGCCGACGAAATGCTCGACATGGGATTCCTCCCCGACGTCGAAACGCTCGTGTCCCAAACGGCACCGACGCGTCAGACGATGCTGTTCTCGGCCACGATGCCCGGCAAGATCGTGAGTTTGGCTCGTCGCTACATGACGACCCCAACCCACATTCGGGCCAGCGATCCCGATGACGAATCGGCGACGGTTGACGCGATCGAGCAACACGTGTGGCGCACTCATCCGATGGACAAGCCCGAGTTAATCGCTCGCATTCTGCAGGCCGAAGGGCGCGGGCTGACGATGATCTTTTGCCGCACTAAGCGCGCGGCCCAACGAGTCGCGGACGAAATGTCAGAACGCGGCTTCGCTGCTGCGGCCGTACATGGGGACTTGGGGCAGGGCGCGCGCGAGCAGGCGTTGCGCGCGTTTCGCGCCGGCAAAGTCGACGTCCTCGCCGCCACCGACGTCGCGGCCCGCGGAATTGATGTCGACGGCGTCACGCATGTCATCAACTACGAGTGCCCCGACGACGAGAAGACATATTTGCACCGAGTGGGTCGTACGGGCCGCGCTGGCGCTTCCGGAGTGGCAGTCACGTTCGTGGATTGGCAGGACGTGCCGCTCTGGCAGTTGATCGACAAGGCTTTGGGGCTGCCGTTCAAGGACCCACTTGAGACGTACTCCTCGTCCGAGCACGTCTATACCGGCTTGGGGATTCCCGCCGGCGCAACGGGGATGCTGCCGAAGGCCAGCCGAACTCGTGCGGGACTCGATGCCGAGGCGGTGGAGGATCTCGGCGAGACCGGCAAGTCGCGGGGCCGAGCTCGCACTCCGGACACCAAATCGCGCGGCGCGAAGTCTGGTTCGAAGTCTGGTTCGAAGTCTGGGGGAGCAAAGACGTCAAAATCCGGCACCACGAGTTCAACGTCGGAGAAGCGCGCTAACTCGGGCAAGTCGGGAGCCGACAGCCCGAAAGGCCAACGTGACCGCAATCGATCACGGTCACGCACCCGCGGTGGCAAGAGCGCCGACGGCGACGCTGTTGCTGACAAGCGGACTGTGGCTGAGAAGCAGTAGCCAGCACCAACTACCGCAGCACGAAAACGCGAGTACCGATCTTCGTCCAGTAGTAAATGAATCGCGCATTGACGATGGTCATTCGTACACATCCCCCGAGACCAAGGGGTTGGCCGAGTGTCGACACGGGTTGGATGTAGTGCCCATTGCGTTTGGGGATCGTGTGAAATCCGATCCGAGCATGACGACCGTAGGCAAATCGGGTCATGAAGTTAAAGGTCAGGTTGTAGTGCGGATTTGACGTATGTCGATTCTTTGAATACACGTGGTACTTGCCAGGTCGCGGCCAGTCCGGACGCCCCGTCACCGCAAAATCTCGGACGACGACGTTGAATCGCGCCACCAACCACACATGCATCAGATGGCGTGAGTAGACAACGCGAGGCCCAGTTCCACTGTCGGCCGGTAGCGGCTTGAATGGAACGTATTTGACCTTCGGGATCGGCGCGGGAACGGGTGTGGGTGTAGGAGTTGGGCTGCCCCCTGCCATCGAGCGGGTCGAAATTCGTGTCGACGTCGACGCATCAGCGATCGACGTACTCGCCGCCAACGCCAGAGACATCGCCACCGCCAAAGAACCAACACCTACCGCAGTGCGCACCCGTGCAGAAGTCGTCACGTTGGCCAGGATGCCATCTCGCCGTCGATTATCACTGGTAACCCCGTACCCACCGGCGCAACTAATTCGCCGCCTCTGGTCACAACCGGATGGAAAGCCGTACCCAGGAACGGTGACGACACGCGGGGCAGCGCAGCAACGTCGGATAGTCCCCACGAATGAGCGGCAAAGAAACCGAACCTATAAGCAGTCGAGCGGCACGGGAAATGCCGACGATGGACTCCTCGTCGCAGCCCGAACACGCGATGGTCACTGATCCCAACGCCGGCGGTTCCACCTTGGGCTGGGTGTAGAGCGCGCGCGTGCCCATGGGGTCGATGACCCGCCCCTCAGCGAGCTCGAGGTCATCGGATCCTGGGTCGAAGGCGTCAGTCACCCAACGGGCTCCGTCACGTCGGTCTCAGTGCCATCGATGAGTCGCCGTGCAAGTTCGCGATAGGCAAGTGCGCCCTTGGTTGTGCCAGCAGTTGCGAGGACCGAGCGCCCTGTCGCGGGTGCTTCAGCGAAGCGAACCGACTTGGCGATGGGCGGTTGTAGCACTGCCACGCCGTACCGATCCGCGATGTCAGCAAGGACCGCACGTTGATGATTCGTGCGTCCGTCGTAGAGCGTTGGAAGTACGCCGAGCACGCGCAACTCTTTGTTGACCAGCAGGCGTACGTCATCAACTGTGGCAAGCAGTTGTCCGACGCCGCGATGTGACAGCGTCTCGCATTGCAACGGGATTAGGACTTCGTCGGCTGCGGTGAGGGCATTCACCGTGAGCACGCCGAGCGACGGAGAACAGTCGATGAAGATCCAGTCATAGCCTGCACTGATTTCGCTCAGCGCAATCTTCAACGCGTACTCACGCCCAGTTCGCGACAGCAACGCCGCCTCGGTGCCCGCTAGGTCGATCGTTGCGGGGACGAGATCCGCGCCGTCATCGGTCGTGACGACAACCATCCCCATCGAAACTCGCCCAAGCAAGACGTCATGGATCGACAACTCGACGTCCTCCGGATCGATACCAAGCGAAAAGGTCAGGCACGCCTGGGGATCCAAATCCACGACGAGAACCTTCTGGCCAACCTCGCTGAGGGCAGCAGCAAGAGATGCCACTGTCGTGGTCTTAGCGACGCCACCCTTTTGATTGGCAACGGCAATGATCCGGGTCACGGGTCTCCCTGCGGGGGTTGGGAGCGGGCAACGAAATTACGGTGTTCGACCAGGAATTTGCGGCGTACAACCAGGGGGAAGTGACCATCTGCGTCGACCGGTCTGAAGCATCATCGCAGCCTTCGGGCGGATGCGAAACCAGCGCGTCCCAGGGGTTGGCCACGACTTGCGGCCCGGGCGTTCTAAAGTGCCAGATCGTGAGCACTCCGCTGGTTCTCGAACACCCCGACGGCGTCTCCGCCCGGACCGTGGCGGTTGCCGGAGGTGTTTTGGCAGCGCTGGAAGCCAAGCCGGCGTGGGACCAGCCTGTCCGGGGCCTCGTCCTGTTGTTGCCCGGTTTCACCGGGAGCAAGGAGGATTTCACCGGGGTTCTGGCACCGTTGGCAGCACTCGGATGGTGGGCGGTCGCGGTTGACCAGCGTGGACAGCATGAATCGACGGGTCCCAATGACCTCGAGGCGTATCGCTTGCTCGATTTCAGTACCGACGCTCGCGACGCTATCGCGGTGTTGCGGGGCGACTTAGGCGAGGAGGACCTGGCCGTTCATCTGGTGGGGCACTCGTTCGGCGGCCTGGTCGCGCGGGAGGCCGCGTTGCAATCCTGGTCAGACGGTGATCGTGATGGGCTCCAAAGCCTGACCCTGTTGTGCTCGGGGCCAGCCGCGCTGCCTGCTGCGAGCCAGGCAGCCCTTGGTGAATTGGTGGCCGCGCTTCCAGCGACCAGCCTCGAACTCATCTGGACGATTGTGCGAACTCGGTCCAATGAGGCCCTCAACGGCGATCCGATAACGGACTTTCTGCGTCGACGATTTCTCGCCAACAACCCATGGGCCCTGAAGTCGATAGGGACGATCCTGCGCGAAACACCCGACCGTACCGACGAACTGGCCGCCCTCGTCGCGGCGTCGCGCGAGGATCGCAAGGTGCTTGTTGCGTATGGTGAAAGCGACGATGCATGGCCGTTGGAATGGCAGGACGATATGGCTCGCCGACTTGGGACCATGGGGATCCCGATTCCCGACGCCGGTCACTCGCCTGCCGCCGAGACTCACGCCTCCGCCGCCGCCACCGTGGCTCTGCTGGATGCCTTTTGGTCAGGATCACATCCCGCCCAGCCATTTCCGGGCCGGGATGCGGTGTGAGTCCGGGACGTGAGGGGTACTCCGGACTCGTGAGTTTTGATCTCTCCCTGCCCTTTGAGCCCGCAGCGGCGGCAACCGCCCGCCGTGAACTCGGCGGTTGGCTCGATCACGTGGGACTCAGCCCGCTCGTTAATGACGCCACTTTGGTGGTCAGCGAACTCATTGCCAACGCGATCCGCCACGCCGCGCCACCACTGGCTCTGCACGCCGTACGGATGCCCGCCGGCGTACGCCTCGAGGTGAGCGACGGTTCACACGACGCCATGCAGCCACAGACCAGGACCCCCGACATCAGTGATCCCAGTGGACGCGGACTGGGCATTGTCTCCGCGCTCACCCAAGACTGGGGCGTCCGAGCGGACCTGCACGGCAAGACGGTCTGGGCCGATCTCCCGATTAGTTAACCCGCCCTGGTTAGAGGCCCGCCCAGGAATCGAGATCTGCGGAACTGCGCTGGCCTTCCGGGCAGTGGGGGCGGTGATCGCACCACCCGCACAGAGGACCGGTACGTGCTGGTGTTAGTGCTGGGTTTTCGTCCCCGTTTCGCCATGCCGCCTCGACGGCGCTGGCTTCCTCGGCGATTGATTCGGCCCGTTGAATGTGGCGCGTCAGCGACTCAGCCGTGTGTTTCCAAGTCGCAATTGACGCGCTCGGCAGATGGTGAAGTTCAACATCGGTGCATGGAGTACGCAAGGTTCGCGCGGCGCACACGGCGTAGACCGCGAGGGCTAGCGATCCACGTACGTCGTCCTCATCGGGCGGGTTGCGGCCCGTCTTGTAGTCCACGATCGTCAACGATCGCTGCCCTTCCTCGTTGATTCGGACGTCGATTCGATCGACGCGACCGGACAGCGCGAGCGAATCGGTCTTGGTAGAGACGGTGCGTTCGACGCCGATGGGTTCGTCGAGTGGATCCAGCGTGTTGACGTACGCCGCGGTCAAGCCTGCCGACCGGGTACGCCACGCCTCCGATTGTTCGTCGTCGCGAAAACCAACCTCAATCCATCGCTTGGTCACCAGCCGTGCCGCCGTGTCCGGCGTACGACTCGAAACAGGTTCAGACCACCAATCACGAAGCGCGTTGTGAACCGAATTGCCGACTGAGCTATGCGCCCACACCCGCGTTTTCGGCCGTTTCTCAAGGTAGGTGTATCGAAATCGACGGGGGCAGTCGAGCCAGGTCGTCAACTTCGTCGGAGTGCACGACCACAATCGCGTCGGCATTCCGTCGAGCGCTCCTTGCCCCATTCGCTATCCCAGATCCCGCACAAAGCCAGCTATCGCGTTCGCGATCAACTGCACGGCAATGGCCGCCACCAATAGTCCGGCGATGCGAGTCATGATCGTGATTCCGCTGGGGCGCAACACTTTTCCAATGAAGACCGAAAACCACATCGCAAGCAGCAGTAGGAGGTGAACGCCCACGATCGCGGCGGCAAGGGAGATGTATTGCCCGCTGGAGTCAGCTTGTCGAGCGAAGAGAATTGCGGCGACGATCGCACCCGGACCAGCGAGTAGGGGCGTACCGAGTGGAACGAGCGCGATATTTACCTCGTCCAATTCTACCGGCGTGGGCTCTTTGCCGGTCAGGAGTTCCAACGACACGAGCAGCAACAGGATGCCGCCCGCGCCCTGCAAAGCCGGAAGGCTGATCCCGAGGTACTCCAGGATTCGTTCGCCGAAAATCGTGAACGACACGATGACGAGAAACGCCGTCAGGGTCGCCTGTATGGCCAGTCGCCGAATTTCGCTGGGGGTGCGTTTGCCAGCAAGGGCCAAGAAGATCGGCACGATTCCGGGGGGATCCATGATCACGAACAGCGTGACAAACGCCGATCCGAAGAACCGCGCGTCGAACCACGTCACTGTGGCCTGCTCCCATTTGAGGTACGAACCTTGAGTTCAACTTCAGATTCGTACCACTAAGTCAAGAAATCTGTGGGGGTGGGGGCTGGGAGACCATGGGCGTCGGTGGCCCGAAGGCCAAGTCGATGATGATTCGATCGTTGCCAACACGACGACACAGATCAGTAAGACGAAGGTTGTCGTGGACGACCATCCACTCGGTCACAGGCCAGACCACGACCCAGAGCCACAGGCCGGATGCCTCTCCCACGTATGCCGCGCGGTCGCTCACCCCTGGCACACTCCACAACACTGCTGCATGTCCATCGGCATGCACCTTCACGTCCGCAGGGAGTAGCACAACCTCGGGTCCAGGGTCGGTTTGCTCAATGCCAGCGAAGCGAGCTCCCAAACCAACTCCGGGTTCTTCGGCCACGATGATCAAATCCGCTCGCGACACAACGCCTGGTCCCGAACACGCGATAGCAACTCCGCGAGCGGGCGAGCGAGTGTCTCCCACCGATCGAATCCCGGTCAGTGCCCAGCCCGACGGCATCGGCCAGGGAACCCACAACGGCACTCGCGACGCTCGCGCGAGACCCAGGAACTCCTGCGGCTCAAGGGATCGGGCGGGCTGCAGCGGCTCAACCGCGCCATGAGTGGGACAACTCCAACTCGAGTCATCACTCGCGACAACGGGCAATTCACAACGCACGCAGCTTGGGTCACTCACTGACGAGCCTCCGACGAATCTCAGCTCACCCCATATGGCGACTCTCGCCTCATGCCGATGGTCAGGAAGCTAAGCCATCGTCGGAGCCGCTCCGACGGTCCAGCCTCAGGCCCGAATCGTCAAGCGTTTGGCGGAGCCAACTGGGGAGGTTGCTCTCGAAATGGGACACCGTGAGGCGGCCCGCTTCCCCAGGTACGAGCGACTCCATCGTCGTCAGCACCCGACCATTGACAGACCACTAAGGCAAATTGATTCACCACACGCCCACCTCCACGACGTGGAAGTTCCCAGCCCGCGTGAATCACCGGTGAGGTGGGGTTCGCGGCCGCGCCCAACTTGTCGATCGCGGAAAGAATCGCTCGACGTTGATCGAGGGCGAGGTAGAACCAGACTGCGCTGTGCCAGATGACCAGTGCGCTGTTTGATTCCACCCGCATCGAGCGAACGAAGTCGACGGCATCCAAAGCCTCGACCTGAGGGGGTGTGACGGCGGCGATCTCAAATGCGCCGCGCAGCCGTTCGAGTCGTGCGACGTCGTCTGCCCACACGTACGACGTGAGTTTCAATCGACCCACCGTGGTGGAAATATCGATCGGATTCACGTCACAACCGCGACGAGAGATCACTGTGTCGATCGTGAGTCCGTCACTCGCGACATCATTCTTGTCCGCGAGCAAGTTGAGTCCGCCCGACGCCCCAATCTCGCGGAGATGAATCGGTCGCGTTGGTTGAACGGACGCGAGCACCCGCCGAAGCGGTGCAGATCGTCCCGGTTCGTTCGTTTGCGGCACCTCGGCCATACCAAGCCTAAATTCCTGCCAGTGCTCACTCAGGACTTCGTCAAGCGCGAGCCCAATGACGGTGGTGTCGCCGTCCCCGGGCGCGATTCCGCCGACGCTCGGATAGTGAACGGCTAAGCGAGGCGCCCGCCGCTCGAGCACGAGGCGATGCGCAGTCGCCAACACTCGTAGTCCGGTGAAGTCACCGAACCGCGCTCGCGCCCACGGTTCGAACAATTCCGCGCTGGTTCCACCGCGTTTGACGTCATCGGCGACATGGTCCAAAACAGTTGCCGACAAAGGAGATCCGAGAACCCGGCAAGCCCCTGCCTGGAGCCGCAACACTTCCTCGAATGGCAACAGATCGTCATCTCGGGGTCGCGGACGTCCTCCGACATCCGCCCCAGCTGGCGGGTCCAATTTAGCTCCGCAATTTGTAGTCTTCGAGGACTCGGCGAGCGATGATCATGCGCTGAATATCGGCGGTGCCTTCGCCGATCAACAACATGGGCGCTTCGCGGTAGAGCCGCTCGATTTCGTATTCCTTGGCATAGCCGTACCCCCCGTGAATCCGAAACGAGTCCTCCACGACCTCTTTGCAGTATTCGCTCGCGAGGTACTTGGCCATTCCGGCTTCAAGGTCGTTGCGCTCTCCCGAATCCTTCTTGCGAGCGGCTCGCACCATCATCTGGTGTGCGGCCTCGACTTTGGTGGCCATGTCGGCGAGCCGGAACGACACCGCTTGGTGTTCGGCGATTGGCTTGCCAAAGGCCGAACGCTGTTGTGCGTAATCGACGCCGAGTTCAAAGGCCCGTGTTGCCACGCCACACGCCCGAGCGGCTACATTCACGCGGCCGACTTCGACACCATCCATCATTTGGTAGAAACCTCGACCCACAACGCCTCCGAGGATCCGGTCGGCGGGTACTCGGTGGCCTGCCATCACCAACTCCGTGGTGTCAACTCCTTTGTATCCCATCTTGTCGATCTTGGGAGGGATAGTGAGCCCCGGCAGGACTTCACCAAAACCGGCGGGCTTCTCGAGCAAGAACGTCGTCATCTTGCGATAGACGCTGGCTCCCTCGGGGGCCTCGTCATCGCTTCGCACAAGGACGGCAACCAACGTGGACGAACCTCCATTGGTCAGCCACATCTTTTGCCCGTCGAGGATGTAGTCGTCGCCCGATCGCACCGACTTGGAAGTAATTGCCGCGACGTCCGACCCGCAATGGGGCTCCGACATCGAGAAGGCTCCGCGAATGTCACCGGTCGCCATCTTGGGCAGGAAGTAGGACTTCTGCTCTTCCGTGCCATGTTGTTTGAGCATGTACGCAACGATGAAGTGCGTGTTGATGATGCCGCTCACGCTCATCCAGCCACGTGCGATCTCTTCGACGCAGAGGGCATATGTGAGCAATGACTCGCCGAGGCCGCCGTACTCCTCGGGGATCATCAAGCCAAAGATCCCCATCTCTTTCATGCCCTCGACGATCGCGCTGGGATATTCGTCGGCGTGTTCGAGTTCTTGCGCGCGCGGAATGATCTCTGCGTCGACGAAGGTCCGCAGCGTCGAGAGGATCTCCTGTTGAATATCGGTGAGGCCTTCGGTCTGAGCCAGCCGACCCATGCGGACCCTCCTTCGATCGCCGTTGTTACCGGCGAGTATGGCTGAACCACGGAGGTCCCGCGCCCGTGCCCCCAACTCGCCCATGGCGGCGCGGTGACACGCGCAGATGACACGCGCGGGCCGCGCAACTCAGAACGATCTCAGACGAAACCCGCATGATGGACCGATGATTCGATCGCGATTGCGCTCAACTGCCCCCGGTCAGTCTGGGACTCGCCGACACGTCGTCGTCGCGGTGGTCGGCGCCCTCGTGGCGATCTCGATTGCCGGCGTCCCGGGCGCTGGTGCGGCGGGGATCGCATTGAATCCAGCGTCTCCATCGCCGGCGGCGGCACCGAAAGCCACAAGCGTTCAACTTCCGGTGATCTCGGCGCGATCCACCGTCGCACAGCCCTGCGGTAGAACGCGTACGCCGCGGACGTGGGACCACGTCATCTGGATCTGGCTGGAAAACCACGCCGTCAACCAAACCATCGGGTCCACTCGCTCGTTGGCGGGTCGATCCATGCCGTACTTCAACGGGCTAGCGCGGGGTTGCGGGCTCGCGACCAACTACCACGCCATCACACACCCCAGTCTGCCCAACTACATCAACGCGGTGTCGGGGTCGAGTACAGCGAGCACAAATTGCTCACCTCGATCGTGTAGTCAGCGCCAAACATCGCTGTTCTCCCTCCTGAACAAAAGCCACAACACGTGGCGGGTCTATTCGGAGTCCATGTCCTCGGCGTGCTCGGCGCGCGACGTTGGTCTCTACCGAGTGAAGCACAATGCCGCGCCGTACTTTCCTGCGCTCGGGCGTACGTGTCGGCTGGGAAATCAGCCTCTCGGTACGTCAACCCGCGGCAGCTTCGCCTCTGCGTTGGCTCACAACCGCGTCGCGCGATTCAACTTTGTCGTCCCCAACATGTGCAACTCGACCCACGACTGTTCGTTGGCCGCGGGCGATCGTTGGCTGCGACTTTGGGTTCCGCGCATTCTTTCTTCGAATTCCTATCGAGCCGGACGAACCGCGATATTCGTGAGCTGGGATGAAGGCGAGGGTGGACACAATCGAATGTCATGTGCGACATCGACGGATCAGTCGTGTCACGTCGCGACGGTGGTCGTGTCACCGTCAACCCGGCGAGGAGCTCGCAGCGCAATCTCGTTCTCGCACTGGTCCCTTCTTCGCACCACAGAGGAGATGCTGCGAGTACGCCCGCTGTTGGGTCATTCAGCCCGGGCCAACAGCATGCGACGTGCCTTCGGACTCTAAGCGGGCACCTCAAAGGACTGAGTACGAACCATCCCCGCCGCACGGCCCTTCGCTGACATCACAAGCGCCATCTTGCGCGAGGCTTCGTCGATCATTTCGTCGCCGAGCATTACCGCTCCGCGTTTTCCGCCTGCTTCGGACGTGTAGTAGTCGTATGCGTCCAAGATGAGTTCGGCGTGGTCGTAGTCCTCCTGTCGCGGGGAATACACGTCGTTGGCGGCCTCCACTTGTCCGGGATGCAAGACCCACTTGCCGTCGAATCCGAGTGCCGCTGATCGGCCCGCGACACGTCGATAGCCCTCGACGTCTTTGATTTGAAGATATGGCCCGTCAATCGCCTGCTTGTCGTACGCGCGAGCGGCCATCAAGATTCGCATCAGGATGTAGTGGTAGGCGTCGCCGACGTCATAACCCGCAGGTTGCTCTCCCACGATCAGTGACTTCATATTGATGCTTGCCATGAAATCTGCCGGACCAAAAATAATGGTCTCTACTCGTGGACTGGCGGCGGCGATTGCATCGACATTAACGAGGCCCAGGGCGTTCTCGATCTGCGCTTCGATGCCGATGCGTCCGATCTCGAAGCCCATCGTTTTTTCGATCTGCGTCAATGTCGTGTCGAGCCAGACGATCTGCTCCGCGGTTTGCACTTTCGGCAACATGATGCAGTCGAGATCTTGTCCGGCCCCTTCAACAACCTCAATCACATCGCGGTAAGTCCAGGAGGTGGTGAGGTCGTTCACTCGGACTACCCTCACCTTGCTGCCATAGCCGCCCTCATTGAGGGCGGCGACCACGTTCTTTCGCGCATCAGGTTTCGCGAGTGGAGCCACCGAGTCTTCGAGATCCATGAAGACCTGGTCCGCCGGAAGTCCGCGAGCCTTATCCAACATCTTGGGGCTGCTCCCCGGCACCGCAAGACAAGAACGACGAGACCGATGGGCGCGCACGGATGAGATCTTCTCAGCAGTCATGCGCCGCAGATTAGGGCCTAGATCGGTGGTGACTCGGTGGGGGTACGCAGTCCGCTGGACGAAATCACGATGATGAGGCCGACAAAGAGCAACACGACGGCTGGAATAATGGCCAACGGCGGTTGCTGGCCCAGAAACAATGCTGCGACGAGTGTGGAGCCAGGCATCTCAAACAGGATTGCCAAACTCACGACGGTCGCGGTGGTCGTGCGCAGTGAGCGATTGATGAGGGTGTGCCCTAAGAGTTGCGCCCCGGCGGTGAGAAGCAAGATCAGGGCCCAATCGTGCGCGCTGTACCCGGCCAAAGCCTGACGACCGGCGAGACATACGACGAGCATCACAGCCGCTGAAACGCCGTACGCCAACAAGGTGTAAACCGATGTCGAGACCGTTGATCGAGCCGCCTCGCCGGCAGTGACGTAGGCGGCCGCCAACATCGCCCCGGCCAGCGCGAGGACATCGCCAAAGAGAATCGACCGATCGATCGACGCATCGATCCCGGTGAGCAGGAGCACGCCGAGAAGTGACACGCCAATCCCCAGCCAGACCCTTGTCGGCACGGTCCGACCCCCTGCGCGCGCTAGAAGCGCGGCCCATACCGGCTGAGTTGCCACCAGTGCAGTGCTCGATGCCACCGACGTGAATCGAAGGCTCGGCAACCAGGTAGCGAAGTGAGCGGCGAGAAGCAAACCTGCTAGCCCGATGACACTCAACTCTCGGCGGTTGAGCCCTTGAAGTTCTGATCGTTGGCGCCACGCCACCCACACACCGGTAGCGCCGGCGCCGAGAGCACACCGCCAAAAAGCGATCGCCAACGCTGGAGCAGCAATCGCGACCACAAGCGGCCCAGAAGTGGAGATCGCCGCGACGGCGATCGTGAGTGACACCGCGTTTCCCGACGCTCGTCGCGGTGTCACGAATTGCTTCGGTATCGCGCTGATCAGTTCACCTCGTTGCAACCCAGAGGGGGCACTTAGCCCACCAATTGGCTGGGCTGTAGGTCGACAACGTCCGCCGATGGAACCGGATAGGGCAGGACGGGACCCCATTCCGCGTACCGCACATTGCCAAAGGAGTCATTCGCAAAGCCAGATGGCAGAGGCGAATTCGCTGGCAGGATGAGAATCTGGGTCGACGCGTTGGACAGGGCCCGCGCCGCCTGATTCTCGAAGAGTGTCGCGGTCAATTCGGTCAACTCTCCGGTTGTCGACAAGGGGCTCGTGACAAGAGCGTCGTAATTCAGCAAGGAAGCAAACGTACTGAAGGTGGGAGTGCTCACCGGCGTACGCGCCCATTTGTTCGCGACCGACGGCGTCAATGCGGGCGCGACCGAATTCCAGTAGTTTGCATCGGCGCGGACATAGAGAGTTTGATCGTCCGCGACGACATCGAGTACATGGCCGGCGACGGTCACCGTGCCATGCGTTCGGCGTACGGCGTTGGTCGCTACGTCGATCGTGACAGGGGTACCGGTCTTCTTCACTAGCCCCAAAACGTGCGTTGACTGACTCGACTTCACTGCGTCAAGCATCTGGGCTTGGAGTTGCGCCGCGCTGGTCGGGGAATCAAGAGGTGTCGGAGTGACCGTGATGAGACCTTCTCCACTCGGAGTTCCCGGGACATCAGCACAGCCGGTCAACAGGGCCAGAGCGAGTACGCCGAGGAGGGCGCCTCTGCGCTGACGACTCACCTGCACCCCTTCCGCTCCAGCCAGAATGACGCAGCCAGGCAGCGTGCGCACGGGATTAGCTCAGTTGCCATCCCAGATTGATCTTGCTCAGGTCGAGAACATCGGAGCCGGTGGGACCTCGCTCAAGCGTGGCCCTATCCCACTGCAGATCCGCCGGCGAGAAGCGCCGCAGCGCCGATGATTCGAGTCACACGTCGCGCGGCCATGCCACATCCCCCGTACCCCACGGGAGCATTCGATTGCCGCCGACCCAATGACTCTCAAGGGTAGGGATCCCCGTTCTCACCGTCTGTAGGCCAACCGTGGGCGTTTCCCACCCGAACAAACGATGGTGGCCTCGGTAGCCTGCCCTACGTGAGTTCCGTGTCGTCGAGGGTTTTCATCGCTCGCCTAGCTGGCGTATCCGTATTTGACCCCCACGGCGATCAAGTCGGCAAGATTCGCGACGTAGTCGTCGCCCTACGCCACGGCTCCCACGCGCCACGGGTTCTGGGGTTGGTCGTCAAAGTGGCCCCTCGACGTCGGATTTTCGTCCCAATGACTCGCGTCACAGCAATCGATTCCGGCCAAGTCGTCACGACGGGGCTGGTGAATCTGCGCCGATTTGAGCAACGGCCCACGGAAACTCTGGTACTCGGTGAATTGCTTGACCGTCGAGTTGTCCTCGTTGAAAGCAACGAAACCGTCACCGTGCATGACGTGGCGATGTCCCAAGAGCGCACCCGCGACTGGGTCTGCGCCAAGATCTTTGTACGAAAGGGCGGCGGCCTTCGGCATCGACGCGAGAGCCTCGTCGTCGACTGGGACGCGGTAAGCGGCCTCTCGCTCGTGGACCCTGATCAAGGAACTGAAAGTTTGCTTGCCACGATCGAAGGTCTTCGACCCGCCGACTTGGCGAACATGTTGCAGGACCTCCCACCGAAGCGTGCCGCCGAGATTGCACGGAGTTTGGACGACCAAAAGTTAGCTGACGTGATGGAGGAACTGCCCGAGGACGACCAGGTCACCATCCTCGGGATGCTGGAGGCCGAACGCGCCGTCGACGTCCTCGAGGAGATGGACCCAGATGATGCTGCTGACTTGCTCTCCGAGCTTCCACCGGAGCGCGCGGCAGCTTATCTAGATTTGATGGAACCTGCCGAAGCCGATGACCTTCGTCGATTGTTGTCCTACGGTGTATCCACCGCAGGTGGCATGATGACGACTGAACCAGTTATCGTCTCGCCTGACGCGACGGTCGCTGAAGCCCTTGCGCGAGTGCGTAATCCAGACCTTTCACCAGCGCTCGCGTCGCAGGTCTACGTCGTGCGTGCGCCCCTAGAAACGCCCACCGGCAAATATCTGGGTGCCGCACATTTCCAACGACTTCTTCGTGAGCCACCCTCCACATTGGTCTCGGCCGTGGTGGATTCCGAATTTGAACCCGTTCGACCTGAAGCGCCGCTGGCGCAAGTGACGCGCTACTTCGCGACGTACAACCTTGTTGCGCTGCCTGTTGTCGATGAGGCAGACCATCTCCTCGGCACGGTCACAGTCGATGACGTCATCGACCACATGCTGCCAGCTAATTGGCGTGAACGAGACAACGACGACGAGCACGAACATCTAGTCGAGCGGGGGCATTCCGATGGCCCGTAACCGCGAGGAACATCGAGGACCACGGCTCGACCAGCCGCTCGCTCTCCGACGCTCGATCCGACCCGAGTACGACCCGGAACGTTTCGGTGCATTGTCAGAGCGCATCGCGCGATTCATCGGCTCGTGGCGCTTCATTGCCTACATGACCACGTTCATCGCCGCGTGGTTCTTGTGGAACACCCTCGGACCCCGAGACCTACGCTTCGATCCGTACGCATTTCTTTTCATGACGCTGCTTTTGTCTCTACAGGCGTCGTACGCTGCGCCCTTGATCTTGCTCGCGCAAAACCGTCAGGCCGACCGCGATCGCGTGCAATATCAAGATGATCGGGCTCGGACTGAGCGCCTCATCGCCGAAACTGAGTACTTGTCTCGCGAGCTCGCGGCCCTGCGTGTCGCGGCTGGCGATCTGGCCACCCGAGACTTCCTGCGCAGCGAACTCAAAGCGCTCCTCGAGGAAATCAGCCGAGAGCCTGACCCTCAAGCCAACCCTGGGGCCGTGCCGACATCTACACGGTGACGTCACCGGATTACCTCGATGTGCTCGGCAACGATTGGACCCAGGGTGTCACTCGCCCTCCGGGATTCGTTCCGCCGGCTCCGACCGAACCCCCCGCGGCGTACTCGTGGGACGTGGAGGAGTCAGTCCAGCGACTTCGTTTGGGGGACGCTCTCGTAGGCGTCGGCGCAATCACCGCGGAACAACTTGAATCGGCCCTGGCTCTACAGTCGTCGTCGGAGGGACCGCGACAAAGACTCGGTCATCTACTCTTCGACCAAAAGTTGGTCGACTCGATGAGCCTGGCTCAGGCCCTGTCCAGCGTGCACGAACTCCCACTGATCGATTTGGACGTCACCGAGATCGACCGACTTGCTGCCCGCCTTGTGCCACGTTCGCTAGCGGAGCGTCATGGCGTACTCGCGGTGTCATGGGATGGCCCTCGCCTTCGCGTCGCCGTCGCAGATCCGCTCGACATTGTTGCTCTCGATGACGTACGAACTCTCGCCGGAGCAAGCGGGCTCGACGTATTCGTCTCGCCCGAGGACCAGGTACGCCGACACCTCTCGCGGCTCTGGTCAGAGTTTGTTGATGATCAAGTGGTCGGCAAGTTTTTGCAAGAAGTAGAACCTCAGGTCCGCAGTGCCGACGAGGGCGATCAAGAATCGGATGCCGCGGCAATCCGGATGGTTGACCGACTTGTTGCGCACGGCGCTCGACTCGGCGCGAGCGACATCCACGTTGAGCCACAACAGGATGGCGTCCGCATTCGTATGCGAGTCGACGGAGTGTTGCGCGAAGTGATGCAACTTCCGTTGGGCGCATATTCGTCGATCGTGGCCCGGCTCAAACTGATCTCAGGTCTCAACGTCATCGAGCGACGCGTTCCACAAGACGGTCGAACCCGCGTTCGCGTCGACAGCACTCCGGTGGATATCCGGGTCAGTACGTTGCCCTCGCTTCGCGGCGAAAAAGTTGTCCTCAGGCTGTTGCCGCACAGCACAAATCTGCCTTCGCTGGACGCGCTCGGTCTTGAGCCGGATCAATCCGAGGCTTTGCGCCGAGCAACTCGAGCCGCGCAGGGATTGGTACTGATCACCGGCCCGACTGGTTCTGGCAAAACCAACACGTTGTATGCGTCGATCAACGACGTCGTCGGCGTCGATCGCAACGTCGTCACCCTTGAGGATCCCGTCGAAGTTGAACTCCCCGGCACAACACAGGTGCAGATTGACGACAAATTGGGCATGACCTTCGTCAAAGGTCTGCGGGCTGTTCTTCGCCAGGACCCCGACGTTGTCCTCGTCGGTGAGGTCCGCGACCGTGAGACGGCCGAACTCGCGATCCGAGCCGCGCTGACCGGCCACCTGGTGCTTTCGACGTTGCACACTCTGGATGCATCCAGCGCGTTGACTCGCCTCCTCGACATGGGGGTGCCGTCGTACCTCGTGTCCTCGTCGCTGTCACTAGTCATTGCTCAACGGCTACTTCGTACGCCGTGCGCGGACTGCGTCCGAAGCGAGCCGCTCGCCCCAGGGATTGCCGAGCAGTTGGGTATCGAGTGCCGCGCGGACCTCAACGTGCCGCTGACCGTGGGCTGTCCACGCTGCGCCAATAGTGGCTACCGCGGTCGAACCGGAATCTTCGAAACCCTGATCGTGACCCCCGAGGTCCGCACCGCACTTCTTCAAGGCGGTGGCGAAGATGAGATGCGGGTCGCCGCGCGTGCGTCAGGAACGCTGACCCTTTTCCAACGTGGCGCAACTGCGGTGACGCAAGGGCGTACCACCGTGGCTGAGGTGCTTCGCGTCCTGGGCTCCGACGAGGGCTAACCCGAACCCTCGTAACATTACTGATGTGCCAACCCCCTCGCTCGACGCAATCCATGCCGCCCTCGCCCGGGTAGAAGACCCCGAGATCCATCGACCGCTTCCCGATCTAGGCATGGTCAAATCCGTGGATGCTGACTCTGCTGGGAAGATCACAATTGGCGTTTGGCTAACCGTTTCGGGGTGCCCGATGCGCGACACAATCGAGTCGCGAGTACGCACCGAGGTTTCCAAAGTAGCGGGCGTGACTTCCGTCGTGGTCGAACTCGATGTCATGAGCGACGAGCAACGCAAGGAACTTCGCACGACACTGCGTGGACACGGTGAGCGCGAAATCGTGTTTACCAAGCCCGGATCGCTGACGCGCATCTACGCAATCGCGAGCGGTAAGGGCGGCGTCGGGAAGTCGTCCATCACCGTCAACCTCGCGGTTTCGATGGCCGCCTCAGGCCTCGCCGTGGGCTTGGTCGACGCCGACATTTACGGGCACTCGATTCCACGAATGATCGGTGCCACGGCCGCCCCAACGATGGTGGAGGGCATGATCATGCCGCCGCAAGCCCACGGCGTGCGCGTGATTTCGATGCTCCCGTTCAAGCCTGGTGGTGTCACTCAGCCGGTGGCATTTCGCGGACCCATGTTGCATCGCGCGCTCAACCAGTTTCTCGCTGACGTGTGGTGGGGGGATCTCGACGTACTGCTGCTCGACCTTCCCCCGGGTACCGGGGATGTGGCGATTTCGTTGGCGCAACTGGTCCCGCACGCCGAACTCATCGTGGTCACGACCCCTCAGCAAGCTGCCGCCGAAGTCGCGATACGGGCCGGAATGATGGCGACCCAAACCAGCCAGAAAGTCGCTGGCGTTATTGAGAACATGTCAGCCTTTGGCTGCCCACACTGTGGCGAACCGATCGAACTCTTCGGTTCCGGCGGCGGTCGCGTCGTAGTCGACACTCTGTCGAAAGAGTTGGGGGTCGACATCCCGATGTTCGGACGCATCCCCTTCGATCCTCACTTGCGCGAGGGCGGGGATTCCGGTTCGCCGTTGGTGATCTCTCATCCCGATGCGCCAGCAGCACGTGTCCTCGTCGACATTGCAACCCAGTTGAATTCACGCACGCGAGGCCTCGCTGGGATTCAGTTGGGCATCACACCAGCGGGTCGGGCCTAACCGCAAACAAAGCCCGTCGGACTACGTCGCGTCCGGGTCGTACGAAGGCGAAGCGCTGGACGGCTTCGAGGCCGAGTCCCCGCTGCTGGAGCGTTTCGGTGAATTCCCATTGGAGCCAATGCCAGGGTCGTCAAGTATCCCGGAGACCAGATTGCGCGGGTGCAGTTCGCGGAGGTCCCTCATTGCGTCGGTCAAGGCAGAATCGTCCACAGACGAACCGAGAGAATCGGTCAATTCCTGGCGAGTCGCGGCCGCCGTTTCCCGAAGCTGGCGAAGCCAGGTACTGGCTTGGGTGATGGCAGTCGGCAATCGATCCGGTCCAAATACGACCAGTCCGATCAGGGCGATTAACACCATCTCGCCCAACCCGACGTCAAACATTCATGCCTCTTCCGTCGTTTACAGCCCGCAGTTGAAGAACACCGAAGGGGCCAGACCTGGTGGCCCAACCCCTTCAGCCTAGACGTCCATCTCGGTCGATACCTCTGTTGCGAGGCTTCAACCACCTTCTGGCTCAGCCAGAACTTGAATCCGAGCCAAGCGTCAGGTTGACGTCTCGCGAGGCGCCTCCTGTTGTGACGGTCAACTTCACCGAAGCTCCCGGAGCGAGGGAGCGGATACGCACGATCAATGCGGTCGCGTCAGAGACGGGCGCGCCATCGATGGCAGTGATGACATCGCCCACTTTGAGGCCAGCTTTCTGGGCCGCTCCCCCCGCGGTAACGGCGGTCACCTTGGCACCGTTACCGGTGTAGTTCAGGTCCAGTTGAACGCCAATCACGGGGCGAGTCGATTTGCCGGTCGAGATGAGCTCTTCGGCAATACGCTTTGCCTGATTGACCGGGATTGCGAATCCGACGCCGATGCTGCCGGACTCGACACCCTGGCCCAGTGACGCGATCGCGGAGTTCACACCAATCGCCTGCCCGCGGGCATTGATCAGCGGTCCACCGGAGTTTCCCGGGTTGATGGCGGCATCTGTTTGGATCGCATTGATAAACGACGTGTCGGCGGTTCCGGAGCCGCCTGCGGTGACGGGGCGATTGAGGGCGCTGACGATCCCGCTTGTCACGGTCCCAGTGAGCCCGAGCGGGGAACCAATGGCAATGACTTCGTCGCCTACGACAACGTTGTCCGAGTTGCCCAATGCGATCGCCGGAAGACCGGTGGCATCGACCTTGATGACGGCGAGGTCATATCCCGGGTCACGTCCAACGATCGTCGCGCTCTTTTTGCTGCCGTCTTGGAAAGTGACCGTCAAGGAACCGCCCTGCGCGGCATTGGCAACAACATGGTTGTTGGTGAGGATGTAGCCATCGGACTTGATCACCGAGCCAGAACCCGTTCCCGCTTGGCCGTTGCCTTGAAAATTGATCGAGACCACCGACGGCAAGACAGCCTTGGCAATTCCGGCGATGCTGTCAGTGGGTCGTTGTGACAACGCCGAGTCCGCTTGAGGCAGCACCACCGAGTTCGCTGTCGTGCTGTTGCCGTCAGCCTTATTGGCGACGGCGTATCCACCGGCACCGGCCAAACTTCCGACGAGCAAACTCACGATGATTGTGGTCGCCAAACCGCTCTTGGCCCGCTTTCCACCACCGGATCCGTCACCAGGGATCGGGGTCGGATCGCTCGGCGGGGGTCCGTAAGCGGAGAAGTCATACGGCGCGGCGGGAGCCGGATATCCCAGCGGGGCAGCGGGTTCGGTCGAGCCGTACGGCAAAGGGGCCGGGGCGTCGATAGGCGAGAAGGACGCCAGCGTGGGCGCGGGTGCTTCGCCAACTGCGCGGGCCGGTGCGTCAAGTGGTGTCGCTGGAACCGGTGCCACCGCCGAGGTGGGGTCGACCGGGGTGGGGTTGTCATCCATCGGGTTGTCCACCAGTCCCTCAAGCATCGGTTTGCTCTGCGTGTCTGACATCAGTATCTCTGCTTTCTGCGCGCCGCGATCTCGGGTGCACGCTGCTGGCGATTGGGTTTCATCCGTCGTACCGTCAATTTTCAGAGCGGAAACGCAAAGCCACCTGTGATGATCCTGTGAATTTGCTGGCCACTGGGTGTCCCGTGGGTACCGCCGACGGGCATGCGGGTCGCTGTTCCCGTTGTGGGTGCTCGATGCGCCAGCGACTCCCTCAACAGCGCCCGGCCGCGATGGATTCGCGAGCGAACCGTTCCAAGTTTGACGCCCAGGACTTCGGCGATTTCTTCGTACGTCAGCCCCTCAATGTCGCACAACACGACAGCAACTCGGAACTGAGGAAGGAGCGCGTCCAGGGCTTCCTGGATGTCGGCTTCCATCGACGACTCGACGACGACCTCACTGGGGGTCGCATCGCGGCTGACCACGCGTTCGGCTTCGTCGTCCCCGAGGGAATCAAAGCGGATACGCGTCTTTCGACGTACCTGGTCAAGAAACAGGTTGGTGGTGATCCGGTAGAGCCAGCCTTCAAACGAGCCCGTGGAAAATTGCGGCAACGCCCGGAATACACGGACGAACACGTCTTGAGTTAGATCTTCTGCGTCGTGGCTATTGCCCGTGAGCCGATAGGCAGTGCGATAGACGCGGGCACGATGCGCACGGACGATCTGGTCCCAGGAACCCACGGACGGGGTCGTCTCGAGGTCGTCAATGTCGGACATCTCGATGAACGCAACAGCTGGGGCTGGTTCAAGAACATCAACCCCAAAGTGGGCGGACATGGACTTGTTTCCTCGATTCCCCGAGATGGACTCGGGATGGGTGGTGAATCGGCGCAACGGCGACACCTTCAGACTCCCCCGCCATCAGCAGCGCGAAACCCAGTTGTTCCCCACCACAGCGTGACCTTTCGC
This sequence comes from Candidatus Nanopelagicales bacterium, assembly GCA_038244765.1. Classification (GTDB taxonomy): domain Bacteria; phylum Actinomycetota; class Actinomycetes; order S36-B12; family JBBRLC01; genus JBBRLC01. The sequence goes on along the minus strand of JBBRTC010000015.1, from coordinate 19,821 downwards.
ACTCCTTCCGAACACAGTCTTAGGTCCATTTCCCCGTACGCCGAAGTGCAGCCCGGGTCCCCCACTAGGCTTCCCACGCCAACTCAGGGGACGGTTGTCCCGGGGCGATGAGGAGCGACTGTGCCCGACGAAACGCTTGAACTAGCGGCTTTTCACGCCAGCTGGCAATTCTCTGAGGATTTTCACGCCGAGGACCCCACCATCCTCACGGCTCGCGCCCGCGGCGAGGAGTTCAACGCGACCCCCCTCGGTCCTGGAGCCGGCGCCACCCTCCGCTTCCTCGCAACATTGCTCGACGCGCGCGCTGTGGTCGAAATCGGCACCGGCGCTGGGGTCTCGGGTCTCTGGTTGCTGCGCGGAATGCGCCACGACGGTGTGCTCACCACCGTAGATATCAATGCGGAAAATCATCGGGTGGCTCGCGAAACATTCGCCGCCGCCGAGATTGAACAATCGCGAGTACGCCTGATCACCGGGCGAGCCCTGGACGTACTTCCGCGACTGACCGATGCGGCGTACGACTTGATCTTCGTGGACGGCGACAAGACCGAATACGGGCTCTACCTCGAACAAGCCGTACGCCTGCTCCGACCTGGCGGCATCGTGGCCTTTGACGACGCCCTGTGGCAAAACCGCGTTGCCGATCCCGCCAAACGCGACGCGTCGACGCTGGCCATCCGCGCGCTCGTCAACGCCGTACGCGAGGACGAGCGACTCACCTCTGTTCTGTTGCCGGTGGGCGATGGTTTGCTCTGCGCTCAGGTCCGGCCGACCTCGAACTCCAACGACACCGACTAGTTCCGGATACATCGAAATGGCCCCGGTCCTCCTCGCGGAAGGCCGGGGCCATTTCGAAGTCTCTCACGAGCGGGCTTGCGGTCGAGCCGGTACTTCAACCCGGCTAGGCCGTCTTAGGAACAGCAACCCTCTTGAGCTGATCGCCGAGATCGTTGGCTTCCTCAGCGTTGAGCTCGACGACGAGACGGCCGCCACCCTCAAGTGGGACGCGCATCACGATTCCGCGACCCTCCTTGGTGACCTCAAGTGGGCCGTCACCCGTTCGCGGCTTCATGGCCGCCATGCTGGTCCCCTTTCGATGTGGCGATGCGTGGTCGTCAAGACGAGCACACGAGAACACCATTATTCCCCATCCGCCGGGGCCGGCGACGCCGGGCAGCAACCTGAGAGTGCAAACCGGCTCAGAATGCCCGGTGACAACCCATCAGGTGGTCGTCAACCAACCCCATGGCCTGCATCGCGGCGTAGGCCGTGGTCGGCCCCACGAATGCCAGTCCCAATCCTTTGAGTTCCATAGCCAAGGCCTTGCTCGCATCAGTCATCGGAGCCAAATCAGCGAGCGAGCCGGGTCTTAGCGGACGCGGTTCGGGAGCGTGAGACCACACCAATGCGTCAAACGCGCCATCACCACGCTGCTCTAGCAGTTCGGCGATGGCCCGAGCGTTACGAAAGGTGGCGTCAATTTTTGCCCCGTTTCGCACAATCCCGGCATCGTTCATCAAGCGGTCGCGATCCTGACTTCCAAAAGCCGCAACTGCCTGGATGTCGAAAAGCGCAAACGCGCGGCGAAAATTCTCGCGCTTGCGCAGGATCGTCAGCCAAGACAAACCGCTTTGGAAGGCTTCCAGCGAGATGCGCTCAAAGATTGCCGAGTCCCCCCGGATCGGAACGCCCCACTCGGTGTCGTGGTAGGCGACGTACTCGGGGGTTGACGCACCCCACGCACAGCGCGAGATGCCATCGATTCCAACGACTACTCCGCTGACGTTGACTCCTCGACCACCACGTCTTCGCCCGTCACTCCAGCGGGCACAACCCGTTCTGGAATCTCGACGCCGTGTGTCTGCAACGTGGATTCCAGTTCGGCGATCCGCTCATCGCGCCACGTCATCTCGGCCGATACACGATCGAGGACGTCATCGACCTCACCCATGCGATAGCCCCGAAGACCGACAGCAAAGTGGAGCGCATCAATCTCCGGCGCGGTGACATCCCCTTCGGGGAGACCAATACCGGCCCGGTCGGACGTCGGATCAGGCAACTCGCCGAGTTTGCCGACCGCGAGTAGCCCAATGGCCACCACCACGATCAACCCCGCAACGATGTAGACGAACGACATGAGCGCCTCCGGCGTCGATCAACCCTGACAGAGTGATCGTGCCATGCGAGGCCCGCCCGATCCCGCACGGCACGAATCCGGGGCCACGGACCGAGGAGGCATTGTGCGGTTGGGCCAGCGGACGTTTGGGGAAACCGACCTGGTGATCATGGCGATCATTAATCGGACGCCCGACTCGTTTTACGACAAAGGCGCGAACTATGCCGACGATGCCGCCGCCGATGCCGTCTCGCGGGCCGTCGACGAGGGCGCGCATGTGATCGATATTGGCGGCGTCAAGGCAGGCCCCGGTGATGAGGTCGACGCGCCTGAGGAAATTCGGCGTACGGCGGAGTTCGTTGCTGGCGTACGTGCGGCTCACCCCGAGATCATCATCAGTGTTGACACCTGGCGGGCCGAAGTTGCCGAGATTGCGTGTCAGTCCGGCGCAGATCTGCTTAACGACGCCTGGGGCGGAGTTGACCCTCGAATGGCCGAAGTTGCCGCGACCTTCGATGTCGGGTTGGTCTGTACACACACCGGTGGCGCCACACCTCGGACGCGGCCGCACCGCGTGCAATACGACGACGTTGTCGCGGACATCGTGCGGCGAACGACCGATCTTGCGGAAACGGCGGTCGCTCATGGGGTACGACGTGACGCGATCCTGGTCGACCCGGGCCACGATTTCGGCAAGAACACACGGCATTCCTTAGAAGCCACGCGACGACTTTCTGAGCTCGTGGCCACTGGTTGGCCGGTGCTGGTCAGCCTCTCGCGTAAGGACTTCGTGGGCGAAACGCTTGACCGCGCTCCTGATGATCGGCTCATCGGCACGCTGGCCAGCACGGCCATTTCTGCGTGGTTAGGTGCGCGGATGTACCGCGTCCACGACGTTGCGGCAACGAGGCAGGTACTCGACATGGTCGCCTCGATTCAAGGAATCCGACCCCCCGCAGTCGCCCGACGCGGCCTCGCGTAGGCGAATCGGCTGGGGTCCAACGGGTTTCCTTCGGTCGAGTGGTGCCCAAACGGGTTAGCGGGCCTTTACCTCACGCCAACCTTGGCACAGTGTCGTGTTGAGGTCCGATCGATGATGATGGCGGACCGAGTGTGCTTCCCCTGAAACGGATGGTTTGTAATATGACTGGAATTGCTAAGACATCCCGTGCCGCCATGTGGGTAGCGGCTGGCGCGATTGGAGCCACCGTCATCACCGGCGTGGCCTTCGCTGGATCCAACTCGTTGACTGCCAACAGCGAAACTCCTTCATTGCACCCGAGCGCGCCAGGAAGCACGCCCGGAGCGCCTCACGGCCAGCACAATGAAAAGTCGCAGACCTCGGGTCCAGGGCATCGGATCGGCACACCAGTTGGGCCCGGCGGACACCGCGGTTTCCCCGGACGCGGACACGGACTTGGCCGACTCGGTCGGACTCTCCACGGTGAGTTTGTCGTCGCTGGCAAGGACGGCAAGCCCCTGACTGTCAGGGTTCAGCGCGGCGTCGTCACCGACGTCTCGGCGACCTCAATTACGGTGAAGAGTTCCGACGGATTCTCGGCGACCTACGTCATTAACGCGGACACGAGGATTCGAGTTCGCAAGCACGACAAGACGCAGAAGAGCTTCACGCACGGTCAAGGGCCGAAGGCGACGGCGGCAGACATTTCAGTCAACGACAAGGCGTGGGTGGTAGCTATCGTGGATGGATCCAACGCGAACGCCAAGATGATCTTGGCCGGTAACCAGAAGGACCAACCGAGTGGCGCACCGACTGGGGATGGATCGACGACACCTCCGGCCATCTTTGAGTCGTCCACTTTCGGGATCTGAACGCAGACTCAGTCAGCGTCCTTTGCTTGAGGCCGGCGTCACGTGACGTCGGCCTCAAGCAATTCCGCTGGACTGCTGATCGCGAAATTGCCCGGCAATTCCGGCTCGCGCTGTAGCGCGTCCATCGCCGTGTCAACCTGATCCGTCCACTGAACATCCCGCGATGCCGCGTGGGAGACGAAACCATTGCTGGTCAAGCCAGTCACAAGTTCACGAAGTGGCGAAAAGTCATTCCACGGATCGAGTACAACAACAGGTCGCGCATGCATGCCGAGCGACCGGGCCACCCATACCTCGAGGAGTTCTTCGAGCGTTCCGATTCCACCAGGTAAAGCAAGAAATGCATCACTGCGTCGATCCATCTCGGCCTTGCGCTCTCGCATCCCTTGTGTCACAACCAGTTCCGCTACATCTTGATCAGCGACTTCGGTTGCCGCCAGCACCTCCGGGATCACACCTACGGTGTGGCCGCCTCCTTGTCGTACCGCTCGGGCGACGGCACCCATGGCGCTGATCGATCCGCCACCGGTGACCAAGGCCCATCCCCGCCGAGCGATGCGAGCTCCGACTTCTTCAGCGAGTTCGATGTATCGCGAGTCGATAGATTCGCTCGCCGAGCAGAAGACACAGACAGCGAATGCCGGAGACCGACTCATCGCGGTGTTGTGATCAGGATTCATCCCGTTCACGCCGTCGGGCGCTTTCTCGGCCCACGTTTCACTGCTGACTTCTTGGCCGACCCCGCTTGCTTGGCACCAGTCGGGCTGGCATTGATAGCGCGGTGCGCCGCAGCGCTCACGATGACGTCCACCGCGACTTCGGGATCGTCAGTGAGTGTGATGAGGTCCATGTCGATCAGACCAATGTTGCCGCCCGCGACGACGGTGTCGTGAAGCCACGTCACCAACGGCCCCCAGTAGCGAGTTCCCATCAGCACCACCGGGAAGCTCGTCACTTTTCGCGTCTGCACAAGCGTGAGCGCTTCGAAGAGTTCGTCGAGAGTCCCGAAGCCGCCTGGGAACACGATGAAGCCTTGTGCGTACTTGACAAACATCGTCTTGCGCGCAAAGAAGTAGCGGAAGTGGACGCCGATGTCGACCCAGTCATTCATGCCGGCTTCAAAAGGCAACTCAATACTCAGCCCGACGGACACTCCCCCGGCCTCACAAGCGCCTTTGTTCGCGGCCTCCATGATGCCCGGTCCGCCGCCCGTGATCACTGCGTAGTCCGCCTCCACAAGCAGGCGAGCGAGTCGTTCGGCCTGGTCGTAATCGGCATCCCCGGGAAGGGTTCGAGCGCTCCCAAAGACGCTGATCGCCGGGCCGATATCGGCCAATGTGCCGAAACCCTCCACGAATTCAGACTGGATCCGTAACACCCGCCAGGGGTCGGTGTGAACCCAGTCACTCGGGCCTCGGTAGTCCAAGAGGCGCTGATCGGTTGTCGAGGACAAGATCGCGCGCCCGCGGCGGGTCACGGGACCCATTCGTCGCTCGGGAGTCACGCGGGAGGTGGTGGCCTCCGGCTCGGGGGTTCGTTTGCTCATACGTCTCACGGTAGAGCCCGCGGGAATCTTTGCGGTGTACGCCAGGTTGACACCCAGGTAGTTCTATGTTCAACTATTTTTATTGAAGTTTCAACCACCTATCTTGGAGGTCGCAATGACTGCCCCCACATTGACCGCTGGCTTAACCGACTACACCGGCACCTGGACCATCGACGCTGCCCACAGCCGCCTTGGCTACATCGCCCGCCACGCAATGGTGACCAAAGTTCGCGGACAGTTCGATGCCGTCGAAGGAATCTTCAACCTGGACGGCGCGAACCCGGCCAACTCCACCGCCTCGGTGACCATCCAGGCGGCATCGTTTAGCAGCGGAAACAGTGACCGCGACGCTCACGTCCGTTCGGGCGAATTCCTGGACGTCGAGAACTTCCCGACCCTGACATTCGCATCGACGGCAGTCCGCGCCGAGGGTGACTCCTTCATCGTGACCGGCGATCTGACCATTCACGGCACTACGCGATCAGTCGACATCGAGGTCGAGCCGCTCGGCGTGACGGGCGACCCGTTTGGCAACACCCGAGCCGGATTCGAAGGCTCCACCACACTGTCCCGCAAGGACTTTGGGCTCACCTGGAACGTCGCACTTGAAGCCGGTGGCGTCCTGGTGAGCGACAAGATCGCGATCTCTCTCGACATCGCGGCGATCAAGACCGTCTGAGTCAGCCAGATCGATCTTGTTGGCGCTAGGACTGAAGCCAGGCCTTCATGCGAGCTTCGCAGTCGATTAACTGCGCGACCGGGACGAACTCCTCACGGGTATGTGCCAGCGAGGGGTCTCCCGGTCCGTAGTTGACTGCGGGCACGTTCAGGGCGCTGAATCGGGCCACATCCGTCCAACCGAACTTGGGTCGCGGTGAGTTGCCCATCGCGGCAACGAAGGCTTCGGCCGCTGGATCACTAAGTCCAGGCAAAGCTCCGGCGCTGTTGTCAACAGCTTCAAGGTCAAAGCCGATGAACACGGACTCCACGTGGGCCACGGCTTCATCAGGCGTGCGGGTTGGGGCATATCGATAATTGACCGTCACGACACACTCATCAGGGATCACGTTCCCAGCAACACCGCCGTCAATACCCACGGCGCTCATGCCCTCGCGGTACAGCAACCCATCGATTTCCACTGTGCGCGGTTCGTAGTCTCGCAACCGCCCCAAAATCTCGGCGGCGTTGTGAATGGCGTTGTCTCCCAGCCACGAGCGAGCCGAGTGCGCGCGTCGGCCGCGCGAGATCACCCGAACGCGCAGGGTCCCCTGACAACCCGCTTCGATTCCCGCATTCGTCGGTTCCATGATCACCGCAAAGTCCCCCGCGATCCACGTGGGCTGCTGCTCGGCGATTCTGCGCAGTCCGTTATGGGTGCCCTCGACTTCCTCGGCTTCATAAAAGACATAGGTAACATCTCGAGTTGGGGTTGCGATATCGCGAGCAAGCTTCAACGCGACGGCAACACCACCCTTCATGTCACAGGCGCCGAGTCCGTACAGCCGAGGTTCTGAGAGCCCCTCCGAGGCTGGCTCGCCGGCTGTTCCCACGAGCCGCGCAGGCAGGTTGTCAGCCGCAGGGACCGTATCCAGGTGCCCGGCAACAACAACTCGCTGGTCGCGACCCAACGAGGTCGACGCGACGACCGTATTGCCATCGCGCTGGACCTCAAGGTGATCGACTTCGCGGAGGGCGGCTTCAACGGCGTCCGCGATTTCGCCTTCGTGATGCGATTCACTGGCGATGTTCACGAGGGCCGTGGTCAGCGTTACGACATCGGCGTCGAGATTGAGTACGGCCACGTGCCCGAGCGTACAGAGGGTCTGGCACGCTGGACCGATGACCGCGTCTTGCGCCTGTGCGATCGGGATGGCCACCTACGCTGGCGACCTCCTCCTTGATGTGTGGTATCCGAATCCGGCCCTCGGCGCGAATTCAGTCGACGTCCCCGGGCTCGACTCGGCAATTGATGTCGATGAGATTCGCGGTGTCGATGTGCGCACGATTCGAACCGAGATTGCGGATCTCTCTGCTGTTCCGCTTGACGCCGCCGATGTGTACCTACGGCTGCACCTGATTTCTCATCGCCTCGTGCGCCCTCGAGAAATCAACCTCGACGGCGTATTCGCGCTGCTCCCGAACGTGGCGTGGACGTCGCTCGGCCCGGTGCCAATCGAGCACTTGACCGACGTCCGCTTGCGGGCCCGGTCTAAGGGCGTACATCTCACCGTCCACGGTGTTGATAAGTTTCCGCGGATGGTCGACTACGTCGTCCCAACTGGCGTACGAATTGCTGACGCCGATCGAGTACGACTCGGAGCCCACCTCGCATCCGGAACGACGGTGATGCACGAAGGCTTCGTCAACTACAACGCCGGAACGCTCGGAGCGTCGATGGTGGAAGGGCGCATTTCAGCTGGCGTGATCGTCGGCGAGGGATCCGACGTCGGGGGCGGTGCCTCGATCATGGGCACACTGTCCGGCGGCGGGACTGAGGTTGTCTCAGTCGGACGCAACTGCCTACTCGGTGCGAATTCCGGACTCGGGATCTCGCTCGGCGACGAGTGCGTCGTAGAAGCCGGGTGCTACATCACCGCGGGATCCAAAATCACCACGCCCAACGGTTCAGTTGTTCGCGGTCGCGAACTCTCCGGGGTATCCGGACTGCTCTTTCGTCGCAATTCGCTCACGGGAGCCCTCGAGGCACTGGTTCGCTCCGGCGAATCGTGGAGCGGGCTCAATAGCGCCCTGCACTCAACGGACTAGACCCGGGTCAGGAGAGGGGTGTACTCACGCTCCGGGGCGCCCACGTACACCTGACGAGGGCGTCCGATCTTTGTGGTGGGGTCTTCGATCATTTCGCGCCACTGTGCGATCCAGCCCGGGACGCGACCGAGGGCAAAGAGAACCGTGAACATTCGGGTCGGGAAACCCATCGCCCGATAAATGAGGCCAGTGTAGAAATCCACATTTGGGTAGAGGCGCCGAGACACGAAGTAGTCATCAGCAAGTGCCACTTCTTCTAGTCGCATCGCCAAGTCGAGCAACGGATCAACAATCCCCAGTCGCTCCAACACATCGTGGGTGGTCTGCTTAATGATCGCCGCGCGCGGGTCGTAGTTCTTGTAAACCCGGTGCCCGAAACCCATGAGTCTGACGCCGTCTTCTTTGTCCTTTACCTTGCGAACGAATTCGTCGACTGAATCTCCGGACGCGTGGATCTGTTGGAGCATTTCCAGCACTGCCTGGTTTGCCCCACCGTGCAGCGGCCCGAAAAGTGCATTGATACCAGCGGAAACGGAGGCAAAGAGGTTCGCGTGGGAAGAGCCGACGAGGCGTACGGTCGAGGTCGAACAGTTCTGCTCGTGGTCGGCATGCAAGACGAGCAGCAGGTCCAACGCCTTCACAATGACCGGGTCGAGTATGTAGTCCTCGGCCGGAACCCCGAAGGTCATGCGCAGAAAATTCTCGACTAGGCCGAGGCTGTTATCTGGGTAAAGGAACGGTTGACCCACGGACTTCTTGTAGGCGTACGCCGCAATCGTTGGCAGTTTCGCGAGAAGGCGAATCGTGGATATCTCCACATGCTGAGGGTCAAACGGATCCAACGAATCCTGATAGAAGGTGCTGAGTGCGCTCACTGCACTGGACAACACCGGCATGGGGTGAGCATCGCGAGGAAAACCATCGAAGAATCGGCGCAAGTCTTCGTGCAACATCGTGTGCATTCGGATGCGAGATTCGAAGTCGCCGAGTTGAGCGGCAGTCGGGAGTTCGCCGTAAACAAGGAGATGGGAGACCTCGATGAAATTCGAGTGCGCCGCCAACTGATCAATGGGATAACCACGATAGCGAAGGATTCCTGCATCTCCATCAATGAATGTGATGGCGGATTCACACGACGCCGTGTTGACGAATCCCGTGTCGAGATTGACGTAGCCGGTTTCGGCGAGCACGTGCGAAACGTCGATTCCGCCCTCTCCGGCGGTCGATGCCACCGTCGCTAGCGGCAGTTCGCCACCGGGATGACGCAGGACGAAATCGGACATGGTGCGGCCTCCCAAACATGCATTCAGTCGGCCGACCGTACCGGCCACGATGACTTTTCCGCCCTCCGCCCTAGGAACTGCGGGGGTGGCTAGGCTCCAGGGATGACGACGTCGACTTCATCTCCGGGCGGCACTCGCGGTGGCGGACCGCGCACTTCCGCCGTTGGTCGGTTCCCCACCGCACTGGTGGGTTCCTGGTGCAAACCGCATTGGCTTGCGAACCACGAAAAGATCTACGGCCACGAAGGATCGTGGTGGCGAGTCGGCCCCGAGCAGTTGCCCGACGCCCTCGATGACGCGGTTTTGCTCGCCGTTCGCGATCAAGAGAAGGCTGGCCTGACGTACATTTGTGATGGCGAGCAACGTCGACAAACCTTCAGCGGCCACTTCTACGCGCTGGGCGGCATCGACTCAGATCAGCAAGGTGCGGTCACCGATTTTTCCAATGATGTCAACGAGTTTCTGACGATGAAACCGCGCGCGGTCACAGCCGACGCCAACGCGAAGCCCACAGCCCCACCGAAATTCGAACTTCCGCGAGTCGTGGGACCAATCACCTGGGATCGACCGATCCTCGCCGATGCCCAACTGTTCCTCGACCGTAACGTTGATCGACCCACGAAGGCGACAGTCATCGGACCGACCACGTTGGCGCTGCGACTCGTTGACGAGCACTACGGCTCGCTTCAGGACCTGACGTTTGCGCTGGCTGACGCGCTGAATCAAGAGATCAAGGCACTCGAATCCGTCGGCGTCGATCTGATCCAACTCGACGAGCCCGAGGTGCATTTCCGCTACTCGAAAGTCCACGAGTTCGCTGTCGAAGCAATCAACCGCGCCCTTGCCGGCGTCTCCACCCGAACCGGCGTACACATGTGTTACGGGTACGCCAAGAACATCGCCGAAAAGCGCGCGACCCCCGTCTACGACAAAGCGCTGGAAGTACTCGCGGCAACGACCGTCGATGAAATCTCGATCGAGTACGCGCAACCGGCGTACGGACCCGACCTGCTTACCCACGCGGGCAACAAGACGGTCACCCTGGGCGTACTGAATCTCGCGACTGACGCGCCAGTGGAATCCAGTGACGACATCGTGAAAATGGCCGAAGCCGCGATGTCAGTCACCGGTCCCGATCGACTCACTCTCGCACCGGACTGTGGCATGTGGTTTCTGCCGCGCGATAAGGCCTTGGCGAAAATTAGCGCCATGGAGCAAGCCGCGATCGCGCTCCGCGAGAGATACGCGCTCTAATTCTGCCGGTTACGACCCGCTACGACCCGGTACGCAGTCGACTCGCCGCCGCGGCAACACGCTCATCAGTCGCCGTGAGCGCCACTCGGACATGAGCAAAACCCTTGGGGCCGTAGAAGTCCCCAGGGGCCACCAAGATACCCCGATGAGCAAGCCATTTGACCGTGTCCCAACACGGTTCGCCTCGGGTGGCCCACAAGTAGAGCGCGCCTTCGGAGTGATCGACAGTGAAGCCTGCGCCGAGGAGCGACTCGAGCAGGATTTCTCGGCGCGCGCGGTAGCGCTCACGTTGAACTTGGACGTGTAGATCATCGTCATACGCCGCGATCCCAGCGGCTTGAATCGGCGCCGGAACAATCATGCCCGCGTGCTTGCGGACTTCGCGTAGGGACTCCACAACACCTGAGTCGCCGGCCACGAACCCAAGTCGGTACCCCGCCATGTTTGAACGTTTCGACAACGAATGCACCGCGAGGATTCCATCGGTCGACGCACCACATACGGCCGGATTCAAGACCGAAACCGGCGAATCCTCATCCCGGTCGAACCACGAGAGTTCGAAATAGCACTCGTCAGACACAACGAGCGCCCCACGCTCACGAGCCCAGGCAACAACCTTGCGTAGATGTTCAATAGGAATTATTTGACCAGTTGGATTTGCCGGCGAGTTGATCCATACCAGCGACACGGGTGCGGGGCCAAGCGAGATCGTGTCGTCGGAGCGCACGACGTTCGCGCGGGCGATTTCGGCGCCAACGGCGTACGTGGGATAGGCCAACTCGGGGATTACGACGGTGTCGGTCGCACCGAGTCCCAACATCGTGGGGAGCCACGCGACGAGTTCCTTGGTGCCAATTACAGGAAGTACATCGTCCACATCCACCGACGCGCCCAACTGGCGTTGCATCCAGGCTGACATCGAGGACCGCAACTCGACGGTTCCCGCCGTCAGTGGGTAGCCGTGGGCATCACTAGCGGATTCCAGAGCTCGTCTCACGACGTCGGGCGTGGGATCCACCGGCGTACCGACGGACAAATCGACGATCCCATCGGGATGCGTCCGCGCGACGTCGGCGATCGGCACCAATGCGTTCCACGGGAAGTCTGGGAGGCGTTCGGCCAGTCCCCCTATGGAAGTCATTGGGCTGCTCAGAGGTCGTGCTCCTGAAGGGGTAACGCAAGGACGATCGCCGCATCGCGCTCGATCAGGCCGAGCTTGCTTGCGCCACCGGGGGATCCCAACTCGTCGAAAAACTCCACGTTCGCCGCGGTGTAGGGCTTTTGATCTTCGGGGACGTCGTCTTCGTAGTAGATCGCTTCGACCGGGCACACCGGCTCACAGGCACCGCAGTCAACGCATTCATCGGGATGGATGTAGAGCATCCGAGCGCCTTCGTAGATGCAGTCGACGGGGCACTCTTCGACGCAGGCCTTGTCCTTGAGGTCAACACAAGGCTCGGCGATGACGTACGTCATCCTGGGGCTCCTCCACATCGGCGCTGATGATCTCTGGAGCGACGTTTTCCGCCAAAACCCGGAGACCGAAAGACGGCGCCTAGTATCGCCGTCTTGAGACGACATTACCGACCAAACCCGCCGCTCGATCCAGGGGGTTCCCCGTGACGCAGGCTCGCGGCTGGCGCACCGGAGGCCTCGCGCGAGTCGACATCTCCGCGGCCGATGTCGGACGCCGCGTCAGCGTTAGGCACGAACTCGCCTCGGGGCAACTCACCGATGTCGTGGGGAATCTTGATGCGTGGACTTTCGACGGACAGACGCCTCCAAGTATCACCGTGACGAACCGCCGTGGACAGCTCACATCCATTGAGAGCTTGAGACTGGTTGCAGCGCGAGTCGTTCCACCCGAGGTTTCTGCCGCCGCTTTGCAGCGACTCTCCGAAGCGGGCTGGCCGCCGGCCGAGTCGGAATCACTGGGTGACTGGATGCTGCGCGCTACTCACGGCGTCACCGGGCGTGCAAACTCGGTACGCCTTACGGGCGACCCAGGCGTCCCCATCGACGAGGCCCTCGCAGGAGTCGAGGCGTGGTACGCCGAACGAGGACTCACACCCCAACTACAAATTCCGATGCCATCCGTGATGGAGCCGGCACTAGCGGCAGGGGGCTGGACCCCACATCGACGCACGCGTTTCGAGATCGCGGACACGGCAACCGTGGTCTCGCTTGCCGGAAATTCGTCTGCGTCCGTCATCATCGAACTCGTCTCCGAGCCGACGGATGAGTGGATGGGTGTTCTCGCCGATGAGACACAACCCACGTGGACGGTGTTGAAAGCGATCTTGACCGGTCCTGCTGATTCGGCATTCATTTCGGCGCGCAATGCCGACACACGGGAGTTGCTGGGCATTGGCCGAGCGTCGGCTTCGCCAACTCAAGTGGCCGGCGCGGGGTGGGCAGGAATCACCAACGTTGAGACTGTCCCCGCGGCAATGCGAAAGGGCGTTGCAACTCGAATCGTTGCAGAGTTGGCATCGTGGGCAGGGACTCGCGGGTGTGAGCGACTGTACCTTCAGGTGCTCGATTCAAATGCGGCCGCTTCGGCCTTCTACTCCCGACTTGGCTTTGGTTTTCATCACGCCTACGAGTACTGGTCGCGCAAAGCTGGTTGAGCGACCGTGCTTCTGCCGGTCACAGGCGCCTACGGTCTGAGCGCCACTTGCACTAGTTAGTCGGCGACGGGGTTGGTTTCGGCGCTGGCGCCGCGCCCGTCCCTGAAGGGGAAGGTGACGCCTTTGCGGGGTCCGGCTTGCAAATCACTTCATCGCTCGGGCGGTAACTCGAAGTCAACTTTTCGCGCCGAACTTCAACTCCGTTTTGGTAGAAGACGCGATACACGTCGATGCTGAAACCGTCCTCTGGAGACTGATGAACACAGGTCGGTAATGGGTCATACAGCTTCTTCGGCGGGCGAACGTCGTACCGCGGACCGCTGACAGCCTTGATATCGCTGTACTTCTTCGTTCCATAGATGGTGACGGTGATTGACGTGTTACGCATGATCGTGCGAATCAGAACACCGTGACTGGTGTCGTTTCGGAACCGTAGATCCAGCGATCCCCACGCCACTGTCGCTTCAAGGCCAGGGCGGTAGCGACTGATGTAGATGGAGTGCGCGCGCTGTTCGATTCGTTCGAGCCCCGCATAGAACGCGGCTGTCCACGTCGCTGTGGTGATCGTCGAGACGCCCCCACCGAGGTCCTCAACGAAATGCCCGTCCGCACCGATGCGAATTCCGACGGTATATCCGTTGGCGACGGTGCGTTCCTTGATCGTGTCGTTCATTGAGTAGGTATCGCCAGGAAGGAGCAGCGTGCCATTCATGTACGTCGCGGCCTGGCCGATGTTCTGGACCCGGTAGGGCGCATACGGGAAGTTTTGGGTGAAAGAACTCAGCTTCTCAGTGATTCCCAGCGCCCGCGCTTGTTCGGTGGTCAATGCGGGCGAAAGTCTGGTCAATGCGACGGTGGCAGTTCGATTCGTCACCTTGCTGAGTTGCGTAAGCACGGCAGCAGCAAGTGCGTCCGGGGCGACACCATTGCCGACTCGGGAGGGGACGACCACCGGTTTGCCACGGACGATCTTGAAGCGCGCGTCGCGCCCCGGTTGTTCCAGCGCCGCAAAGTCTTTGGCGATAGCCGACTTAAGAATCACGCCGTCGAGTTTGGGCGCGATGGTGCCCCCGACAACGGAGAAACTCAGCGCCGCGGCAATCGTGGTCGGTGGGATCGATGCCCGAACTCCAGTTTTGTCCCCTGTGACGACGACTGCCACTGGCGACGCCACAGCTGGCTTCGCGATACTCGTGAGAGCCGCCTGGGCTTGTTCGTCACTCACCGTTGGTTCGGTCACCCGCGTCGGGAGCACCAACGGCTTGGACGTGACGAGGTACGCCGAAGAGACGACTCGAACCGCGGCGGGTTGGTCGACTTGGAGTCCTTTTTTGCCGATCCGCAAGGTCGGGTTGCTTGCTTGCAAGACAATTCCGGGTTCGATTGCTTTTCGATCAACGCTTGCCGCGATCTTGGCGATCGAGGATGTCAATTGGCCCACATTGACCACCACAACAGGCGCCACGTCCTCCGACCCGAAAGCGCGTTGCATCAGTCCCCAAGGGTTCCATGTGCGTCCCCCGACGGAGTCGACCGTCGCTGATGCGTCCAAGGACACACCCGCCACGGAGGGGTCCACCGCGAACTTGCGCTTGCCGACCACCACGTCGAGGGGGGCACTGGCGCGGGTCGCCAACTCATCGTCGAGTTTGAACGTTGCTTCGTCGTGGGAAAGTCCGCCGATGTCCACACCCAAAACGTGGGTGCCAGCCTTGACCCCGCCGCCGGAGGCGAGCACGGCGATGAGATACAGGACGAGTGCTCCAGCCGCAACAGCGCCGGCGATGAGCCCAGCCCGGGGAATGTGGTGAGGCGACCGGTGTGTTAGCGCCAGTTCCTGAACCGCACCGGAATCGATGGGGCTGGTCGAAGTCGCGTCCTGCGTACTTTGATCCGCTTCCGACTGGCGCGGTGAAGACAAGTCGGCTGAAACCGTGGGGTCGTCTGGGGACACGATGCCTTCCGCGCATGAGGGCACCTCACGGCGATCCCGGCCTGAGGCGTACGACAAATACTCCCCCCATGGTAATCGCACGAGCCCTCAGGCCACGAATGCAAATTCCGCGCGCGCCTAGATTTGCGGCGAGCCGCGGATCTAGGAACTAGAGGTGGCGCTAGGGACTTGAGACGCGGGTCAGTCGGGCATGGTCGACCACAATCGCGGCTGGAGATGCCACGAGTCGCAGGGTCGTCAGCGCGGACTCACCAAATGCGTTCGCGGAACTACTCGACAAAGCCAGCAGCCCCAGCAAGCGTCCTCCCGCCTTCAGCGGCATCGACAAGAACGTGGCCATGCCCGTGTCGTCATCCGCGCCGAGATAGCCGTGGGGGTCAGCGAGACGGGGACCAAGCTCCGACACGGCGGTTTCCGTTCCTGTCGCCTGGCCCGAAGCCGTGGCCACCGAGGTGAGAAATTCGCGGTATTGCTGCTGCGAACATTCGTGCGCGACGGAGACGTATGTCGCGCGTTCGTCGAGAAGAAGCAAGCCCACCAAGTCGCAATCGACCACGTCGACAAGGGTCTGCAACAGCGCGGCCACTGTCTCTTCGAACCCGAGTACGTCTGCAGCGATTGCCGTGACGTCGGACGTGACGGAAAGTTCGAATAGTTTGCGATCCAACAGGTCGGTGACTCGGGCCAGCACATCGTCGTCAGACAGATCAACCGCGTCGGGCTTCAAGGCAGGCCGGCCGCCGCGAGCTCGCTCGGCGTCCACCAAGACCTGCTGGACGGCCTCGACGAGCTCGGGGGCTTCAAAATCCTTGGTGAGGAATCGCTGCGCACCCGCACGGGCACCCCAGTACCGGTCACTGGCGGCACTCAGCGAGGAGAGAAACAGAACCGGAATGTCGGCCGTTTGCCAGTCATCTTTGAGGACGCGCGCGGCGACATAACCGGACAGGCGCGGCATCTGGACATCGAATACGACGACATCGGGCATGGTCCGAAACACCGCCTGAATGGCCTGCACACCATCCTCGGCCAACACCACGTCGAGACCGGCACCTTCGAGAACGCCAGCGACAATCCGTCGCAGAGTCGGACTGTCATCTGCGACGACGACCGTGGTCATGATTCCTCCTGGAGCGTGCGACGTGCGCCCCCGTACAGCGCGTGGCTGCAGTCCACCACTGTCATCACCGTCCGACCAGGCGACGCACCGTGTCAATGAGTACGTGTTGGTCGAATTCGCTCTTTAACAGATACGCGTCTGCGCCAGCGTCCATGCCGGCTCGCTTGTCGACGTCATCGCCGCGCGAGGTCATGATCACGACTGGGACGTTCTCCCAACCCCGAGTTGCGCGCAACGTACGGGTCAGCGTGAACCCGTCCATTCCTGGCATTTCGACATCAGAGAGGACTAGGTCGACCGGTTCCTGCTGCAACCGTGCCGCTCCGTCGGTTCCATCAATTGCGGTGGTGACGTCGTAGCCAGCACCTTCGAGAATGGATCGTTGGAGTTCGCGAACTCCGACGGAGTCCTCCACGACGAGCACACGAGGTCGCATCGAGGTGGTCCGCTCCATGGTCGCGACCGAACCTCCCAACTCAGAATCAACGTCTTGGGAGTCAGCGCGCTCGGCGCTGAGAGCCGCCCGAGATCCATGCGAGGAAGTTTGGCTGGCGCCACGAAGGGGGGTGGTTGACCCGATGAGGTCACGCAGGTCGATGAGCAGAACGATCGAGCCGTCACTATCGATCGTGGCTCCCGCCGTTCCGGACACTCGACCGAGGAATCCTCCAAGGTCCTTCACGACAACTTCGTTCTCGCTGTCAACGGAGTCCACTGCCCACGCCAACTGACCCTCTCGGCCGAACCGCGACACGATTAGGACACGGGGAGCGGCTGAACCGACCACGCCGAGAGTGGCGGCGAGTTGGGCGACCGGCACCGATTGGTCGTCGCGGATGAGCACCCGAGTGCCGGCGACTTCGTGGATGACAGCGTCGTCAATGCCAATCGTTTCGACGATGCCATTCAACGGAATTGCGTACCGCTCGGCGCCGCAGCGCACGAGGAGGCATCGCATCACACCAAGAGTGACGGGGACGGTCAGGGTGAAGCGCGTACCGCGCCCCAACTCACTATCGACTTCGACAATTCCACCAAGGGATTCCACTTGCGTACGAACGACATCGAGACCGACGCCGCGACCAGACGTTGACGTGACCGCTTTGCGGCTTGTGAATCCCGGTTCGAAGAGCACTCGGTGCACGATTTCATCCGTGACTGGTGTATCGGCATCGAGCAATCCAGATTCGATGGCACGCGCACGTAGCGCGACCGTGTCAATTCCGCCACCGTCGTCTGCTACCTCGATGACGACCGCCGCGCCGGAGTTTCGCGCGGTGACGTCGACTCGACCGCGCGCGGGTTTACCTGCAGCTTCGCGAACGGCCGCTGCTTCAATGCCATGGTCGACTGCGTTGGTCACCAAGTGACGAAGGGCATCGGCGACACCGTCGAGGACTCGTACATCGAGTTCGAGTTCGGTCCCGGACATGTGCAACTCGACGTCGCGCCCCACAGCCGTCGCTACCTCGCGAACGAGGGCAGGGAAAGCCGCCACTACCCGGCGGACCGGGACCATCGCCAAACTCATGGCGCCATCGCGGACACGGGCAAGTCGGACGGACGCCTCCTCCGTCCGGCCACGCAAATCCCTGACAGTGGCAGCGAGGCGATCGTTGACGCCGACGAGCGCAGTGACCGCATCTGTCACTTCAGCAGTGGTCGACTCGCTCTCCAACATCATCGAGCGTACGACGCGAACAAGCCGCGCTTGTTCAGCGACGAGACCCAGCGCATCAAGCGCGTGAAGGTCGACGCGGCGTACGTCAAGTTCAGCTTCTCCCACTACGTTGAGCAGACCGTGCACTCGGCGAGTAGGTACGCGAACGTGCTCACCCCCGCGAGACGCGTGAAGCAGCTCTTCGCCTTCGGCGTCGTTGTCCGCGTCGCCGTTTTCGAGAAGTCGAGGAATCTCGACCAACGTGACTCCGGCCAGCGCTTGGTCCAACGCCGTCGTCACTTGGTCCAGCGACTCGGTGCCAATCTTGCGCTCCGCCCCGGGCAGCGATCGGGAGATGGCCTCTACCGTGACGAGCAGCAAGTCGACGAGGTCTTTTCGTACGACAACGCGCCCGTCGCGCAGAGCACCGAGCAGATCTTCGGCTCGGTGAGCAAGTTCAACCACGCCGTCGAGAGCCAGCATCCGCGCCGAGCCCTTGACTGTGTGTGCATCTCGAAAGAGGGCCGCGACTAACTGTTTAGGTGCGCCGTGACCCTCAAGCTGCATCAGGCCTGCGGACAATGACGCGAGTCGCTCTTCGACTTCGGCTCGAAACGTCGCGACGAGTTCCGGGTCGTCGGCCCATGTACTCATGTCACACCACCCGGAAGGCCGCGATGCTGTCCTTGAGTTCAGTCGCGAGCACGTTGAGTTCAGCGGCAGCTGCAGCGGACTGCTCGGAGCCAACGGCGTACTGCCGAGCCACGTCGCTCACCTGAGTCATCGCCGCAACAACCTGGTCTGAGGCCGAACGCTGCTGTTGGGTCGCGATCGAAATCTCTTTGGCCGCAGTTGTGGTCTCGTCGACCATGCCGCCGATTCGCTCCAGGGCGTCCACCACATCGCGTGCCAGGGCCGCGCCGGCGTGGACCTCCTTCGTTCCCTCTTCGGTGGCCAGGATTGTGGCGTGAGTTTCAGTCTGGATCTGCGCAACGATCGCCTGGATTTGGCCGGTTGATTCTTGTGCTCGCTCGGCCAACTTTCGAACTTCGGCGGCGACAACCGAGAACCCGCGCCCATGTTCACCCGCGCGTGCTGCTTCGATTGCAGCATTGAGTGCGAGCAGGTTGGTCTGGTCGGCAAGGTCGTCGATGACTTCGAGAATTCGTCCGATTTCTTGAGTCTTCTCTCCTAGCGATAGGGCTCGTGACGCGATCGAGTCGACCCGATGGGCGATTTGGTCCATAGATGCGACCGAAGCAGACACCGCTTCTCGGCCTTGTTCCGCGTGCAGGAGTGTGGTGGCGGCATAGCGGGCCACCGCTTCGGCGGTGTCAGCAATTTGCGCAGCAGTGGCTGCGAGTTCTTCGATGGTAGACGTGGTTTCTGCTACGGCCGACGATTGTTCGGTAGCGCTCGCGGCGTGCTCTTCGGCCGTCGCCAGCAGATCCGCAGCACTGGCAATCATCTGATCACCACCGGATCGCACCGCCACAACCAAAGAGCGGAGACTCGACAACGCTTGATTCACCGAGTCGCTAAGTACGTCGACCGTGTCGTCAAATTCCTCGCTGTTCCCGTCGCTGTTGCTGCGATGTGGATCGTGGCGACCATTGACATCGTGAGAGTGCCCGACGGCCAGTTGAATGGAGAGGTCTC
>JBBRTC010000014.1:0-43185 GCA_038244765.1 Candidatus Nanopelagicales bacterium | reverse complement strand
GTCGTCTCACGACCGCCACGTTTTCGAACATCTGTTCGAACAACTACCAGGACGATAAGGGCTAGCGGTGACACTTTCAACCCCATCGCACAACTAATTCTCGTTGTGTCCCAACAACTTTCCAGGATCGTCGACAGTGGAAAACGTCGCGGGGTCTGAGTCCTTGTCTGGGCGTACGGCGGGTGGGTTAGGAGGGCCAGATGTGGTCGGTGGGGGTTGAATCCAGCGGTCCGCCTTCGTGGCATTTGTCTGTTCGGTAGGCATCGGGCATGTCGGGATACACCGAAATCCAATAGGCGAGTGCGAGTCGGCGAGCTTGAATCGGCGTTGCGCCAAGACGCTGTGCGGTCGCCGAGTCGTTTTGCATCGCTCGACAATCCGTCGTGGCTTCGTTGAATTCCCCGCGCAAGTGATTTGCTTCGTGCGACACCACGTGCACGGCGATGATCTGTTCCCGTGTCGGATTGTTGCGGTCTGAGCGCATGTACGCCATGAGGTAGTTACACGTGTCGTACGAGATGAACGCGGTGCTGTCGACGGTTCCGTTTTGATCGAAGTTCACGTGTCCCAGTTCGGCTCCGGCGTACGTCCATGTGCCGCCGAAGCTCTGACACGTAACTCCGCGGGAGGTGGGAGAGATCGCCCGGGTGGCGTTCGAGAGCAGCGACTCAGAGGAGCGGAAGTCCCACTCCAGATATCCCAGGCCGATGACCAGGATGCCGACCAGCGCGATCGAGATTCGGGCCGGCCGACCCAGAATGAAAGCGCGCCCGACCAAGACGATCAGGAACGCCGCGAGCGCTAGGAGCAGATAGAGACGCACCCAGTAATAGTCGGCTTCCGAGGGGCCGCTCTTCAGTCTGCGGGCAACGAGATCGTTCTCGTTGGGGTGATCACCATGCTGATGCGACGATCGTGTGACTCCACCGGAATTGCCCCGGTGGCAAGGACTTCGTCGTCGTAGACCACCGCGACGATCGCCATCCGGCTCGGTATGTCGGATCCGGCCGCGTCGGCGAGATCGGCAAGGAGTCGGTCGTAGTAGCCCCCACCTTGACCGAGCCGATATCCATCGAGGTCTACCGCGAGGGCCGGGGTCACCAGGACGCCAACGTGATCGGACAAGAGCGCGTCGGCTCCGATCCCCACCGAGGGACCTAGTGGTTCGTTGATCCCATATCTGCCGGGTCGAAGCCCAGAGCCGTCGGTGTACCGACACCACTCGAGCACCCCAGCGTCGCGAGCACGAGGCACGAGGACCTCCACCCCCTCATCACGCCAGGCACCGAGGAGTGGACCGGTGCCTGGTTCGAACTCCATTGAGATGTACGCCGCAGCAGTTCGCGACGAAGTCTCTCGATTCAGGAGGAATTGCTGAACTTGATCGGCGATGCCGTTGGCGCTCGCAATCCGCGTCCGTGCGTCCCGGTCACGTCGCTGCGAGCGGATGGCATGGCGAAGTCGGGACTTCTCGTCTGCTCTGTCCCGCTCGACCTCCGGCCGCTCACCTTCACCCACGACCGACATCCTGCCTCGTCAACGTCGTAGGCTCCGCGACATGCGGGTGAGGAAAGCAGTTGTGCCGGTAGCCGGGATGGGAACTCGATTCCTTCCGGCCACCAAGTCCACGCCCAAGGAGATGCTCCCCGTCGTGGACAAGCCCGCTATCCAGTACGTCGTCGAGGAAGCGGTCGCAGCGGGGCTCGACGACCTCTTGTTTGTGACAGGTCGCAGTAAGAGAACCCTCGAAGACCACTTCGATCACAATCAAGAACTCGAGAGTCTCCTTGTCGCTAAGGGCGACGCCGATCGACTGCGGCTCGTGCAAGAGGCAACGAATCTCGCCCACATCCACTATGTACGCCAAGGCGAGCCCCTCGGTCTCGGTCACGCTGTCGCGCAGGCGGCTTTACACGTCGGGAATGAGCCCTTCGCCGTGCTTCTCGGTGATGACCTCATCGATCCCCGAGACGCCGTACTGCCTCGCATGCTTTCGGCTCAAGAACGTTTCGGCGGCACGATCGTGTGTCTGATGGAAGTCCCGCGCGAGCAGGTTCACCTGTACGGCTCGGCCGCGGTCGAACCAACCGATTCCGCTGACGTCTTTCGCGTGACCGATTTGATCGAGAAGCCCAAACCGGAAGAGGCGAAGAGTTCGTTCGCGGTAATTGGACGCTATGTCATCGACGCGGCGGTGTTTGATGTACTCGAGAAGACAGCGCCAGGTCGCGGTGGCGAGATCCAACTGACTGACGCGTTGCGAACGCTTGCCGTCGATGTCGACTCCGCTTCGGGCGGGGGTGTTCACGGTGTTGTCTTTCGTGGGCGACGCTATGACACCGGGGATCGGTTGTCCTACCTGCAAGCCGTTGTCCAGATTGCGTGCGAGCGTGAGGATCTCGGACCTGACTTCCGAGCTTGGCTCTCGGCTTTCGTGGCCAAGCAAAGTTGAGCGACCACGTGGGGATACGCACGGTCGAAGAGCACCTATCCAAAGTCCTGGAAACCACGCGATCCTTGGCGGCACTCGACGTGACGCTGGTTGATGCCAACGGATGCGTCTTGGCGGCCGATGTTCTCGCCCCCTGGCCCAGTCCTCCGTTCGACACCGCAGCGATCGACGGCTTTGCGATTCGTGTTAGTGACGTAGCCCAGGCGACCGGCGACAACCCCGTGCGGTTGTCGGTCATCGACGACGTACCTGCGGGATATCGCGCCACTGAATCCGTTCGACCCGGTACCGCGATCCGGTTGAGTTCCGGTGCACTTTTGCCCGACGGCACGGAAGCCGTAGCCCCGCGCAGTCTCGGTGACGTGTCGGCGATGACCGTTTCGGTGGCCATTCCGATTGCTCCGCACGCGAATACGCGTCGTCGCGGTGAAGACGTTGAACTCGGTACGTGCGTGCTGTCCGAAGGTGACGTGCTAGGCCCCCGGCAGTTGGCGCTTCTGGCATCCGTTGGCGTCGGTCGCGCACCCGTTCATCCCAAGCCGAGAGCCGTCGTCATATCGGTGGGTGCTGAACTCGTCCAAGAAGGAACTCCCTTGGTGCCAGGGCTGGTACCCGACGCATTGGGCGTCATGATCGCTTCGGCCGTCATCGATAGTGGAGCGGACGCGTTCCGCGTTGGCCCTGTGCCCGATCACCAGAAGGCTCTGCTCAGCACTCTTGAAGATCAGCTAGTGCGCGCCGACCTGGTCATCGTCGTTGGCGCCGTCTCGGACACTGCGAGGGCTGCGGTTGAGTCCACCCTCGCCCGAGTTGGCTCGATCGAGAGCGTCAATGTCGCGATGGAACCGGGCAGCCGCCAGATTCATGGGCAGGTCGGCCTCGACGAAGCTCCCGTTTTTGCGCTTCCCAGTAGTCCGATGGGCTGCTATGTCGCGTTTGAGGTCTTCGTTCGCCCGGTGCTTCGTCGGATGGCCGGACATCACGACATCTATCGACCGGTAGTCCGCGCAGTAGCTGGTGCGGGGCTTCGTTCCCCGGCCGGTGTGCGTTCCTTTGTGCGCGCAAATCTGGTGGTGGACGCTGGGCGTTACGTCGTACACCCCACCATTGATGACGAGGAATACCACCTTGCACCACTCGCCACGACTGACGCACTCATCGTCATCCCGGACAACGTCACTGAGGTACGACCCGGTGACGCGGTTGTGGTGATGCGACTTGACAAGAAATGAGCGGACGAAACATGTCGTCGATGTGGCCGGTTCGACTCACTGAAGGTCCAGTGGTTCTGCGACCGCTTCACCGCACCGATCGGGCGCGGTGGATTGAACTTCGTCGGCGGAATCTGGAATGGCTGCAATCGTGGGAAGCGACCGTGCCGGACATCTCGACCGAATCGGCACCGAGCTTCTCAGCAATGGTCCGTCGACTGCGTCACGAAGCCCGAGAAGGTCGAACATTGCCCTTCGTGATCGCCTACAACGACGAACTCGTCGGGCAACTCACTGTCGGAGGGATCACCTGGGGTTCGCTTCGGTCCTGTTTCATCGGCTACTGGATTGATCGCGGACATGCAGGTCGAGGCATCACGCCGACGGCTGTGGCGATGGCGGTTGACTATCTCTTCGATCGCGCGAAACTACATCGAGTCGAGATCAACATTCGGCCAGAAAACGTTGCGAGCAAACGCGTCGTTGAGAAGTTGGGCTTTCGTGAGGAAGGCATCCGAGCTCAATACCTACACATCGATGGGGACTGGCGCGACCACTTGTCCTATGCCCTCAATGCCGAAGAAGTACCTGGTGGTCTGCTCCAACGGTGGAAGGCAACCAGGTCTGCAGCGACGTGAGATGCGACACGCCGACGCTGGCAGAGGGGCTCGCTGCCGATTTCCACGCCTGAACGCCCGTACGGTTGGGTCTTGTGACGGGACTTATCTATGCGGCCATCATCGCGATGTGGGCCGTCGTTCTCGTACCAATGTGGTTGCGCGGACATGATCGAGCCAGTGAATCCCGATCGATAGACCGTTTCGAGGGCGCGATGCGCACCTTGCGTCGCGGGCCTTCTCTTGCGCGTCGTAACTCCCGGGCACCAGTGCGTGCCACTAGTGAACCGGGCATCGTGGAGTCGCGCGCTTTTGAGATGGCGGCCGTGAACGAGCCGCGAATCTCGACGGTTCGAGTCGATGATGCCGAGAGGGACTCCGTCTCGGACTTCGCGCCGGTGGGCTCGCCTCAAGCGCGGTTGAGATCAGCGACCGCCGCCCGACAGCGGGCAGCGTCTCGGCGTCGCGCCGTCTTGATGCTCCTGGGTGCCGTCCTACTTGTCGTCGGCGGTCTTGTCTTGATGCACCGATTGCAACCGATCGCGCTCGTCCTTCCCGGCGTACTTCTGCTCGGATTTGTGGTGCTGGCTCGGCGTCAGGTTCGGTTGGCTGACTTGTCTCGACGACGACTTGAGCGTTCGCTGGCTTTGGGCTCGCAAGCGCGGGACAGTTCGTCGCGGCGTACACAGTCCACGCGCACTGCGGCGTCACGATCATCGAAGTCCGCCCGGCAGCGGGCCTCGCGTCTGCAAGCACATCTCGATTCGCTTGGCGAGGATGCGCCAATCGACATTGATGACGTCGAATTCGATCCCGATGCTTGGGAAGCTGTGCCGACCACGTTGCCGACGTATGTCACGGCGCCGCGAGCCACCCGAGTACCTCGCGTCATCGACCTGACAACACCTGGCTCGTGGAATGGGCAGGCCATGGTGGATCAGGCCTATGCCGCTGAGACCGTTGCCCCGCAGGCGACTTCGGGTATTTACGACCAAATTGACGACGGCGTATGGGACGACGTCGACGCGAGCGAGTCTCGCCGTACGGCGGAGAGTTTCTCTGCTCGCTACGTCGAGGACGACCACGACGTCGACGTAGCGCTCGACGAGGAATTCGAAGCGCGTTTCGTTCGCCGCGCGGTCAACGACTGACTCCGTCCTGAACTCTGCGTCAAGCGTTTGTCGGTGCTGACCGACGACGGTGGGCGCTTTGCTATCCTCGCGACCTGTCTGGGGCTGTGGCGCAGTCCGGTAGCGCACCTCGTTCGCATCGAGGGGGTCAGGGGTTCGAATCCCCTCAGCTCCACCAAAGTACGAAAGGTCGAACCCTGGACCCCCGGAACGTCGGGTTGGTCCAGGGCATGGCCCGTCAGTTTCGACTGACGGGCCTTTTTTGTTGCCTGGCCACGGTCGGCCTCTTCGGGCCCCTCTGTGGCTTCTTCTGACGGGTTCGCGGCT
Source organism: Candidatus Nanopelagicales bacterium (assembly GCA_038244765.1). Classification (GTDB taxonomy): domain Bacteria; phylum Actinomycetota; class Actinomycetes; order S36-B12; family JBBRLC01; genus JBBRLC01. Next base: position 37,448 of record JBBRTC010000014.1, on the reverse strand, counting down.
ATTAGTGCTCTGTGGTTTGCTGCGGGTACGAGGCGGGCTAGGAGTAGGTCGAATGGAGGGTTGTAGTCGAGTCTGACGGTTTCGTCTTCGTCGATGTAGATTTTGGAGAAGAAGGCTTGGTTGAACAGCCTTCGGGTGTTGTCGTCGGCTTCGAGGTAGGCGGCGTGGCAGTCTCGGGCTAGGTCTAGGCAGTCACCGAGCATCACTCGGGCGTCATCGTAGGACTGCTCGGCTCCCTGCAACCGCGTTTCCACTCGGGTGAGTTGGTGGGCGATGCGTTCCTGTTCGGTTTTGAGAAGCTCGAGTGGGATGGCTCCGGCGTAGTGAGCGTCGAGCAGTTTCTTGCGCTCGCGGAGAAGTTTGGTTTTGATGGCACCCAGGTTACGGCGCTCGGTTTCGGCAGCGGCGTGTAGTTGGTCGAATTCTTCGTTGACGAGGAATTCGATGCTGTCGCGAAGTTCGGGGTTCAGCGCGATGGTGCGGTATTCGTCTTCGATGAGGTCGGCAACGGCATCAACGTGCATGGCTCGGCGGGTGCAGTCGGTGCGTCTACGGGCCCGCCCAGAACAGACCAGGTAGGGGTAGATGGTGCCCCACCGGTTTTTCGCAAAAGTGAACATCAGTTTGCTCCCGCAACTCCCGCAAAACACCGAGCCCTTGAGGTAGTGCTGATGGCGTTGCTCACGCACCCCGGCCAGGTGGTGGGCCGCCAGAAGGTCCTGAACTTTCTGCCACGTGCCAGGATCAACAAGTGGTTCGTGTAGTCCTGGGTAGGTGACGCCGCGGTAGCTGACTTCACCTTTGTAGTAGGCGTTGTGCAGCATCTTGTGCACCGCGGTGGTGCCCAGCGGCGCCGCGGGACGCTTCGGCGTGGGCCGGGTACTGAGTCCGCGGTCGGTGAGTTCTTCGAGCAGGCTCGACAGCGAGCAGTCACCGTCGGCGTAGCGGAAGAACGCCCAGGTGACCAGATGCGACCGCTCGGTGTCGATGTCCACGGTGCGCATCGTCCGCCCGAGGTCGTCGGTTCTGGTGACATTGCGGTACCCCAGCGGCGCCCGGTGCGGAGTACCACCCAGACTCGCTTTTTGCACCATGCCTTTGGTGACCTCGTTGGCCAAATTACGGGAGTAGAACTCGGCGATACTGCTCATGATGCCGTGCATCAGCATCCCCGACGGGGTCTCGTCGATGTTCTCACTGGTCGACACCAACGTGACACCGGCTTGTTGCAACGCGTAGTGAATCGCGACGTCGTCGGCCCGACTGCGCGCCAACCGGTCGAGTTTATGCACGATGCACAAGTCAACCTGATGTTCGCGGACGTAGCTGAGCATCGCTTGTAACTCGGGTCGCTTCGCTGCTGAGGTGCCGGACTCGCCGGCATCGACGAACTCGGCCACGATCACCGCACCCAGCGAGGCAGCCTTGCGGGTGTTGGCGTCGCGTTGGGCTGGGATGGAGAAGCCTTCCTCGCGCCCGCCGCGGGTGGCCTGCTCGGCAGTCGAGACCCGCAGGTAGGTGATCGCGGTGTTGGTCGGCGGATCGCTACTTGATGCCTCGCCCCTTGGTGGCTCGGTACTGAGCGCCGCGCTGTTGACGTCAAATCTCGTGTTGGAGTTGCTGCTCATTGATCGCCCTTTTCCTTTCGTTACCTCCTGCTATTTACGCTCTTCTTGCGCAAAGAGTCCAGTCCAAATCTCCCGATTCTCCCGCGTGCCACAGGTCACGTGCCGCCCACGCGGCCGGTGATGACCTGGGTGTACTCGGCCGCGGTGCAGACGCTGAACAGGTCGGCGTCGAGGCCTGCCGCGGCGGCGATGCCCGCCTTGATGGCCCTCGCCCGAGCTGGGCTGGGGGTGACCCACAGCACGGCGGGGAATAGGCCGTGTGCGGCTTGGTAGCGCCCGGTGGCGCGGTAGGACTGGTAAGCGGCGCATTGGCGCATGATCACCGGCAGGTGCTCGGTGGCCAGGTCGGCCTCGACGAAGCGGTGCTCCTCATAGTCCGCGGATGTGGTGATCAGCAGCAGGTCCGGTTTGAGCCATGCCACTGTCCCGTGGACCGTGAGCGATTGTTGCCAGCTGGCGGGTTCGGCGAGTAGGTGGACGATGTCGAGGTCGCTGCGCCGAGATGCCTCAATGGTTTGCACGCCGAGTTCGGTCACGGTCAGGGTGTGCTCGACGAAATGACGCGACGGTTCACGAAAGTTACGACGACCGCTTGGTGCCAGCGGATCCCACGCGCGTAGGAGGCGTTCACCTGCCGGTCCGAGGTACCAGACGAACCCGGCCGACCCTGCCCGCGCACCACCGATACGCCGACGCAGGGCGCGCAGTACCCCGGCGTCACGAAGTCGCGCCAGCATCCGGTTACAAGCCCGGGCCGCGGCCAGCGGTGTCAGGTGGGTGGGGTCGAAGTGCAGGCGTTGGATGTGGCGTGTGGTGACCAGTCGGAACTTCTCCGCGTCACGTAACACAGCCTCGTCCCGGGCGGTCATGCGGTCTTTGAGCTCATCGAAATGCGAACGCGTCATCGCCACACTCCAGCAGCGCTAGCGGAACCGTCGGCGGCTCGATGTGGGCGGCCGCATTTACCCCGCGATGCGGGGTCAGTCCCCTCCCGCCGCGCGCGGGGGACACGGGTTGACGGGGGAAGACAGTGGAATCGTGAGGATCGCGACACGACGACCGACACGACGGGCGGCAGGACTGTCAACTGGGCGGTGTCGAAGAAGAACATTTGTGTCAGTGGTGAGTGGATGAGTGTGGTCATGGGTGCCTCTTCTTGCGGCCAACCTGCGCGCCACCGGCCGCTGAAGCGTTCCTTGAGGCAACGGCGATTGAGCTGGTTGGGGCTGGCGCCGCGATGGTGGCGGCGTAGCGGTCTCGGCTGCGGTTGCGTACCAGCTGGCCTATCCCGGTCGGCTCCGGCGGTGCCAGCGTGGCCACGAGTGCCCACCCTGCCGGGGTGCCAGCGGCGGTGAGATTCGCATACGCCTGGAACCGGCCCAGGCTCATGAAGTCGACGGCCTGCAGATCGGGTGCGTGTTTGGCGATGGCGTGGGCGTCGTCGGGATCTAGTGGTGCGAACACGATCTTCGACTTGGCGTTGGAGTCCACCGCGGCGCGGATCGCCGGTGGCAGTTGGGCGCGGAATTGGTGAGCGAGGTGCCAACCCACACCCAGCGAGCGGCTACGGCTGAGTGCATCTTCGATCGATGTGGGGAGGTGCAAATATTGTTGGACTTCATCGATTACTACGGTGGCCGGGCGGCTGGCCGGGTCTAGTTCGCTAGCGCGTTCCAGGGTCGCGGACCATGTTTCGGCGACGATCAGCGAGCCGAGTAGTTGCGCGGTGATGGGCCCGATCAGTGCCTCGTTCAGCGGCACCAACACGATCTTGGTGGTGCGGAACACGTCACGAAGCCGGAACGTCGGGGTGGCTTGGCCCAGGACCGCGCGCAGGCTCGGACGCAGCAGGTATTGGCGCAATTTATTCAACGGCGCCGCAATCACCTGGGATTGAGCCGGCGCCGACAGGGCGAGGTACCAGGCCCAAAACGACCCGAGTCCGGGATCGTCGAGGACGCCACCGATGACCGAGGCTCGAAAGGTGTGGTCGGTGAACAGCCGGGGAAGGTCCATCAACGTGAACGGCGTTGTCCTGGCCGCGCCGACGCGGGCGAGGGTTAGCAACCCGGAATGCACGACGTCTTCGGTGCGCGGTCCCCAACCGTCGTGGAAGACCGCTTTGAGAACTGCGACGAGCCCGTCCACGACGACGTCGGGGTCACGGTCGCCGACGTCGAGGGGGTTGAACCCGACGACCCGCCCGGTGCTGGCCGCTTCGGCCGGGTCGATCACCACGACGTCATCGATGCGCTCGGGTGGGACCGCGCGATCCAGGACGTCGTCGACGAGTTGACGTTTCGGATCCAAAACCAGCACCGGACGTCCGGCGTCGATGTCAGCTTTGATCAAATGCAGCAGCACCGTGGACTTACCCACCCCCGTCGGCCCGACCGCCAACACATGCGCACTGATGTCGCTGGCTGCGATACCCACCGGCGCGGATGGTCCCGGCGCCGCTGGGACTGCGAAGATCCGTTCGCTGCGGTTCACCGCATCCGGCACCCGCAGGGGGCGCGGATGCAATGGGGCAACGCCTGGCAGTTCGCGGTCCCCGAGAGGCCACCCCAGTATTCCTGTCAGCTCGGTCGCCCCGAGGTGCAGCGGCCAGCGCCACGGCAGCCGCACGTCGTTGAGCCGACGAGCCGGTTCGAAAGTCAAGTCCAGGTAGGTGCCGCGGTCTTGAGCGGTGGACAGCGCCCCCAACACGCCGATCACGAGTTGTTGGCGCCGCCCTGGTGTGTGGGCGCTGGCACCGATACGCACGGTCGCAGCGAAGCCGTGTTGCCCGCAACGGGCGTCGACCTGTTCGCGCAGCAGCGCGGGCGCATCGGCTGGGCCATGGAGGAGTAGTTGCCACCAGGGTTGGGTGGGATCGGCCACGTCCCTCGGTAGATGTGTCGGCGGGATACGTCGACCCAGGATCACCTGCACGACGAGGCGCTCCCCAACATCCAGGCGGGCATCCAACGCGGAGAGCACACTCAGGGCGGTCACTTCGGCCCGATTCGTCGAGAGCGCCAACGCGCGGGGGCGCATCCGTAGCCGCACCGCACGCTGGACAGGGAGACGCGGTTCGACGATGGCGTCGATGTCCAGGCCGGGCAGGAGGTCACGCAACGTGCGCTGCACCCACATCACATCCCCGGCCGGTGTGCCGACGAGGTGTGTAGTGAGCTGTGAGTGTTCGGCGCGGGCTTCGAACACCAGCGCCGGTGCGGCCCGATCTGCAGCCAGGCGCAACAGCATCGCGTCGACCTGCTCCACGTCCAGCGGACGCGGTAAATGCAGGCGGGAGAACACCCACCCCGAACCCACCAGTTGAGCGCGTGGTCGGTTAGTCAGCGACATTTCCGCCCTCCGAGTCCCCGTCGCCGTTGACGTCCATGGCCGGGTTCCCGCGGTCGAGTGTCGTGGTGGTGTGTTGTTGGGCGTCGGCTTCGGCGCGGGCCACCGCCAAACCAATCAACGCCCGCGACAGCTTCCGGGCATCCGGACTCGTGTGCCGAACCCCGCGCACTCGCAGCGCCCTACGGTCCTGCCTGCGCCGCTCGGTGTTTCGGGTTTTACGCCGCGCCATGGTCACCCCCCGCGGCGTCTGAGTTATCTGGAGGGACCGGGGTGTCGGAAGGGACTGGATAGCCCGGGATCGCAATGTCGCAGGCGATCTCGTCACCCCACACACTCCACCGCTGCCTCGAAGGTGGGCGCCGCCGGGCGAACAGCTCCAGAAACGGCCCGCTACTGATGCGTTCAATGACCGCGTACTGTTCCTCTGGCTTGTGGGAGTGTTCTTGCAGGGGGGCGAACATCCACGTCGGCTGCGCCCGAAAGTTCACTGGGGCGTTGCCGCGGGTGCCGAGGATCAAGTGCTCGGTGGCGTTACGCAGATAAACACCCAAACCGAGGCGGGGTTTGATCCAGGTCAGTGGTGATCGCGGGGTGAATCCCCACGCTTCCATCACGTCGTAGCCGGCGCGCAGCGTGGCGTTGGTGACCCACAACCACAGATGCGCGTCCGGGGCGGCCAAATCGGCCACCGGCATCGCCGTGATCGCTTCAAGAGTCATCAACGGGTAGTGGGCTTGCGCACCGAGAGCGCCTTTTTGTTGCACGTCCCACGGCGGGTCCGCCAGGATCGTGGAAAACCGTTTCGGGTGCGGTCGAATAGCGGCACCTAATGGATTTCGTGGTACCATAGAAAGGCTCCTTTCGCCCATCGCTTTTGATTACCGTCGAGGCGTGGGTCTTTTTGCAATAAGGTTGATTAAGAAGTCCACCAGGAATTGCGTTAGGAGCATCCCCGGGGTGTTTCTACTTAAGAACCATCCCGGGTCCAATTGCAATAGCACCGATATGCGATGCGACACTCGACGCGACCAGCGATAAGACAGGTCGCGTATCTTGAAAAACAACCAAAATGTTGTTTGGTAATGCTCACCAACAAATATGTTGTGGAATAGACAACGAGCTTGACTTCACCAGCGATTTGCGCGTTGCCGACGCCACAACACGCGAAACACCCACAACAGCATGAGCATCACGGCGAAACACCCACCGATGACGACTAACTGCGTAGCCACCGATTCGATCAGGCGCACCGCCACATAGATCGCCACCGCGGACGCGAGCACCCCCACTGCGACTCCCGGCAGCCGAACCAGCATCGGACTACCACCCCCGCTTGTCTCGAGCGGCTTCACGCATCGCGGCAAGGGTTTGGGTGGTGAGGTACCCGATCCGGGCATCGATGTTGATCCGCTCAGCTAACGCGTCATAGCGTCGACGGTTACAGCGCACCACCACAACCATGCTCACCGCCACGCTGGCGAGCAACACGACCCACGCTGCAACAGCCAACACGATCAGCGCGGTCACCGGATTCGACGCATGTCGCGTCGCAGGTCATCGAGCAGCTCTGAACAACCCAACATGTGGGAATCGGCCAGGAAGTTCAACCGCGACGAAGTCTGAGGAGAAAGCGCCTCGAGTTCGGCTTGCGCCTTGGCGATACGAACCACCGACATCATCACACTGCCGGTGGCCATGGTGAGGTTGTCGACTTTGGCAAGGGTCACGTCGGTGACGTTGTCCGATTCCGAGGCTCGGACTTGCGAGCGAGCCCGGCCGCGGTTGATCTGTCGGCTGGCCTGGCGGGCCTCGCGGCTCAAAGACCCACCGCCGTAGGGAGCGATATCGCTGGACATGTGACGCCGTCCTTTCGAGTAGTCATACGCAAGTGGTCCCTTACGTCGACACGACTCTGACCGCAGTCGGTGGGCACCCGAGAGGTCAAAACCTGGGCGCTTTCTGGCTACTCTCAACCGCTGACACGAAGGGGAAACAGCGATGGACACACAACTGATGCCGCCCCCGGTCGAAGCGATCGCCCAAGCGTTACGGGCAGTCGTCTCCGCCGGCCTTCCGGTGTCCCACGCGTGTGACGACCAGACGCTGTTGGGACTGCGAGGAGTGGTCGCGCGCAGCGTGAGTCCCGACGACCGTCTGAGCCGGGTGAAAACGTTCGACGAGCTGCTCTCACGCCTGCTCGTCTACTATCCAGACGATGTCCTGGGCGAATCGGCGCGCATCCTCTTCGCCCTCGCCCCCGGATTTCGAGGCACCACGCTGACAGCCCGCCGCGAAGCCGCCGCAACAGCAGCAAATCGGGAAGCAGACCACTTCCGTAAACGCCTCGAACCCGACATCGTCCGCACCGTCGCATGGCAACTGCACCGCGACTCACTGAACTACGTCCCACGTGGGCGAGCCGTGCCACCCCCGCTGGAGTCCAGCGGAGACACCCCCACCATCAACGCCGGTGACCTAGCGAATAAAGAAACCGCCGAACACGGAGAACAACTCTCTCGCCTCTGGGCGCATGTCTACGCCCTACGGGCCGAGATCCTTCATGTCGAACGTCTAAAGAACTGGCCCTACGACCCCACCGAACCATCAACAAGCCAACAAAGACTCACCAAAGCCCTAGCCGTACGCGATGAAGCCGTCGACGCCGTCAAAAAACACATCCGCATCTACATTGATACCTATGGACAGCGGATCACCCACGGAGACAACGAATTCAACGCCGAAGCACTACTGCGACTGGCCGGCTGGGACAACGACCCCGAATAGAGCTACCGAACCGAACGGAACGAATTCACCCACAACGTGGAAGTCAACACCTGGAATCACCAGACGAGCGAACCACGCGCGAGCGCTTGCGCCTTATCAGGGAATCGAGCTCAAGATGGGGTGATGTCGAGGTGACCCGAGAACGGCGGTTCGCCCACGGCAGCGATCGCTCGGTGTTAAGGGACGGGGGACGGTGGCAAGCCTTTGACTCAGGCCCTCGACCCAGCGCCGAGACTGGAAACCAAACCATGGGGGAGGTCAAACGATGCAGCGGATCTCCTACTCATATTGACCCTCCGCGCTGCGAGGGTCGTCGCCGTGGCTGTTCTTCGCGACGCCCTGGCCATCCTTGCTCGTGACCTGGGACTGCCTAACTCTGATTGCGCAATTTCAGGCAATGGATGTCTCACCGACGCCTACGAGGGGTAGGCTCGCTTGCTTGGAGACGACACACCCGACCTCGGGGGTGGAACGGCACGTAAGGCTGGCTTCCAATCGAGGTGCGGGCGTGGCGAATTACCTCCATGTAATTCGGGCGCTACGCTTGCTAAGCGCTAGGAAAGAAAGATCCTTGACACGGAGCGAGAGATGATATTTACTCAGAGTAGTTATGCTCGGCGAGAACGACCAAGAACTGAATCCAGTACCTCCCCAAGAACAACTGAGTGCCTGTCCTCAGTGTGGGTTCGAGATGGATTTGGCTCCGCCGCCGGAGGCTTCCATGACTGTTGAAGTTGCAGACTTGGAAGCGCTGACTCCGTCGATGGGTGAGATCGAGTGGCCTCAAGAGAGCGAAGAGGAAGTCAAGCGTCGAGCGCGGGCGCGTTCCGCGACGAGGAGCGCGATCATGAACCGAGTGAACCAAGTCGGCTCAGTTCGATGGTCGGAACTGAGGGAGATCCAGCGGAGCAACCAACTAGAACGAGATGAACTTGCTCTGACACTAGGGGCAATGCGCGACGAAGGCATGATTAGCTACAAAAACTTCAAGTTCGTCCTCGCCGAAGGGGCTTGACGCTAAGGGAACGGGGAAGTCTTTTTTGGCCACATCGCGGATGGCGCGGTCCGGACGATACGACCGGTTCGTACGAGAATCTGAAGAAAATCCTTGGCGACCACCCGCCGAGCGGGATCGAGACCGGCTCCTCTACTCGACGTCCTTCCGTCGGCTCGCGGGCGTCACTCAAGTTGCTGCACCGACCGAGACTGCTTTGATTCACAACCGCCTGACACATTCACTTAAGGTCGGGCAAGTGGGTCGCAAGTTGGCCACGACCATAAATTTTCTTGCTGCTTCTGATGCGGCCATTCATAAGGCTTGCGTAAAGTTTACTCCAGGCAAACGGGGTGGAGGGGGAGGGACCGACGGACCCATTGATCCGTGGGCATTGGAAGCAGCAGGAATGGCTCATGATCTGGGGCACCCCCCTTTCGGTCATATTGCCGAAAATGTTCTCCAGAAGGTTTTAGGTATCACCCCCAACGCGAATGAATCTCTCAAGATCCCTGAAGGTTTCGTAGTCGCCGACACTTTTGAGGGGAATGCCCAAACTTTTAGAATTCTCACAAAGCTTGCATTCGGTAGAAGCGGCCCACATGTAGACAACGTAAATGGACTAAATTTAACGAGATCTACCCTCTCATCTGTCTCAAAGTACCCATGGCTTAGAGAGGAGAGACCCGCGGGCGTGGATGATTTGAAGGAAAAGTGGGGAGCGTATAACAGCGAGAGATCGACCCTGGATTGGTGCATGGGCGGCATAAATGGTAAGGATAATCGACAGGGACGTGGGCGTGCGGATGGTCTCCTCGAATTTCGATCGATCGAGGCGCAGGCAATGGACTGGGCTGACGACATCACCTATGCCATCCATGATCTTGAGGACTTCAGTCGAGCGGGTCTAATGCCACTCAGCGAGTTGAGAAGCGCCAACGCCGGCGAGGCGTTGTTTGATAGGTTCAAGGACTATTGCGTAGTTCGCTTGAAGGACAATCCGGCAATCTTGGCGCGGCTTTCGAGCGAAGGCTCTGAGCCTGAAGAGTACCTCGGTCGTACGTTCATTGATGTCATTTCAAGCTTGCCTCCTTCAACCCAGTCTACTCGTCAACAAAGGGAGAACTTCAGAGAATGGTCGTCGTCGAACATCGACTTAATGACGGGGCCGGAATCCATTACCGTAAACTCGGATGGGGTAATGGAAATTGCAATTGAGTCACTTATCTGGGTCGAGATTTTGAAGAAATTGACTTGGTACTTTATCATCGATAGGCCGGCCGTCGCATCCGCTCAACGTGGTCAGGCGCGCTTAGTGCGAGAACTTTACGTTTGGCTTCTGGAGTGGACTAACGAGGCTTATGATGGAATTCCGAGAAAAGGCCAAGCTCGCATTAGCTATTCACTCAAGGGGTTGCCCCCTAGGCTCATTGATTACCTTGATTTATCTGCTAGCCAGACGCCGGCAGAGGGTGGATATCGCCATGAAAACCAAGTCAAGGCCCGGGCAGTAAGTGACTTTATCGCGAGCTTGACGGAGCAGCAAACAGTCGAGTTCCACGCAAGGTTGGGAGGGGTGAATGGCTCGTCGATGCTCGACGCCTCATTCCAGATATAGTTGTAGCGGGATTTCTGCAGGTTCGCTTGACGGCGTGACCTGCCGCCACTTTGATTTCCACCATTGGTGGTGAGTCGTCGGGCGGGATGGCTTTTTGGTTGGAGAGAAGTTCGTGCTCGATCGGTGTGCGGTAGCCAATCGTTGAGTCGCAGCGCTGACGGTTGTTGAAGATCTCGATGTAGTCGGGATCTCGCGAATCAGCCCAGTGAGCAACTGCCGCCGCAACTGCGTCGCCGAAGCCAGGCGTCGCTTGTAGAGGTAGTAGCCCTGCCCGGACACCCCCAGAACCTTGCAGCACTTCTCAACCGGCATCCCGGCGTCGAGGAGTCGGTGGATCACCGGGTGGACCCTTTGGGGGCTCGTCCTGATCGAGATCCAGGAACTTCGCGGCTTCGGGGCCTGGCGCGAGCCGCCTCGGCCGAGGACGGGTCCGTTTCCCAGACGTTAGGGCGTGTCGCCGCCGCGCACACCAATCTCGTCCATGCCCAATGACCCCAAATTTTACACCTCGGCGATACCATCCGAACGTATGTTCGAATCAGCGGTTTTTGGAGGCACCACCGTGACAGAGTCATGCCGCCGGGCGACGCGCCGAGAGTCCGGCGCACTGCCTGTGCCAGAGTGACGCCGATTCCGGGAGGAGGACAGGGTTATGACTAAGAACCCGGTGTTCGAGGTTGACGATCTAATCGTCGTTCTTCTCGCGAGCCCATCTCAGAACGCTGCGCTGACGGCACGCATCAACGGATCCACCCGACTCGAGAAGCTCATCTACCTTCTCGTGTCGGAGACCCGCGTTCCAGAGGTTCTCACTGAGTCAGCGAACTACGTCCCGTACCACTATGGACCGTTCTCGAAGAAGGTCTACGAGTCGATCGACATGCTTGAGGCCGCCGGACTGGTCCGAGTCAGGGTCGACGGACTCCCAGAGATTCCCGACGAGACGCGCCAGATCCTCGGGAGCGACGGTGCTCCGTACGCGGAGCGCCAGTTTGATCTCACCGAACTTGGTCTGAAGTACTTCGAGGCGCTCAAGGCCGAGCTCCCGGACTGGGCGCTGCGCGAGGTCGCGGACGTGAAGCAAACGTTCGGATCGCTACCTCTACGGCAACTTGTTCGCTACGTCTACGAGAACCACCCGGAGATGACTGAGAACTCGGTCATTCGAGATCAGGTCCTGGGCGTCTAGGACGATGCTGGTGAATCTCCAGGTCGCCGGTCCGGCGATAGCGGTCGAGCTTGCGCTCGTATTGGCGTACGTCAGCAAGCTTCGACGACTCAAGTTCGAGACATTCGAACGATGGAAACGTCGCGTCGAGATCGCCAAGACCCAACTCAACGACCTCGCCGTCGATGCCGCACTGGAGTTTCAGAAGAGTCTGAATCGCGCACTAGACGGGCTAGTCGACGGCACTGACCAGTCATTGCGGCTTGACCCGAAGAGCTTCTCGAGCGACGTCTCTGCACTTGCGAATCTGCTCGCCCGACGAGCGGATCTTGAGACCTACTACCCACGCCTGAAGAAGGTGTGTCCGTACGTGAGCTTCGCACTCTTGTCGGTCCTGATTTCCTTCCCAATGCTCGTGCTGGTGACAGCGTGGCGCAGCGGCCCAGTCTCTTGGCTGCTGGCTATCGCGGTAGTCGTGTTCGGTTGCGGTTTGCTCGTACTTGCTACGGCCGGGGCGATGTACTTTCGGTACGAGCACAGGCTTGATCGGGCGGTCATGGCCGGTGACGGTGATAGCGGTTGAAGTCGCTTCGATACCGCGAAGAAGCCGAACTCGCGGCGCCCCTCCTGCGCTATCTGCAGCAAAGACGTCGAGTAACTGGATCGTCGCTCATCGCCGAACAGGTCAGTCTCCACGGAAAATGGATCGACCTGGTCACGCTCACCAGTACCCGCATACTGACCGCGTACGAGCTGAAGCTGAACCATGTTTCAAGAGTCCTAGAGCAGGCAGCCGCGAACACGTTCTCCGTCGACCGCAGCTACCTCGTTACCGCGAGTCGACCAAGGGAAAACGCGCTGGAACATGCCGAACTTCTGGGGGTCGGCATCTTGTGGGTCTCAGATGACAAGATCAGCGAGCTAGTTCGTGCGCCACGCCACCGGCCTATTCCACAGGTCCGGGCGCGGCTCGTCGCTGAGATCCGTCGAGTGGGGGTGCTGGTAAACGATGTTTGAGGGACACGAGCACTTCTTGAGCTTCGGTTCGACGGACCAGGAGACCCTTCGAGTACTTGAAGGATGCTACAACGGGTTGCTCGTTCCGGGGACAGTTGCGGCCCTTCAGCGTGAAGGCACCGGGGGATTCCTGCTTGCGCTGTCAGCAGCACAGGCACGTACGGCGTATGTGATTGATCCCAGGAGCCCGCTGTTCCAACAGCCCCTTCCTGCCGTGAAGGCGTCCTTTGGAGTCTTGGCCTCGATTTTCCGATACCCAGAAGCAGCGACGCCCGGAGTGATCCCGAGCCCCTCTGACTTCACGGACGAACGGGTCACGGCAATGGCAGAGGGCTGGTTGGCTTTCAACGAAGGCTACCTGAGCGACTCAGGGAGCAAGTTCGAGAAGTATGCAATGCGCCTCAACCAAAACGTCCGACCCGACGACGCGCGCGGGCCGTCAGCGATGCTGTCGCCGTACATGGTCGCGGTGTCCGACGACTGGTGGCAGGTGAGTCTGCGACTGCATGAGGCGACTCTGGCCGCAAAGCCGAAGCTCAAGGCCGCACCGGTTGTTGCTGTCGATGACCCGGCGGCCCTTGCAACTCGCGCTTCGGACTTAGCCGATCGAGACATCGCAGTTTGGGTCTCCGGCTTGGACGAACTCGACTCCACGGCTGACTCGTTGTTGCACTACGCACAGAGCCTCGCCGCGATCGCGACGAGCGGAAAACGAACCTTCGCGCTGTACGGTGGCTTTGTTGCGGTCACGCTTCTTGGACGTGGTCTCGACGGGTTCTCTCACGGCATCGGCTATGGCGACCACCGCACATGGATTGAACTGCCTTCCTCGGGCGCTCCCGGCCCGCGCTACTACATTCCGGAAGCCCACCGCTACGCATCGCGCGAGATGGCGCAGCGCCTGTTCACAATCGACCCGTCACTCGTCGTCTGTGGGTGCGCAGCGTGCGGTGGCCGGCCGCCCTTGACGATCGAATATCACGAGCTCATGCAGCACAGCGTTCTGTGCCGTGCGGCCGAAGTCGCGGCGATGCGCACTGCAAATCTGGCGGACGTCGCTGACGACCTTGATGGATACCACGAACGATTCGCTGATGTAATCGCTGGCTCACCAGTCAACGGAACGGTCGTTGGGAAACGTCTGCTGGAGCTTGGCGAACACCTTCCGATCTGGTCGGAAGTCCTCAGAGGTATCTGACATTGACCGAAGCGGTATGGGCCGCAGCCGTTTCGGCGCTCGGCGCGTCACTCACTGCGGGTGCGGCGTCGGTCGGTGCCATCATGTGCAACAGAGTGTCTCGCCCGGGATTCCTGCCTCGCGCCGGTCGGCGTGCCATCGCATCGGTGAACAGCTCGGGGATCAATCCCGACACCTTGCGCGGCTGGGTCTTGCAGGTCGAGATTGACGAGGGCCGGCGGCCAGGCGTGAGCAGCACCGAGGCGACCCGGATCGCCGAACTCGAACGCGAGAACAAGAAGTTGCATCGGTCGAATGCGATCGTGAAATCGGCGTCGGCTTTCTTTGCGGCGGAGCTCGACCGCCCACGGCGGCTCTGTGGAGTTGAGCGAAGCCGATCGTTTCGACGCGTGAGGATCTGACCAGACTGCTCGGCCCTCCCTACTAGCTGACGGCTACGAGTTCGTCGGACGCAACTTGGACTCATAGTCGCGCTGGTGTTTCGGTGCCGAGTTCGTAGTGGCCGCGTCGCGGGTTCTGGATGAAAGCGTGGCCCCTGATCAGGGTGCTAGCCGTTCGTCTGGTCTTGATGCCGCGCATCGGTCGGAGCCGAGACTTCAGGCGTCCGTGATCGCACTCGATGCTGTTGTTTGCGTCTTGCTCGGCGTCATGAATAGCGCTGGGGAGCACCTCGTCCAGGGCACGGGCCAGCGCGGGCGCGCGATCGGTGGTGAGGTCGTTCGGTGTAGTCGCCTGGTTCAAGCAGCCAGTGAAGAACCGCCGCGCGGCCTCGGTGTGCTTCCCTTTTCAAGATGACCCCGGAGTTGACTCTTCTGGCTCTCGGGGTCGGCGGGCTCATGTGGGCTGGCGCAGGAGGCCCAGCGTTTGGCGGCGTGTTTGAGCAAGACAGCTTCGGTTGGGTGCGGACCTCGACGCGGAACGGTGAGATTCAGACGGTTCGCAAGTGCGACGTCGATGTCATCACAATGCCGGCAACGCTTCGCATCTGCGGCACGGTGATACGCCATCGGCCACTCCACGCGATAACCGCCCGCTGCTCAGGTTCGACTGGAACATCACGGCGCTCACCCGGTGATATGCGTGGGGCCTTCACCACGTGTTCGCTCGGACGGCGCACGCAGGCCGCTACTCTGCTGACACGGTATCCGTGGCGGAAGCTCGTCAGATGGTTGCGCAAGTCAGCACTGAACTCTGGCTCCATTTGCCAAGCGTCCGATTCGCCGACGCGCTCACCTCGGGGGAGTTGACCCATGAGAGTTCTGTCGTATAACCCAGGCCACGATGGTGCGGTCGCACATATCCAAGACGGCCACCTCGACTTCTCCATCGAAGCTGAGAAGGATTCGAACTACCGATACACCCCAATCGGGGCGAGCGACCTCCTCGGTGCGCTTGGCCGATTGGACGACTTGCCCGACGTTGTTTGTGCCGGTGGTTGGTGGCCTCGAGAGGCGACGCGGACAGGCATGCAAACCCATGTTGGATACCGCGGCATCAGTCAGCACGAGGTCACTGTGGAACCTCGTCGTCTCTTGGGTAAGACGGTTTCCTTCTTCTCGTCCTCCCACGAGCGCTCACACCTGTTGTGCGGCTACGGAATGTCGCCATTCCCTCAGGGGGAGCCGTGCTACGCACTGGTGTGGGAAGGGGCCGTCGGCTCCTTCTACTACATCGATCGCGAAGTGAACATCACCCTTGTTGGCGATGTCATGAACGAACCTGGAAACCGCTATGCGTCGATATACGGGCTCGCGGATCCGACGTTCCCTAAAACCGCGCCCTTCTCCCGTTTCTCCGACGCCGGCAAGTTGATGGCGCTCGCCTCCTTCTCCCAACGAACGAGATCGACGGCGCAGGAGGAAGAGCTGATGTCGTTGCTCCTCGGCTCCGAGCACGTTCGACTGGACCTCTACGATCAACTTGAGTCGTCGCCGTACTACAACGTCGGCCTGGACGACGTCGAATTCAGAAACTTCGCCGGCATCTTCAGTGATCGCATCTTTCAGGCGTTCCACCAGTTTGCCGAGAAAAACCTGCGGAAGGGACTGCCGTTGGTGATCGCAGGGGGCTGCGGCCTCAACTGCGATTGGAACACGAAGTGGAGAGACACGGGGATCTTCACCGGGATCTTCGTCCCGCCTGTCGCCAACGATTCTGGTTCGGCCATCGGAACCGCTATCGACGCTCAGTTCCACTTCACCGGAAACGCAAAGATCGAGTGGAGTGTCTATTCGGGACTGCCATTCGATGCGGCGGCGTCGGTTGTGCCGGATCGATACGACGTTCGCGACGCGGCAGATATGGAGATTGCTCACCTTTTGAGTCGAGGACTTATCCTCGGCTGGGTCACCGGGAGGTATGAGATAGGTCCACGCGCCCTCGGCAACAGGTCGATCCTGGCCGCCCCTTTTCATGCAAGCACCAAGGCTCGCCTCAACAGAATCAAGCAGCGCGAGCAGTTCCGACCCATCGCACCCTCGTGCCTGGAGTCAGACGCCGCGGCCTGGTTCGATTGCCGGGAGACGAGCCCGTTCATGCTCTTCACGTACAAGGCGAACACCGACTCACTCGCGGCGGTGACGCACGTCAACCGCACTGCGCGTCTGCAGACTGTGGGTCCCGACACCAATCGTCGGCTCCACTCACTTCTCGAAGCATTCAAAACCCACACGGGCTACGGAGTCCTCTGCAACACATCCCTCAACTTCAAGGGCAAGGGCTTCATCAACAACATCGCCGACCTCGACAACTACACGGTGGACCGCGGTCTGGACGGATTCGTCGTTGACGGACGCGCATATCTTCGCCAAAGCTCAGAGACGTACCGCGCGTACTCGAAAGAATTGCGCCGGTGACCTTGCAAACGCCGGAAATCGCCGCATCGTCCGCAGACGCTTCAGATCACGAAACGTGGTTAGGCCAGGTTGATGCGAGCGCGCTTCCTGACGGGTTTGAAGAGGACGATGACCTCAGATCGGACTTCGTTCGAGACCTGGCCCTCCGCCAGCTCAGATGTCTGCGTGATCGGTCGGATGGCTCCGGTGCACAAGGATTGATGCCCATCCCAAGGACGCTGATGCAGTATTGGCACGATCCTGTCTCCGTACCGCCAGACGTACGCGAATGCATGGACAGTTGGAGCCGGCTGCGCGACGAGGGTTTCGTCCTCCGAACGTTCGGTGACTCGTCGGCCTCCGACTACATCTGGAATCAATACGGTCCGCGAGAACAGGCCGCGTTCGCGCGCTGTCGGCATCCGGCGATGCGGAGCGACTACTTCAGGATGTGTTTCGTGCTCGCCGAAGGAGGTCTGTACGTAGACGCGGACGACGTGCTGCTGGGCGATGGCTGGGAACGGATCTTCCACAACAACACCCTCAAACTTCATCCGCTGGGGTACGACCTCGGGACAAACGCCATGATTCCCTCCCTAGACCTTCTTCGGACAGACCTATCGACAGGCAATCGAATCTTTTACGTCAATAACAACCCGATGGCCGGGCCTGCGGGCCACCCGATACTGCGGGGTTCACTTGCCCGCGCGACCGACCGGCTGCTGGGCGGCGATTCGTCCCTGGAAATCCAGTCGACTACCGGACCCGGGAACATCACGACCGTTCTAGCCGCACATGCCCGATCGTTGCGGATCTCCGGGACGGTCCCTGACTACGAGTTGCTGTTCGACTGGGATCGCACCGCCGAGCCACGTTGGGATCTCTGCTACCGCCAGGACGACCGCAACTGGCGCAATATGCGGAACGATTGACGCGGGAGCCGGCCAACCATGCATCTCCAAAGTTTCACGACCCCCGTACGAAGGCTGACGTTTCGGACTTGGCGCGCCTTGACCGTTCGCCTTCCGGGCGGCCCGATTCGTGCCTTCGGTAGCGGTGCCGGTCAAATTCAGTCAATCATCGTGATCAATCTCGATCGGCAGCCGAATCGGTGGCGTGCTGTGTCTAGTGAGCTCAATCGATTCCGAACGTCCCAAGGCCATCGATTGACGACGATCACGCGCCGGTTGGCCGCAGTGGACGCTCGCGACGGTCGTGCCGTCGCAGCAACTGTCGACGTCGATGCGATGTACCGCATCGCAGATCAGCTGCACGTGCAACCTGATGCGAGGCTGGCTGAGTGCTTTCCAGCTGACCAAACCATCAGGATGACGCGTCAAGAGGTCGCGGTCGCGCGATCCCATGTGGAGGCTTGGAAGTCCATCGCGAATGGCGCGCACGAGTACGTACTGGTGCTAGAGGACGACGTCTGGTTCAAGCCTCGCGCAGCGCAGGACATCCATCGCGGTTGGCGTGCGGCTATGGCTCGATCGAGAGGCAGCGAAGGTCCGGGGCTGTTCTACCTGTCGTACTCGGACGCCGGAGGAACCGCGGCGCGCGAGGAGCCATGCCGCCACGTCTTCCGTCCTGCGCGGGGACTCTGGTTCCTCTCGGGCTACGTGCTTTCAAGATCAGGAGCGGCCTCGCTACTTCGCGCGATGCCCGTGGTCGGACCGGTCGACCTCTGGATGAACTACCGGTTCGCCGAGCTCGGCGTTCTTGCCCTGATGAAACCAGCAATCGCTCAGAGATCCGACGCTGCTTCAAGCAACTCGTATTCGATCTTGCCCTATCTAGCTCGTGCGGGCATCGTCGACGTCGCCGACCTAGATCCGCCCCCCGACATGTCGCACATCGGGCCAGTTCTTGCCTGGACCGATGAGGCGTCAGGGCGGGAGTGCGTTGCGATGGCCCTGTCCATGTTGGGGCTACGCGTTCTGGCGTTCGACGGTGACGAGGAGCCGATGAGGGGGTCAGACCTACTTAGTGCCCTGCAGATCTTTGACGTGGTGGTCAACGCTCCGCTGTGCCCGGATGCGGTGGCTTCCGCGATGTGGGAGGGGAGTGTTGTCTTCGTCGAACCCGGTGCTCGAGTGCCAGCCGGTCTCGAGGTAGATGGGCTCCCGATTAGGGCGACCCTCCCAGTGGGATTCTCCTGCGATGGTTCCTGGGCACCCTTGTGCAGTGCTCTTGGTCTAGATGTGCCCGCTGATGCCTTTCCGTCCGGGCCCTCGCGCGCCCTTCGCATGTTCCGACGGGAGAGCCAGGTGGCGCAACGCTTCGACCGCACGTCGGGTCGCTTTAACAGCCCGACGCTGGATCAGTCGCCTTGGGTTCTGCCACCGACCGTTGATTGGCGTCCGGCGCTGAGCGCGACTCGCATGAGTCGCTCGGCTGGCAACACCGTGTTGCAAGATGCCATGAAACGGGCGTCGGCAAACTTTCCTTGGGTGGTCGGCACCTTCCCCGGCAACCTCGCAGCGTTTACCGAGGAAGGTTGCGTCCACAGCGAGGTGGGCGTGCGACTCGTGCTCGACGTGTCAGAGACGAGACCACGCCCGTTTCGATCTGGAGCCTTCGCGTCGGTGGCCTCCTTTGGACATGGCCGATTTGAGGCGGAGATTCGGGCGGCTCGAGGGCAGGGGCTGGTAACCGGATTCTTCCTGCATCGAGACACGCCACGGCAGGAGATCGACATAGAACTGTTAGGGGCCGATCCACGCCATATTCTTGTCAACGTCTTCTTTAATCCGGGTGACGACGGGACCTCGATGAGTTACGGGTACCGCGGCTCACCCTGCCTCATCGATCTCGGATTCGATGCCACTGCGGACTTCCATCACTACGGCATTGACTGGCAACCCGACCGCATCGGCTGGACCGTGGACGGTCGGGTAGTGCACGAGCGATGGGGCTGGGATCCGACACCGATCCCTCATCTGAACATGCGCCTTCACGGCAATCTGTGGGCTCCACGCTCTGAGGCGTTGGCGGGTCGTATTGAACAGAGCACGATGCCAGTTTCCGCTATCTTCAGAAACCTGTCCGTAGAACTCTGAAGAAGGCGGACGGGCCACGTACGACGTCGGCGATCATCTCCGCCATGGCGACTCGCCCAGCGAGTTCGGGGTAAGTCCAGCAAGTCACTGCGCCGCTGGCCAACAACCACTCACACTTGGCCAACGAGCACGTGACGCGTCGGCGAACAGCAACGAGTGAACGTGATTGTTCAACGACGGTGGATTTCCGGCGTCATTGGTCTATCTGGTTGATCTTGGGCGTGGCGTCACCCCAATCGTGATCTGTTCCCCCTAGGTTCACGACTTCCGTGTTCTCACGATCTGGAGTGTTTCTGTGTCGCTGCGTCGCCGTCGCTCACGCAATGTTCATGTTGTTCCGATCGGTGCGCGTGGTCGGCTGCGTGCTGTGGTGGCGGTGACGTCGTTGGGCTTGTTGGTGTCGTTGCTGCCGGGCGAGATTGGCTTGTTGGCTGCACCCGCGGCCGCGGCTACGCAGCCGCCAGTGGCCTCTGCACCGGATCGGATTTCGGCGGGGATCGCAGCGAAGGCCCAGGGCTCGCGGGTGGAGTCGTTGGTTGATCGCACGGAGTCGGTGTCGGTGTTCGTGAACCCTGATGGTTCTGCAACCACCGACACCGTGCCTGGCCCGGTACGGGTACAGCAGACGGACGGGTCGTGGAAAGACGTCTCGTTGACACTGGTCAAGGTTGGCGGTCGGATTCGCCCAGAAATGTCCGCAGTCGATGTGTCGTTCTCCGCAGGTGGGGATGACGCGCTTGTCTCGTTGGGCCGTCGCCGCGATGCGACGCGCCAGGTGGGCTTGAAGTGGGTGCGCAATCTCCCGACTCCAGTGTTGGACGGCAACACCGCGACGTATCTGAACGTGGTCCCCGGCGGCGACTTGGTGGTTACGGCCACGGCGACGGGGTATTGGCACGCTTTGGTGCTGCGTCAACGACCGTCGGCGGCGGTGTCCTACCGGTTGCCATTCGCGCTGGCCGGTCTGGATGTGGCACGTCGTGGTGATGGTGGTTTGGACTTCATCGATAGCGTTGGCAAGACGTTCGTGCAGACCCCGGCGCCAATCATGTGGGATTCCTCGATCGATCCGGTCTCCGGTGATCCGATGCATGTATCGCTAGTCGATCTGGGTGTCTCAGGCGCGAAGGGCTCCCGTTCGGTCACGTTGTCCCCGGCGCGGGCGTTTCTGTCGGATCCATCGACGACGTTCCCGGTGACGATTGACCCGTCGTACTCGACGATCTCGAACGCGAACACCAAGGACACCTGGGTCGGGACGACGGTGCCGACCTCGCAGCAGTACAGCCCTGACTTGAAGGTCGGCACCTACGATTCGGGCACGAACCTCTTTAGGTCGTATTTGCAGTTCGACACCTCACCGTTCACTGGCGCGGTGGTGCAGTCAGCGAACTTGAATCTGTTCAACTACCAGTCCGGAAATTGCAACACTTCAGCGATTGATGCCCGCCAGATCACGTCGTCCTGGTCGCAATCAACGCTGACCTGGGATACCTCCAGCGGCGGACCAGGCCAACCGACCGATACGACTACGAACCGTGCCACGGTGTCGACTCCTTATGGGTACACAACGTGCACTCCCGCCGGAGCAACGGCGACATTTAATGTGACCGCGATCGCCCAGATTTGGGCGAACACCCCGTCGTTGAACTACGGGTTGAAGATCATCGCCCAGAGCGAGACGAGCAACAACTCGTTTCGCAAGTACCGCTCCTCGGGCTATCTCGCCGGCGACAACCCGGTGGAGCCGCACCTGGTCGTGACGTATGACTCGTATCCGACCAGCCCGGCGGCGCTGAGTGTGTCGCCGTTGGGGACCGCGTCTTTGGGTGGCTACAAGGGCAAGGGTGCGGCGTCGCTGACTCCGACAGTGTCCGCAACCGTGGCTGATGTCGATGGCGGCACGGTTCAGGGCAAGTTCGACGTGTCCGAGGTGAACCAGTCGACCGGTGCGTTGACGACGGTCAAACTGGGTGCCTTGGGGTCGAGTGTGACTAGTGGGCAAACCTCATCGCTGGCGTTGAACTCGACCGGCCTGGGTGGTGCTTCGTTGGTGGCCGGGCACACGTATCAGGTGAAGGCGTGGGCCACGTCTGGCTCGTTGACTTCCTTGGCGTCGTCGCCGCCGGTGGCGTTCACGGTGGACACCACCGCCCCGGGAACCCCGACGATCGCGTGCGCGCAGTACACCGCTAACGCGTGGGCCACTTCGGCAGTGACAGGATCGTTTGTGGTGACGCCAGGCTCGGGCAGCACCGATGTGGCGTCGTATCACTGGTGGATCAACAACGGAGCTATCACTGATGTCAATGCGGCGTCGTTGGGTGCGGGAATCACCATCTCGGCGTTGCCGCCGAATGGTTGGAACACGTTGAACGTTGTCGCGGTCGACGCGGCGGGTAACGAGTCAACGCCGGTGGCCTACTCGTTTGGGGTGGTGGCCGGGGTGTCTTCCCCGACGGAGGGGGCGCGCACTGCGGCGGCAGTGAACCTTGTTGCTTCGGGACCCTCCACTGCGACCGGTGTGACGTTTCAGTATTTGGATGCCAGTAGCACCTGGGTGAATCTGCCGACCGCGAACACGAAGATCAGCGGCACTGCAATCACCGCCTGGCCCCTAGCCACGACGCTGAATAGCGGGCGTCAGGTTACACCGGCGAACTTGGTGTGGTATGCCGCGGGAACGTTTGGCGGATCGGCGGCGGTGTCACTGCGTGCGGTGTTCACCGCGTCGGGATCACCGACGTCGCAGACGGTGTCGTTCAGTTTGGACACCAAAGCGTTCGGCACTGTATACGCTACTGCGGGGGTCGGGCCGGGGTCGGTGTCGTTACAGACTGGGAACTTCACCGTCTCGGGTATGGATGCGGAATTGTCGGCGTGGGGCTCGGACATGTCGGTGTCGCGCAGCTTCAATTCCCAAGACACCTCGTTGGCGACGTTGCCAGCCGAGCAGGTGATGGGTCCGGGCTGGCGGGCCAGTGTGCCGATCGGGGATGGCAGTGACTACACCGAGTTGCGCGACACCGGGATCGGTGCCCTCCTGGTGGCCACCGACGGATCGATCACCGACTTCGCCAAGATCGGCGCGACGACGTTC
The DNA here is from genome assembly GCA_038244765.1 of Candidatus Nanopelagicales bacterium. Classification (GTDB taxonomy): domain Bacteria; phylum Actinomycetota; class Actinomycetes; order S36-B12; family JBBRLC01; genus JBBRLC01. Next base: position 14,697 of record JBBRTC010000014.1, on the reverse strand, counting down.
AAGCCGGTGGGCGACAACCCGGACCTAACCCTGGCCCGGACGGTCAGCCCCGATGAGTTCACGCTGACCGACTTCACCGGCCCGGTGATCACTTTCGCCGTGGTCACGGTGCCCAGCCAGCCGGCTTCGGGCACCGCTGCCGCGCCGCGGTTGTATCGGGTGTCCAAGATAGTCCAGCCGGGCACGGACAACACCGCAACGATCAGCTATGACGCCAACGGGCGGGTGACCTCGGTGCTGTCCCCGCACCCCAACCCGAGCAGTTGCGTGCTGGTCGGGTCGAACTGGCCCGCCGGATGTCAGGCGTTGACCTTTGCCTACACCGATGTCGACCCCGGAGCCGGGGTCAGCACTCGACTGACCGCAGTCGCCGCGATGTCCGGGTCGGCCGCGAACGCCGCGATAACCTCCGACATGGCCTGCTACTCCTACACTGCGGACAGCAGCGGGCGTTTGGTGTCGACCTGGGATCCCCGCACGGTTACCCCGACCAGCGGTGCGCCGGCGTGCGCGGACTCAGCCTCGAAGGCTGTGCTTAAGACGGCGTATTCCTATGACGGGTCCGGGCGGATCGCCACCATTACCCCGCCCGGTGTCTCGGGGATCACCATGGGGTACGACGCTAGCAACCGGCTGTCCACCGTGACCCAGAGCGGACTGACCTCGACGGTGAACTACACCGTGAACATCGGCGCGGCGTCAGGATCCGGCGACGACACCCACCCGGACCTGTCGGCCACCTCCACTTGGGGGCAGACCGATGCCCCCTACACCGCCACCGCGATCTACGCGCCGGGTTATGCGACCTCGGATCTGCGCAACGCCACGGTGCACGCCGTCGACGCCAACGGTTATGAGACCAACACCGCGGACTTCTCCGGCACCGGGCAAGCGGGTTGGAAAATCACCACGGCGGAGTACGACGCCTCCGGCAACCAGCTGCGCAACCTGTCCGCCGGAAACCGGGAACGCGCGCTGGCTACCGACATTAGTGGTGAGCTCGCGGCACTTGGCCTGCCGTCGACGACCACCCGGCTGGAATTGGCTTCGGCGCTGTCGGCGAATTCGTTCTACAGCACCGACGGCATCGACCTGCTTGATTTTTACGGGCCGCTCCACCGGGTGGCCGCCCCCGACGGGTCGATCATCGTCGCGCGCGGCCACACCCGCACCACCTACGGCACCCTGACCAGTCCCGGTGCCGACCCCACCGTCAATGGGCCGCTCCACCTGGTGACCTCCTCGACCACGGCAGCCAGCCTTGGCCCGGACACCGCGGTGACTCCGGCGACCCCGCTCAGCGAGGTCGATTTGCGAATTACGACCACGGCCTACGCCCTGTCGGCCACGGACAAGACCGGTTGGACGTTCTACGCCCCACAACGGGTCACCACCACCGTCGGGGGCGGGTCGATCGTCACCGAAACCCGTTATGACCCGGGCACCGGAAGCGTGATCGAATCGCGCATGCCGTCCGCGGCCGGATCGTCCACGTCACCAAGCACCACCCTGACCACCTATTACACCACCGGCACCGAGGACCTGCCCAACTGCGTGTCCGCGCGGTTCCGCAACCTGGTGTGCAGGACCGCACCGGCCGGGCAAGTCGCGGCATCCCCTGACGTGCCCAGCAAGTGGATCACCTATGACTGGCTGAGCCGACCGGTTGTCCTAGCGGAGAAGGACACGACCGGTGCGGTCCTGCGCACCACGACCACCACGTATGAGACCTCCGGCTACGGCCCCCGCGCGATATCGGTGGCGACTACCGGCGCAACTGGCACCGGCACAGCACTGGGAACCACCAGCACCGCGTTCGATCCATCCACTGGGCAAGCGGCGTCGGTGACCCGCGATGGCGCCACGATCAGCACCACCTACGACACACTCGGTCGCACCGCGAGCAGCACTGATGCTGACGGCGCGCTCACTACTGCTAGCTACGACGCCACCTACGGTCGACCAACCACTACGACGACAACCAGTGCCGGGTCCACAGTGATGACGCAGTCGGTGGGTTATGACGGCGGGACCGAACACCGCGGTATCGCGACCTCGACCACGGGCACCGGGCTCTCGGCGGCGGTCACCGGTACCTATGACGCTGATGGCGCTATCACCTCGGAGTCCTGGCCCAACGCAACCGTGCGTACGTGGACACGTGACGAAACCGGAGATGCCCTGGCAACCAGCACCACCCACACCACCGCGGGTGGGCCCGTCCTGTGGTACATCGAGTCCCAATATTCCAACATTTACGGACAAAAGAAATACGACCAAGCCACCACTGGAATCCGCTCGATGGACTACGACCTGGCCGGGCGGTTGTCCACGATGCGTGATCAACCCGCCTACGGCTTCTGTTCGACGCGGACCTACGCATTCTCGGCGAACTCCAATCGCACCTCTCTGACGAGCTATCCGTCGTCTGCCACGAACGCCGTCGTCTGCCAAAACAGCACCGGGGGCACAACCACAACCTCCACCTACGACGCCGCCGACCGTCAAACGGCCACCGGGCTCACCTACGACACCCTAGGGCGAACCACCGCACTGCCCGCGACGCTCACCAGCGATAACAACGCCCTCACCATCGACTACTACGTCAACGACATGGTCCACGGACAATCCAACAGCGTCGGTGCCCGCAGCTGGACGATGGACCCCGCAGGGCGTCTACGCGCTGCCACGTTCACCCCGTCTGGAGGGTCTGCGGCAACCACCACCAACCACTACTCAGGCGGCGGGGATTCACCCAACTGGATCGCCGAACCCACCGGCACTGCCACCCGCTACCTCCACGGCCTCGGAGGTGACCTCATCGCCTCCGTGTCAGGAACTATTGGCGGGACGACCACCACGAAGTGGCAGATCACCAACCTGCACGGAGACATCGTCGCCACCGTCTCCGATGGCCTGGACTCCTCAGACTCCGGCTATTCGATCGCCGACGAATACGGCAACACCACCAGTACCAGCCGATACGGCTGGCTCGGCTCACACCAGCGATCCCGCGACAGCCTCGGCGGACTCACCCTCATGGGCGCCCGCCTCTACAACCCCATCACGGGACGATTCCTCAGCGTCGACCCGGTCATCGGCGGCAATGCCAACGCCTATGGTTACCCTAACGACCCCATCAACGGGCTTGATCTGTCGGGCTGCAGCAATTGTCATGAATTGAGACGACAAATTTGGGAGTCTGTGTCACGCCTGGCCAAGCGCTATCGAGAGCTGCGTGTTGATAAGTTGAGGCTGCCTATGACCGGAAGGAACTCGATCGAAGGCCACAGGATCGCCTTCCATAATGAACAAAAGCATTTGAAGAAGTTGCTGCGGCGTTACCACGGAAGTGGTTGCCGAGGAGGCCCCCGAGGAGGTCTCCCGTCCAATGCCGTCTCATGGCTGAGGGCCCACGCTCCATATCCTTCTCATTTGGATACGCACTTTTCCGACGCCTACGACTCCTATCTCAGCGGGAATTCATCGGCGTACTACAGTGCCTATTCGTCTCAGAGTGGGTTCACCATCGACCTCGGTTCTCTGGCCGGCGCCGTTGGTAGTGGATTGGTGACGGCTGGGGCAGTGGTTGCCTTCATTGTGGCAAGTCCCCTGGAGGTGTTCGGCTAGTGAGGATTAGGCAATGAAGAATCGGGAAGCCTTGATTCGGGACTTCTGGCGTGAGTTTGAACTGATGGATCCTGACGCCTTGCAAGATGCGTCTGGCTATGAACTCGCGGACGAATTCGATTGGGCATCGGATGAGGTCCGACGGGTGTGTGAAATCGGTGGTCCAGAGGCTGTTGAGGTGATCGAACAACTTGGTGAATCCGCTCCGGACCTCGACGGCTGGATGTCGTATCTCACTTTTGCATTCATTACAATCTTTTGGAGCCGCGCGTCGGTCAAAAACCGCAATCTCTTGAGGAGCCGCGCCGCGTCCGTTCCCTGGTTGCGCGAGGCGACCGAGTGGATGTCTCTCGATGATTGAGGACCACCAAGCATAAGCTTCCTATTGAGGTGCATTGAACTCACACACAACGGACTCCATCGCGGGGTCCGTGGTGGCGAGCCAAACCTTTGATAGATGCGTCTGCTTCGTACTCCGCGACAAGCAGCACGCCCTCCGGCCTCGTTTGTCGCGGAGCTCTGGCTACCTGCCGCTGATCAGCTAACACCAGCCTGGCTGGATAGCCGACGGTTAGATCTGGGAGAGCGCGATAGACCCGGATCGCTCGAACAAGGGTGGGGGGGGAGTTCGTCAGCTGTCCCCTGAGGACCACCAATGTGATGAGTCGAGTCATCGTTGATAGATGAGTCGAGTCATCGTTGAGAGCCCGGCCATCGGCCGGGCTCTCTGCTTTTGTTTCGCCAGTAGGTGCGGTCTGGCTCGATGTCGTGTTCGCTGAGGATGAGGATGGGTTTGCCGCGGTGGGCATAGCCGATGCCCAGATGGTGCATGCGGCCTGCGCGGCGTAGGGACGCTTTCCCGCCGGTGTCGACGTGGTCGAGGCGGATGCGGAAGTGCTCGCCGATGTTGCTGCCGCGGGGGGTGGCTTTGGTGGTGGCCGTGTAGTCCGTCGCGGGTGTTCTGCCTTGCAGTGCGCGGTGTGGCCGGTCGTGGTTGTAGATCTGTTCGAACTGATCAAGTTGATCTTGGAGGTCGGGCAGCGTGCGGGCGGGGGGTTGCTTGCGCAGCCACCGTTTGAGTGTCTGGTGGAAGCGTTCGATCTTGCCCTGAGTTTGAGGGTGGCCGGGATGGCCGTTTTTTTGCTGAATGTTCAGCATGCTGATGAGGTACTCGAACGCGTTGCGCCCGCCGGTGAATCGGGATGTGTAGACCGATCCGTTGTCGGTGAGGGTCGACGCTGGTGGCCCGTAGGTGTTGACGTTGGTGCAGAAAGTGTCGACCACAATGTCGCCGGTGACGCGGGTGAACGCGGTGATCGACAGCAGCATCCGGGAGTGGTCGTCGAGCCAGTTGAGGATCTCGACGTCGGTGCCGTCGGTCAGGTGCCAGTGGGTGAAGTCTGATTGCCAGCATTCGTTGGGTTGGTCGGCGGCGAAGCGCCGCAACGAGCTGCTGGGCCGCTTCTTGGGTGCCGGTTCAATCAGGCCCGCGGCATGCAGGATGCGGCGGATCGTTGAGGTCGAGGGGACGGTGTTTCGTTCAGCCGCGAGGTGGTGAGCGATCGTTACCGGGCCGGCGTCCAGGCCCGCGGCGTCGAGTTGCAGCCGTAGTTCCACGACCCTGGTACGGACCGACTCCGGTGTTGCACGGGCGTTGGTCGAAGGTCGTCTGGAGCGTGGTTCCAGCGCGTCAAGGCCGCCCTGGTGGTAGCGGTTGACCAGGGTGTTGACCCATTGCCAGGACACGCCGTAGCGGCGGCCCGCTTCGGCCTTGGTCAGGCCTTGATGGACGACGGACAACACGATGACCCGGGACTTGGACATGGACCAGAGTCCAGCCCGAGCCCGATATCAACGATGTCGCGACTCATCTATCAACGATGTCATGAACCTGCACACCCTCAGCTCCACCAAAGTATGAAAGGTCGAACTCTGGACCCCCGGAACGTCGGGTTGGTTCGGGACGGGGCCCGTCAGTTTCGACTGACGGGCCTTTTTTGTTGCCTGGCCACCATCGGCCTCTTCGGGCCCGTCTGTGGACTTCAAGACTCGTCCCATCTCGTTCGCGAAACGAGCCATGTCTTGGGCGTAGCGTTCGATGATCGGTACGGGTAGTTTCTCGGCGTTTTGGGCGTCGGATTCGATCAGCGCTACGACCTCATTTACGAACGGCGACGGCTCGTTGTCGAGCGAGCGTTCTGCACCGATGCTCGCGGAGCGAATTCGACGAAGTTCGGCGATGCTATGTCCGAACCAGATCAATGCAAGCCTGTGTCCACGGAGGTAGTCGATGGCGTTCAGGTAGGGCGGCGATGTGATGGCGAGATCGACGGTTGCGTCGCTTACCGCGCGCAGGTCTCGTGAGTCGCCGCGCGCAACCTTCGCAGTGCCGGTGATATACCTGCGTTCGAGCTTTGCGGACAGAACCCCGAGAGAGCGGATGAAGCCGTCGTACACGTCGAATTCAGACGTTCTTTGGACACGATGAGGCCGGCTGTGAGACGTGTCGGCCGCGAGCGAGGCGCGAGGCGACTTTGTGACGATTATCCGACTCAGGGCCACCCTGAGCGCGTTGCGGGTTGCGCTGTTCGGGAGAGCGTTGATTACCTCTGCGAGCCGCGTAAGTTGCACGCGCTGCGCAGGCCCGAACCAGTACTCTGAGAACTCCTTCGTCTCATCGTCGAACCAGGGCGGCACCTGACGACGCGCTCGACGCGCTCGTGCGACGACGGTGTCTCCCTGCTTCAAGAGCTTTGTTCCGTCGACGGGCGCGGTCGTGACAGATGTCATGAGGACCGCAAGCGGGTCTATGTCGAAGCCAATTGCGTTGTGGCCGGTGCTAATAGCCGCCGCCAAGACGGTGCCCGATCCGCACATTGGATCAAGTACAGTCATACCCGCGTTGCCACTATCGACGAGCCGCAAGGCGATATCCGGTGCCATCCCTGCAGGGAATGGATGGATGGTATGGGCAGCCAATTTCCCCGTCCAATACGCTAATTTTCGCCGTTGATCACGGCGAATACTAGTCGTCGGCGGTGTCCGTTCGGACCGCTTCGCCACGTTGTGGTCGGGATTTGCTCAGGTGTTGCTCGAGTCGTCCGGGACCGACCTTTGGGGTGCAACCGACAGGCTACGCAACTGCGCCTATTCGAACCGGCCTCAGCGTCGCCGAGAGAGCCTGTTGAGCCAGCTCGGCCGCGGGGGTTCGTGAATCTCGTTCACGGTTCATCAAGTGCTTCAACAAAGTCGTGCTCAAAGTCTCTCGTGGTTCACTGACGCCCTGCATCGATTTGCTGCTTGCTCCACTGGCCAGCCCATATGGCCTTGCCTCGCCGGATCCAGTAGTGAGATTGGCTTGCAAAGCTCCAGTTGCCGATAGACGGATGGAGTGACGTCGAGCGGCCATCGAACTTCGCCGACCACAGCTGGGGCGCGAGAGGTGTAACTACCTCCTCACCACAACCGCACATGCACAGATGCACGGCAGTTGAGTAAGGGATTGAGACGTTCGTTTCGCGTATCTGATCGCGAAAATGCTGCTTACAACCTGAGCCAACAAGAGCAAAAATTTAAAATCCAAGTCTGTCTTAGTGCTGGTCAGCACGATTGCCCTCTTTAGAGCTAGTTTTATCTATCCGCATTCATAAATCTGGCGGAAATCTATTAGTGGATGCCCCGAAAAAAACACAACTAAAGCGAACGGTTCGTCGCGACGCTCGTCCGTATGTGGCACGCGATATCCGCAAGAATCCACCCGACATCAAGAAGTGGTGCCTCCTGGTTTTGGCGTCGAGTCGAACCAAGGTTGAGCGATCGCACTGGGCTACGCCCCAAGGCCGAACTTGAGCACCGCGACCAACACGAGTGTCGAGCACAGCGTCCATCCGAGCATGAGCGCCAGCAGGCGGATTGTACTTCCGGTCTCGCCCATCGCGGCGCGCACCGTCAACCATCCCTCGCGAGTCAGAGGTGTGAACACTCGGATCCCTCCTCCCCGCCTGATGTCGTCGGGCCATGTACCCCGGAGGCCACTGGCGCCGATGTAGGTGGCCGAGTGGGTCGCGCCGGAATCGTTAGTGTCGCGGCGTCCACTACGGAGTCCCTGACGCTGGCTTGGTACGCGCTGCCAGCTGCGCGGCGCGCTGCTTGTCGGCCCGCGCGGCGGTGCTGAAGGGTGCCTCTAGCGCGCGGTGGTAGACCTCCCGCAGCCCAAGTGGGTGGCGAGCCTCCGCAACGCGCTGGACGTGGACCTTCAGGAGCCTGGCGTTGCTCAGCTCGCGGTAGCCGCGCTCGGCGGTCCTCTCGCTGATGCCGTACCAGCCTTGAGCGCGGTCGACTGCCATCGCGAACGACGTCGACTTGCTCGTCTCGCACAGCATGATCAACAACATGGCCTTGCCGGGCAGTCGCAGCGAGCTGGCAAGGCCTGTGGTCCAGTACTCGTAGGGCACGGTGAAGAACCCCTTGCCGACGTCGCCACCGTTCGAGCCGGGCTTGGTCCACGCGTTGCCCGAGCCGTCCTCTAGGAGAGGCTTGAGGATCGTCGCAGCATCGGACCTGACCACAGTCAGCAGTTGCATCCGTTCCAGAGTTGCGAATGTGGTCGACGCAGCAGCGGGTGAGCATCGGGCTCGCATGCTTAGCATCCGGGCCCAGGTCGCCATGGGCAGCGGGCTGCCGCCGAGCACTGGCTCGAGTGCGTGAAGGAGAAGGAATGCTTCAAGCGCGCGCTCTTGGCGCCCGCCGACGAAGTCTGCGAGCAGGCTCCCACGAGTGCGGGTGCCGTCATTGACCGTGACGGCCTCGTCGTCGGGCAACTGCACGAAGCGCTTGCGTAGGGGGAAATAGCCCCGCTTGGCCGTTTTGAGCAACGCACGGGTGGTTTGGGCAGGCCCGAGTGCGTGCTCGTCCGTCAGGTGGGCGAATGGGTCAGTCATGGGCGCCACTGTATGGCACGAGGCGGTCAGCATGAGTCGGTCAAGCTGTCGAAACTACTTCTGCCAGGTGCCACTGTGCGATACAATGCGATGCCGCTGCGATACCCGGTGCGACACCTATGCGATGTGGAGGAACTGGGGGGCGTGAGGCGGCCGGGATCTGGGGTACCCCGCTGGCTCACCGTGGCTTCCGGGAATATTTGCCACTTGTTCCGGGCACTCGCTCTGTGGCGAGTCATGCACGGCCGCGCGGTGGTCGCTCATGAGGTTCGCTGACCGCTGCTCCGCTTGCCGATGGGATCGCACCCGCTCCGTGAAGCATCGGCAGGATCCCGGTCTTGCCAATGCCATGGCGATCCCATCGGCCCGCAATTCGCTGCCAGCGATCTCCCCTATAGGTTCGCTGCCGGTATGAAGCCTGGAGAGCGTATTCGTCTCATCAAGGAGGCTGGCGCCTCTCTGTCAACCAGGGCCAAGGGTGACATCCAGCTGATTTTTGACCAGCATGGCGTCGACACGTACGACTGGGAGATGCAAGACGCCTTCAACTCGCCAGAGACGGTGACCGAGTACTGCACAAATCGGCTCGCCAAGTCATCCGATGACCAGTTGGCTGCGATCCATGATTACGTCATTGGTGACGACGCGGCACCAGCTCCCAAGTCGCTGAGCGATCGAACCTGGGGGGTCAACCCTGTTCGGGTCTTCATCTCGCACTGCCATGAGGACGCTGCTTTCGTCGGCGAAGTGAGCCGGCTGCTCAAAGCTCACCATGGAATCGATGCGTTTGTCGCTCATGACCAGATAGAGCCCAGCGCCATTTGGCGTCAGACCATCCGGCGGGCACTCCAGTCCTGCGACTTTATGGTTGTCGTTGTGCATGACCGGTTCCACGAGAGCCAGTGGTGTGATCAAGAGGTCGGTTGGGCCTTCGGCCGCGATATCCCGGTGATGCCGGTCCGGCGAGCCTATGTTGCGGGGCCACGTGTGGACGGATTCCTGGAGGAGCATCAGGACTGCACCCTCGATCCGAGCAAGGGACCTGGAGACTGGTGGCTTGCCCATCAAATCCTGGAGCAGGTTGTCAGGGATTCGCGCACCCACTCGTTGGGGGTGAAGGCCTTGGTCGAGGCATTTGTGACGTCCTTCAGTTTCAATCGGACCCGTCAGTTGTGGGGGCTCATTGCGCAAGAGCCGTATCTCGAAGCCGAGCAGCTCCGCCGTCTTGAATTCGCGGTGGCAATCCAGCGCCAGGTATATGAGGCAAACGTCGATGGGGAAATGGCGCCAGCGGTTGTGCAGGCTTTGGTCGCCAAGTTCGAGCCCCCGAGCCCCGATGCGCCCGCCGATCCGTGGGCGTTCGAGAAGCCCCCGTTCTGAAGTCGCGACCGCGCCGATAAATTCACCCTCTCTGGCCCTCTCTGGACCACAATCCAGGTCAGATCTGTGGTGTCCTCGGGTGCCCGAAGCGTGACTACGCAAACGGCACCTGAACTGCGCAAACACCCGAATTCGGCTGCGACACAAAGCAACCCGGAACTGCCCTATTTATGCATGAAAACCGCTGTGGTGGTATGCGTCGTCACAGAGGGTAGGAACCTAAGATCCACTTCCCCGCGTACTTCGCGCGTTGCGCCCATGTCAGAACGACGGAGTTTGGGCACGGTTTGCGGCAACCCCCCCTGGCGCGGCCGCGCCGTGAACGACTCGCCGCGCCTTGAGGTTGCCCCGTCTCAGACGTCGGCCGGTCTAGGTTCGGCGCATCTGTTGACTCGAGCGATGGAGTGTTCTCGTGCGTGTTCCGCGTGGTTTCCGATCCGGTGCGGCTGTTCATGTGGATTCGATTCGGCGCGGTGTCGCTGTGGTAGCGGCGGCGAGTTTGGGTTTGTCGTTGTTGGTGGCGTTTCCACAGGGGGTGCGTGCGTCGGCCCCTTTGCAGGCGACTACGGGCCAGTACGTGTCGGTAGCGCCTGTTCGGTTGTTGAGCTCTGGAACTGTGCCGGCTAGTGGGACGACGAATGTGACCGTGTTAGGCGTTGGCGGTGTCCCTGCAACGGGGGTGTCCGCGGTCGCCTTGTCGGTGTCGATCCGTTCAACTGCTACAGCGTCGGTGACGGCGTTTCCGGCCGGCACAACCAAACCTGCCACGTTGACGGTGACCGCCCGAGCGAACGTGACCACCACGGGTTCGACGATGGTCGCGCCGGGAACCGGCGGGGCTGTGTCGATTGGAAACAATTCGGCAACGGCGACCACGTTGTGGGTCGACGTCCAGGGCTACTTCCTGAGTAATCCGACGTCGGGTTCGACTCCGGGTGGCAGGTTCGTCGCCTTGAATCCAGCTCGCGTGGTGACCGGGGCGACGGTGGCCGCGGGCGCGGACTACATCTTTTCTTCCTTCGGCGTGGGTGGGATCCCGAGTGCGAACGTTGCCGGGGTGGCAGTCAATGTGGTCGCCTCGAGTACCAGTTCGGGGAGTTTGTCGGTCACGGCGGCGGGTGCCACGTTGGGTACCCATACGGAGTTGTCGTGGGCCACCCTCGCCAGTGACGGTGTGTCAACAGCCGAGGTGACCACCGCGGTCAGCGCGGCGGGACAGGCCCGCTTTCACAACAACGGGACGGCCGTGTTGACGTTGTCCCTTGACGTGCTGGGCTACTTCCAAACCGCCACGGGGACGGCCGCGGGCAGCACATACGTTCCGGTGACGCCAGTTCGCATTGTGAACGGTTCAGCGGTCACGTCTGCGGCACCGTTGACGGTGAACGCACTCGGGATAGGTGGCGTGCCAGCGTCGGGTGTGTCAGCGATCGCTTACGTGATGTCGGCGACGGTGGCGAGTGGTTCGGGGTCACTGATCGCGTATCCAAATGGCGCGTCGGCTCCGTCGACGGTGACGTTGCCGTTCAACTCTGCCTACGGACGTCGCACGAACGCGGTGTTGGGCAAGTTGGGAACGTCCGGACAATTCAAGATTTCGAACACGACATCGAGTAGCGCCGCGGTCACCGTTGACGTGATCGGCTATTTCAAATCACCGACGGCACCATCAGCTCCGACGTCGGTGACCGGAGCGGCCGGGGACTCGTCGGTTATCGTGTCGTGGACGGCTCCCTTCGACGGTGGAGACGCGATCACCGGGTACACGATCACGGCGTCCCCCGGTGGCGCCACCGCGACCACCGCCGGTACAACATCGGGAACGGTCAGCGGGCTGACCAACGGCACCGCGTACACGTTCACGGTGACCGCGACGAACAACATCGGCACCAGTCCAGCGTCGGCGCCGAGTTCGGCGGTGACACCACGAACGTTGCCAAGCGCACCAGAGAACGTGGTTGCCTCTATTGGGAACGGTTCGATGACTGTGGCGTGGACGGCGCCCACCTCTACCGGTGGCTCGGCGATCACCGGCTACACCGTCACCGCCAGTCCCGGTGGTGCAAGCGCGATCACGTCGGGTGCGTTGAACGTGACGGTCACGGGACTGACCAATGGCACGTTGTACACGTTCACCGTCACCGCCACCAACGCGGCCGGCGTCGGTCCGGGCTCAACTCCGAGTGCTGCGTTGGCGCCCTCGGCGCAACCAGCACCCATGGTGACGTCGACGAAATACACCGCCGGACAATGGAATGCCGCCGGTGGGAGCGGAACGTTTACGTTCCTGACACAGACATCAACAGTGGCGACGTGGCGGTGGTCTTGGGATGGCACCACCTGGACCAACGTCGTCGCGAGTGGAACGAGCCAAGACGTCACGCTAACCCCGCCGAATGGGTCAGACACGTTGCGCTTGAAGGTCGTCGACAACGGTGGTGTCGAATCGCCAGTCGGCACCTACACTTTCGGATCTGGACCCGGTGGCCCAACTTATTCAGCATCCACCGTTGGTTGTGACGCCCACATCTCGGTCGATACGACATGGGATACGGCGCATTCCCCGTACGTTTTGTGCGGAAATCTCACCGTCGACGCGGGGGTAACCCTGACGATCAAACCGGGCGTCGTGGTGAAAATGCCGCCCGCCTTCACCGCCACGAACATGTACGTCAACGGTCAACTCTTAGCGAAGGGAACCGCGGCTACCCCGATCATCGTGACTTCGGTGTACGACGACAGCGTCGGAGGGGACAGCAACGGCGACGGCGGATCGACGAGTCCGCTTCCCGGTGACTGGTGGAGTATCAATTTCTTGATGAACGGCATCTCATCGCCCGCGCTTTCAGTGATGGACCAAGTGGTAGTGCGCTACGGCGGGGCTGGTTCTTCCTCTTGCGTTTACGGCGCTATTGAGGTTGGTTCCAATGCTCGGCTCTCGGTCAACAAGTCCACATTCATCTACAATAAGAACGCAGGAATTCACGCCGATAACCCGACGTCGGTGTCAACGGTATCGGTGTCGAATTCAATGTTCGTGACCAGCGGTTGTGGCATCGGCGGCTGGGGTGGGGACTACTCACTCACCAACAACATCTTCATGATCGACTCCGGGGGTCTGACCCTATTTGGGTCCAATCACGTCACCATGAGCGGAAGCTGGGTCGTTGCTCCGACAGCGATGAGGAACACAATCGCGGCGCCGACCGCGGTGGACTGGAAGATTCACGGAAACGTGCTCCTCGGGGGGCCAAACCACTTCGACTTTCCGCCAGCCGACCTGTCGTTGAACTGGTGGGGCAGACCCATCGGTTCCGCTCCCAAGCAGGAGTGTTGGGACGTCGCCGCCACCTACTACCCCGACATCAAGACCATTAGCGACGGTTCCTGTCCCTACGGCCAGTTCGTCAAGTACTGGTTCACCAACCTGGCGCCGGCGCTGCAGGCGCCACCGGCGATACCGCTGGCAGGTGCAGGAAACGGAGCGCGCCCGTCGTTGCCGACGGTGCCGATCGATCAGTTGTTTGGTAACACCGGGGATGGCTCGGAGTTCGGGTACTCGCCTACGGGTGAGCAGGCGGACCCGGTCAATTCGGCGACGGGGTCGTTCACGTCGTCGGCGACTGATGCGAAGTTGGCTGGTGTCGGGACTGCGTTTGCGATGGACAGGACCTACAACTCCAAGGACATCCGGGTTGGCCCGTTGGGAAAGGGCTGGTCGTACCGCTACGACATGGGCCTTGCGATTAGTGGTGCGACTGTCACGTTGCGCGCCGGTGATGGGCAGCGCGTCGTGTTCAACCAGCAAGCCGACGGCTCATTCCTCGGTGCGGCCGGAGCGACCGCGAGTCTGGTGAAGAACGCCGGGAATACCTATACATTGACGACGCGAGCGAGTGTGAGGTACGACTTCGACACCGCCGGGCGGCTGGTGGGTCAGAAGGACCGCAACGGACAAGGTCTGACGTTCACCTATGACGCATCACAACGTCTGGCGACCGCGACGACGTCGGTGGGCACGGTCACGTTTGGCTACAACGGGTCGAGTCAACTGCAAACGGTGACGTTGCCCGGTGGTCGCCACGTCGACTACGGCTACACGGGTTCGCTGTTGACGTCGGTGTCGGACATGCGTCAAAAGGTGACGACCATTGGCTACGACGGGTCGGGACTGCTGAATCTGATCAAGGACCCGACATTGAAATCGGTCGTTCAGCTCACCTACGACCCGTCCACAGGTCGGGTCGCGACTCAGAAAGACGCACGCAATGATCTGTCCCAGTTCTCCTGGGACGCGGCGAGTCAAACCTCGACGATGCAAGACCCACGCGGCGGGTTATGGAAAGACCAATACACCGGCAACGTGTTGATCAACCGCACCGACGCCGCGGGGCGTGTCACGACGTATGACTACGACGGAAATCTGCAACTCATTTCCGCGACGAACTCCGCCAGCGACACCAGCTACTTCGCTTACAACCCCGGTGGGGACATGATCGGTTCGGTGACACCAGCGGGAAGCGTCTCCACCACCTATGACGCCAACCACCGGGTCACCTCGACACGAACTGGGCGCGGCCTGGTCACCTCGATGACCTATGACAGCGTCGGAAACGTCAAAACTCTGAGTCAACCCAATCCCGCGGGCGGGGCGGCGTTGCTCACCCAATACAACTACACCGCCGACGGGCGCGGGCTGCTCGACAATGTGATCGATCCACGCGGCAAAACCACCCGTCACACCTAC
>JBBRTC010000013.1:0-46500 GCA_038244765.1 Candidatus Nanopelagicales bacterium | reverse complement strand
TGGAAGCCGAAGGTGTTCGGTTTCGTCCCGTCGTGGACATCGGCGTGGACGTCACCGCGATCGACCTGCGACGTCGTTACGACGCCGTCGTACTCGCAGTCGGGGCGACCCAGGCGCGTGACCTCCCAGTTCCGGGGCGCGAACTGCAGGGGATCCATCAAGCGATGGAATACCTGCCCCTGGCTAACCGCGTCCAAGAGGGCGACCTTGAGTCGTCCCCGATCGACGCTGCTGGCAAGCACGTCGTGATCATCGGCGGCGGCGACACCGGGGCTGACTGCCTCGGTACGGCTCATCGTCAAGGCGCGGCGTCGATTACTCAATTGGAGATCTTGCCCCGACCGCCGCAAGAGCGACCCGCGGTCGCACCCTGGCCGACCTATCCAATGACCTATCGCGTGTCGAGCGCGCACGAAGAGGGCGGGGAGCGCGTTTTTGCGGTCAACACCTCGCGCTTCATCGGTTCACATGCCGGGGATGCAACTGGCAGTGTCACGGCGATTGAGTTGGTGGACGTCGCCATGGTCAATGGGAGATTCGAACCAGTGGCGGGGTCAGAGCGTCAGATTCCTGTCGACCTGGTGTTCCTGGCGATGGGCTTTACCGGGATCGAAGCCACTCCTTATGTCGAACAGTTCGGCCTCGACCTCGATGAGCGCGGAAACATTGCTCGCGATGGCGAGTACACCAGCAACGTTGAAGGCGTCTTCATTGCCGGCGATGCCGGTCGCGGTCAGTCTTTGATCGTCTGGGCTATTGCCGAAGGCCGCGCGGCCGCGGCGTCGGTTGATCGGTTCCTCACGGGGAGCACCAACTTGCCTGCACCGATCTCGCCAACTGCACGGCCACTGGTCGTTTGAGTCAGCAGCGGGTGAGTCAGCAGGGTCTGAGTGTTGAACACACGCCGACGTGATGAAGCGGCATAGAGTCGATGGGTGCGTCGAGCCAAGATAGTTTGCACCCTGGGACCAGCTACTAGCACGATGGAGGCGCTGACAGCGCTCGTCGATGCGGGCATGAATGTTGCGCGACTCAACATGTCTCATGGCACGTATGCCGATCACGAGATGGCCTACCGCAACGTACGCGCAGTCGGTGATCGGTTCGGTCGGGGCGTTGGGATCCTCGCCGACCTGCAAGGGCCCAAGATTCGGTTGGGCACGTTTGCTGACGGCGGCGTTGCGCTCGTGGCGGGCGATGAGTTCACCATCACGACGTCGGACGTCGTTGGGACTGCGACGAGGTGTTCAACGACGTACGAGGGATTGCCCGGCGACGTGAGCCCAGGTGACCGGATCTTGATTGACGACGGTCGGCTTGCGGTCGAGGTTGTGTCGGTCAGCGGGCCGGATGTGCTCACGACGGTTGTCGAGGGCGGCCGAGTCTCGAATTACAAGGGGCTAAATCTCCCCGGCGTTGCGGTGAGTACCCCCGCGCTGACGGAGAAGGACATTGAAGATCTGCGTTGGGTGCTGAGGCTCGGCGTCGACATGGTCGCGCTGTCTTTCGTCCGCTCCGCCAACGATTTTGTCGATGTGTATCGGGTGATGGATGACGTCGGGATCCACGTACCAGTGCTCGCAAAGATTGAGAAGCCGCAAGCCGTCGACAATCTGGCCGAAATCATCGACACGTTCGACGGGATCATGGTCGCCCGCGGAGATCTTGGCGTCGAGTTGCCGCTGGAACAGGTTCCACTGGTACAGAAGCAGGCAATAAACATGGCCCGCACTGCGGCGAAACCGGTCATCGTCGCAACGCAGATGCTCGATTCAATGGTCAGCGCATCGCGACCCACGCGAGCCGAAGTCAGTGACGTCGCAAACGCCGTCCTGGATGGAACGGACGCCGTCATGTTGTCGCAGGAAACGAGCGTCGGCATTCACCCGGCGTTGGTTGTCGCCACGATGTCGCGGATCGTGGAAGAGATTGAGTCTCGAGCTTTGGATCAACTTCCACCGCTTGAGGAGGATGACGCGGGGTCAACTGCTCGAGCGTTGGCTGCGGCCGCCGTCGGAGTGGCACACCGCATCGGTGCCGAAAACCTGGTGGCGTTCACCGAAACGGGATTTTCGGGGCGGTTGATTGCGCGGCACCGTTCGGAGGTGCCCCTGCTGACATTTACGCCGAACCAACGCGTGCGCAGTCAGTTGGCCTTGGTCTGGGGGACCGAGACGTTTCTTGTATCCAAAGTCGACCACACCGATGACATGGTGCGGCAGGTGGATCGGCAACTACTCGATATTGGCCGACGCGTCGAAGGCGATCGAGTGGTGATCGTGGCCGGCGTACCCCCGGGCGTTCCCGGCACAACCAACGGTATGCGAGTCCACCGCATTGGCGCTGACTAACGGGATCGGAAGTGAGGCCGGGCTAGTCCCTGTTTATTGGAGGGCTCGTGGAGCGCTAGTCGAGGGCCAGTCGGGCGTCGGCGTTCAGTACGCCCCACGCGATGAGTTGCTCGCACAGATGGCTAGGTGATTCGTCGTAGATCACTGCCAGTGTTCGGAGGTCGTCTTGGCGGATTGAGAGAACTCGACCGTTGTAGTCACCTCGTTGCGCCTGGATGGCCGCGGCATACCGCGCCAGCGGTCCGGCCTTTTCGGCCGGAACCTGGCCGAGGCGCTCAAGGTCGATGATTAAGCGCGGGGGTGGCTCCGCAGCCGAGTTTGGGCTGCTATCGGGGAGCAATTCCGACACTGGCATGCCGTAAAAGTCGGCCAATTCGGCCAGTTTTTGTACGGTGACGGCTCGATCGCCGCGCTCGTAGGAGCCGACCACTACGGCCTTCCATCGGCCCGTGGACTTCTCTTCGACGCCATGCAGGGAGAGCCCTTGTTGCTGGCGGATCGCGCGAAGATTTGCCCCCAGCGCGCGGGCGTAGTCACTTGCCATGTGGTGCCTCCGGTCGGTCATTACTCTGCGTGCAGGTTACGGAGCGTGACACCCGCGAGGCAACTCGATGCACCCATTTGGGTCCACTCCGTAACCAACCTGAAGTGCAGGACGGCATTTGACGGGTGGGCAGACAAAGCGCGGGGAACGGCTTAGTAATCCATGTTGGTAGGGTTCATCCAGATCGACGTCCTTTAACGACTCGTCCTGTGAGGCGAGGAAGGAGGTCTTCGCACGATGACGCCTACTACCGAAGGCGCGCCCACCGATGGCGCGCTCCTCGATCGGGTCGTACTCGACGCTGCGCAGATCGCACGAGCCATCACCCGCATTGCCCACGAGATCGTGGAGCGCACGCGCGGTGCAGAGGATCTCGTCTTGCTTGGAATTCCCACTCGCGGTGTTCCGCTCGCCGTCCGGCTCGGGGCTGCCATCAACGAGATCACCGCCGCAACTGATCTCGCTGATCTCCGGCGCCCCGTCACGGTGGGCGCGCTGGACGTGACCATGTACCGCGACGATCTGCGGATGCGACCCGCTCGCGCCCTACTCCCGACCTCATTGCCCGCGAGTGGCATTGACGACAAGTTAGTCGTCCTGGTCGATGACGTTCTTTTCTCGGGTCGAACCATCCGAGCCGCGCTCGACGCACTCGGAGACAGCGGTCGTCCCCGCTCCGTGTCCTTGGCCGTACTTGTCGACCGCGGACATCGGGAACTCCCGATTCGGGCGGACTACGTCGGCAAGAACATCCCCACCTCGCGTGCTGAGTCAGTGCACGTGTCGCTCGTGGAATACGACGGCCTCGATGTCGTACGGCTGGAGGGACTTCGATGACACGCCACCTGTTGTCCGCCGCGGATCTCTCCCACGACGATGCGGTTCTGGTGCTCGATACCGCCGCTGAGTTGGCCGCAGTCGCCGATCGGCCGATCAAGAAGCTGCCCACACTTCGAGGACGTACGGTCGTCAACCTCTTCTACGAGGACTCGACTCGAACTCGGATTTCCTTTGAGGCGGCGGCAAAGCGGCTCTCCGCCGATGTCATCAATTTCTCGGCCAAGGGGTCAAGTGTTTCTAAGGGCGAGAGCTTGAAGGACACGGCACTTACGTTGGAAGCGATGGGTGCCGACGCCGTCGTGATTCGACACAATCAGAGCGGAGCCCCGCATCGATTGGCGCACGCAAACTGGATAAGCGGATCGGTCATCAACGCTGGTGATGGCACGCACGAGCACCCGACACAGGCGCTACTCGACGCCTTCACGATTCGTCGTCATCTCTGCGGCGGCCTTGGTGACCTCAACGGTCGCTCAGTGGTCATCGTCGGAGACGTACTGCACAGCCGGGTGGCGAGATCGAACGTTCTCCTGCTGCACACTCTTGGTGCCCACGTGACCTTGGTGGCGCCGCCCACGTTGTTGCCGTACGGCGTAGAAACGTGGCCCTGTGCCGTGTCATACGACTTGGACTCCTCATTGGGGAAGACCGACGTCGTGATGATGTTGCGCGTGCAGCGGGAACGCATGGGTGCGTCGTACTTTCCCACTGAGCGCGAGTACAGCCGACGGTACGGCCTCGACGAGCGACGTGCCGCGGAACTCCCGGAGCACGCCATCGTGATGCATCCAGGACCGATGAATCGCGGCATGGAGATTGCTGCCTCGGTCGCCGACGGGCGACGTTCGGTGGTTGTCGAACAAGTAGCAAACGGGGTCAGCGTGCGGATGGCTGTGCTGTACCTCTTGCTCGGTGGCAACGAGCCGGCGATCGGAGCCATTGATGAGTGAGTTGGGCATGAGTGAGTTGGGCATGAGTGAGCTGGGTATGAGTGAGCAGACCGTCGTGATTAGGAATGTCTCGCCACTTGGTGGTGAACGCGTTGACTTGGTCTTGGCCGACGGAAAGATCGCCGCGATCACGTCACCGGGGGCGGGCGAGAACAGTGGCGATAAGAGTGTTCCAGGTATGGGATCGATCGAGATAGATGGCTCCGCGTTGATCGCCTTGCCCGGACTCGTCGATCTGCATACTCATCTGCGCGAACCCGGTCGCGAAGACGCCGAAACGGTCGTGACTGGCTCTCGCGCAGCGGCGTTGGGCGGTTTCACTGCCGTGCACGCCATGGCTAACACCAATCCGGTCGCGGACACTGCCGGGGTTGTTGAGCAGGTGTGGCGTCTCGGTCGCGAAGCAGGCCTCGTCGACGTGCACCCAGTGGGCGCCGTCACTGTTGGCCTCGACGGGAAACATCTGGCGGAGTTAGGCGCCATGGCTGATTCCGCGGCACGAGTTCGAGTCTTCAGCGATGACGGCAAGTGTGTCCACGATCCGGTCGTGATGCGGCGTGCCCTGGAGTACGTCAAGGCGTTCGATGGGGTCATTGCCCAACACGCGCAGGAACCGTCGTTGACCGAAGACGCCCAGATGAACGAAGGAGATGTCTCCGGAGTCCTGGGTCTTCGCGGATGGCCGGCCGTGGCTGAAGAGGCGATCATCGCCCGGGACGTGTTGTTGGCCGAACACGTGTCCTCGCGACTTCACATCTGTCATGTGTCAACAGCCGGCTCAGTCGAAATCATCAGGTGGGCGAAGTCGCGCGGGATCGACGTGACCGCCGAGGTCACCCCTCACCACTTGTTGCTGACCGACGAAAGTGCGACGACGTACGACCCGGTCTTTAAGGTCAATCCGCCGCTTCGTACGAAGGTCGATGTCGATGCGCTCCGGGAGGCCCTGGCCGACGGGACCATCGACGTCGTCGCAACCGACCACGCTCCGCACGCCAGCCAAGATAAAGACTGCGAGTGGGGAAGTGCTGCGTTTGGAATGCTCGGTCTTCAGACTGCTCTCTCCGTCGTTGCCGAGGCCATGATCGAGACTGGGCTGATGGACTGGGCGGCTGTAGCGGATCGCATGTCGACCGCGCCGGCGCGGATCGGTCGAGTCTTCGACCACGGTCGCCCGATCGCCGTCGGCGAGCCCGCGAACTTGGTTCTTCTTGACCCGGGCGCGCGTACGGTGATCCACCCCGAGGGGCTGGCCAGTAAGAGCCACAACACGCCATACGCGGGCCTAGATCTGCCGGTTCGGGTGACGCACACCTTCCTCCGCGGCCAACCAACCGTGCTCGACTCGAGCCTCGTTGACATGAGCACAGCAACCAACCCGGACTTGAACCCGGACTTGAACAGAGGGATAGATGACTGAGCAAGCGCTACTGGTCCTCGAAGACGGCCGCATCTTTCGGGGCCAGTCCATGGGTGCGATCGGAGAAGCATTCGGCGAAGCAGTGTTCTCCACTGGGATGAGCGGGTACCAGGAAACCCTCACCGATCCGTCGTATTACCGCCAAATCGTGGTGATGACTTCCCCCCACGTCGGCAATACCGGCATCAATGACGAGGACCCGGAGTCACAGCGAATTTGGGTTTCGGGGTACGTCGTACGCGATCCCTCCCCGGTGGTCTCGAACTGGCGTGCCACCCGATCACTTGATGATGAACTCAAGATTTTTGGCGTCGTGGGTATTAGTGACATCGACACGCGCGCGCTTACCCGCCATCTCCGAGATCGCGGGGCAATGCGCGTGGGCATTTTCAGCGGTGCAGATGCGATTACCGACGACGCGAGTCTGATCGCAAAAGTTCAAGCGAGTCCCCAGATGGCGGGGGCTGCGCTTGCAGCACAAGTATCGACGGTGCAGCCGTACGTGATCCCTGCGGTGGGCCAACGCCGAGCCGTGGTCGTGGCAATCGATCTGGGGATCAAGTCGGCAACACCGCGACTAATGGCCGAGCGAGGTATCGAGGTCCACGTACTTCCTTCGACATCGTCGATCGCTGAAGTGTTGGCGGTCAACGGTGTCAACTCAACCGAAGTTGGCTCAACGGCCGAAGGCGGTGGACCTGATGGTGTGTTTTTCTCCAACGGTCCTGGAGATCCGGCGACAGCTGACGCTCAAGTCGCGTTGTTATGTGAGGTTTTGGATCGGCGGATACCGTTCTTTGGAATCTGTTTCGGCAACCAACTACTGGGGCGGGCGTTGGGGTTCGGCACGTACAAGTTGAAGTTCGGCCATCGTGGCATCAACCAACCGGTGCTTGATCGCGCCACTGGTCGGGTTGAGATCACCGCGCAAAACCACGGCTTCGCTGTCGATGCACCGATCGACCGGATCAGCGAAACGCCGTACGGCCGTGTCGAAGTCAGCCACATTTGTCTCAACGATGATGTTGTCGAGGGATTGCGTTGTCTGGATCGGCCTGCGTTCAGTGTCCAGTACCACCCCGAAGCGGCCGCCGGTCCGCACGACTCGGTCTACCTCTTCGACCGGTTCCTAGAACTGATGGGCGCACAGTCACACGGCGCACAGTCACACGGTGCCTTGTCACAGGGGAGTGGCCGCTGATGCCGCGCCGCGATGACATCACCAGCGTCATGGTGATTGGTTCCGGACCGATCGTCATTGGTCAAGCGTGCGAATTTGACTACTCCGGAACTCAAGCGTGCCGGGTACTCAAGGCCGAGGGCCTGCGCGTGATTCTGGTCAACTCCAACCCGGCCACGATCATGACGGATCCGGAGTTTGCCGACGCGACGTATGTCGAACCGATCACGCCTGAGATCGTCGCGAAAATCATCGCGCGAGAGCGTCCGGACACCTTGCTCGCCACGTTGGGGGGACAGACCGCGCTCAACACCGCGATGGCATTGCACGAAGCCGGCGTCCTCAAGGAGTATGGCGTCGAACTCATCGGTGCCAATGTTGAGGCAATCGAGTCCGGGGAAAACCGAGCGAAGTTCAAGCAGATCGTCGCGGACCTCGGAAGTGAATGCGCGCAGTCGGTGATTTGCCACTCCATCGAAGACTGCCTAGCCGCGATTGACGTGCTCGACTACCCCGTCGTTGTTCGACCGTCCTTCACGATGGGTGGGGCGGGATCCGGGATGGCCTACAACGAAGCAGACCTCCGCCATTTCGCCGGTGCGGGCCTGCAAGCGTCGCCTACTCATGAAGTGTTGCTCGAGGAGTCGATCCTCGGGTGGAAGGAATACGAACTCGAACTCATGCGCGACCACGCGGACAACGTCGTGGTCATCTGTTCGATCGAGAACATCGATCCGATGGGCGTGCACACCGGAGACTCAATCACCGTTGCCCCCGCCTTGACGCTGACTGATCGCGAATACCAGCATATGCGCGATGTCGGGATCGCGATTATCCGCGCTGTGGGAGTCGACACCGGTGGCTGCAACATCCAATTCGCCGTCAATCCTGATGACGGACGCATGGTCGTCATCGAAATGAATCCACGTGTTTCTCGATCCTCAGCACTCGCCTCGAAAGCCACTGGCTTCCCGATTGCGAAGATCGCCGCACGGCTGGCGATTGGTTACACCCTCGATGAGATCCCTAACGACATCACCCGCGAAACTCCTGCCAGCTTCGAACCGACGCTGGACTACGTGGTGGTCAAGGTGCCTCGGTTTGCTTTTGAGAAGTTCCCGAATGCCGACCCCACGCTGACGACCACGATGAAGAGTGTGGGAGAGGCAATGGCGATCGGGCGGAACTTTGCCGAGGCGCTGCAAAAGGCACTTCGCAGCATCGAGCGACCCGAAGCAGTCTTCTCCTGGCCTCAGTCTGGCAATCCGGAATCGCCCGCAGCCGTTGACGTGCCGGACCTGTTGGACAGGATGAGGATCCCACACGATGGGCGGCTTTCCCTCGTGCAGCATGCGCTGTGGGCGGGTGCGTCACGCGATGATGTCCACGAGGCGACTGACATCGATCCGTGGTTTCTTGCCCAGATTGAAGGAATCAATGCGCTGGCCGAGGTCATTCGCACCGCCGATGACTTGGGCCCTGACTTGCTGCGACGAGTCAAAAGATCGGGATTCTCCGATGCCCAGATCGCGTCTCTGCGCGGCGTTTCTGAAGATCTAATTCGCGGAGTTCGTCAAGCCCTGGGCGTACGCCCCGTCTACAAGAGCGTTGATACGTGTGCCGCTGAGTTTGCGGCGAAGACGCCGTACCACTACTCCACGTACGACGAGGAGACGGAAGTCGAAAGTCGCACTAGACCTGCCGTACTCATCCTTGGTTCGGGACCCAACCGAATCGGTCAAGGCATTGAGTTCGACTACTCGTGCGTGCACGCGGCTATGACCTTGCGTGACGCGGGCTACGAAACCGTCATGGTGAATTGCAACCCGGAGACGGTCTCCACGGACTACGACACCTCCGACCGTCTCTACTTCGAACCACTGACGCTAGAAGACGTGCTGGAAGTCGTGCATGCCGAGCGTCTCGCCGGCCCGGTCGTGGGTGTGATTTGCCAACTGGGGGGACAGACACCCCTGGGTTTGGCCCAAGCCCTCAAAAACAACGGCGTGCCGATTATGGGCACGACACCGGAGGCGATCCATCTCGCGGAGGAACGCGGCGCGTTCGGTCGGGTGCTCGCAGAAGCAGGGCTCCCCGCCCCGAAACACGGCATGGCCTCGTCCTACGAGCAAGCCCGAGCGATTGCCGAGGACATCGGATATCCAGTCCTCGTTCGTCCCTCCTACGTGTTGGGCGGGCGCGGAATGGAAATCGTCTACGACGATTCCATGTTGGCCGACTACCTCGAGCGCGCAACCCAAGCAAGCCCCGAGCACCCGGTTCTGGTGGACCGATTCCTCGATGACGCAGTCGAGATCGATGTCGACGCGCTTTTCGATGGCGAGGAACTGTTCCTGGGTGGCGTCATGGAGCACATCGAGGAAGCGGGCATCCACTCCGGCGACTCCGCGTGTGCGCTGCCACCCATCACCCTGGGCCAGCAAGACATTGCGCGAATTCGCGCGAGTACCGAAGCGATCGCGCGCGGCGTGGGAGTCCAAGGACTCCTCAACGTTCAGTACGCGTTGGTCTCCGACGTTCTTTACGTCCTCGAAGCCAACCCCCGCGCGTCGAGAACAGTTCCGTTCGTGTCCAAGGCGACAGCGGTGCCGTTGGCGAAAGCCGCGGCTCGGGTCGTCATGGGTGAATCCATCGCCACGTTGCGCGACGAAGGACTGCTTCCGGCTGTTGGTGACGGCGGTTGGGTTCCGGACGGAGCGCCAATCGCGGTGAAAGAGGCAGTCTTGCCGTTTGGACGCTTTCATGGAGTCGACACGATCCTCGGTCCTGAGATGCGTTCCACCGGCGAAGTCATGGGCATCGATTCAGAGTTTGGAATCGCGTTCGCGAAGTCACAATTGGCGGCGTACAACTCCGGACTTCCCACATCGGGCTGCGTCTTCGTCTCGGTCGCTAACCGAGACAAGCGCACGATGATTTTCCCGGTCAAGCGCCTTGCCGATTTGGGATTCGACATCATGGCCACGGCAGGAACTGCGGAAGTGCTGCGTCGCAATGGCGTGAAAGCGTCAGTGATCCGGAAGCACTACGAGGGGATCGGACCGCAGGGCGAACCGACGACGATCGAAGCGATCATGAGCGGTGACATCGACTTGATCGTCAACACCCCGTTCGGGGTGGGAGCGCGGTTGGATGGGTACGAAATCCGCACGGCGGCCGTCGCCAAGGGGGTTGCCTGCATCACCACCGTTCAAGGCCTTGCCGCAGCCGTACAAGGTATCGAGGCGCTGCTCGCGGGTGAGGTCGGCGTACGGTCGCTTCAGGAGTACGCGAAGGACCTGGAAGCACTACGCAGGGGCGAGATCCCCTCGACGAGGGAGAGTGGTCGTTGATGCCGGTTCAGATCCGCGGCGAAGTATTGTCGCTGCGACGGGCCGGGTCTTATCACGTGCTCACGTTGACTGCCCCGGGCCTGCCGGAGCTCACCAGACCTGGTCACTTCGTGGCTCTGTCCGTGGGTGGGGAAAACACCGGCATGTTGTTGCGCCGTGCTTTCTCCGTCCATCGCGTGCAGTCGCGTGGGGTCTACGGCGGCACGCTCGACGTGGTCTTCGCGGTGCACGGCAAGGGCACTGCCTGGCTGGCGGAGCGACATCGCCATGACGTTATCGACATCGTCGGTCCGTTAGGTCGACCGTTCTCTTTGCCACGCGAACAGGTGTCGTGCGTTCTCGTCGCGGGTGGATACGGCTCAGCTCCAATGTTCATGTTGGCCGACGCGTTGCGCGCACGTGGCTGCCGCGTGGACGTGGTGCTCGGAGCCTCGACGGAGGACAAACTCTTCGGGGTCCTGGATGCCAAACGGATGGCAGCGACCTTGACGATCGCGACCGAAGATGGATCGGTCGGCGAGCGTGGCCGCGTCACCGACATTCTTCCCGCAGTTCTGAAGCGCGTCGAAGCTGACGTCGTGTACGCGTGTGGGCCGATGGGAATGCTTGCGGCGGTGGCTAAACAAGCCGAAGAACACGGCGCACACAGTCAGTGCGCCGTCGAAGAATCTATGGCTTGTGGGGTGGGAGTGTGCATGACGTGTGTGCTTCCGGTCATTGATGATTCCGGTGTAACCCGGATGGTCAGGTCGTGCGTCGAGGGTCCGGTGTTCCGCGGTGACCGGGTGCGCTGGGACGACGTCGGGACGATCCCGGCGGACTGCGTTGGTGCGCCAGTTATGAGTGGACACTGATGACACGGGCGGTGATCGGGCACGGACCCTTACCCAAGGAAGTTCGCGACTTGCCTGAGGTCGACATGCGCACGTCGTTAGCGTCGTCGGGCCTACCAAACCCCGTTCTTACCGCCTCGGGGTGCGCGGCAAGTGGGCGGGAACTCGATCAGTTCTTCGACGTCTCAAGCCTGGGCGCCATCGTCACTAAGAGCATCATGGTCAACGCTCGGTCGGGTCGGGCAACGCCGCGGATGGCTGAAACACCGGCGGGAATGCTCAACTCCATCGGCCTGCAAGGCCCGGGGATTGATGCGTTCCTCGACAAAGATCTCGCCTGGTTGCGTGAGCGGGGGGCACGCGCCGTTGTCTCCATCGCGGGTGGCTCGGTTGACGAGTACACCCGACTCGCCCAGCGCCTACGCCACGTCCCAGATCTCACCGCCATCGAAGTAAATATCTCGTGTCCAAACGTTGAAGACCGCGGCATGGTTTTTGCCTGCGATCCGTACGCCGCCTCATCAGTCATCGCGGCCGTGACGCGCAACAGCGCACCCGGGATACC
Organism: Candidatus Nanopelagicales bacterium; assembly: GCA_038244765.1. GTDB lineage: Bacteria > Actinomycetota > Actinomycetes > S36-B12 > JBBRLC01 > JBBRLC01. The sequence goes on along the minus strand of JBBRTC010000013.1, from coordinate 34,464 downwards.
AATCTTCGCGAAGTTGAGTCCTGACGTCACCGACATCGTGTCCATTGCCAAGGCGTGCATTGACGCGGGCGCAGATGGCTTATCGATGATCAACACGTTGCTAGGGATGGTCATCAACCCTGACACCATGCGCCCGGCCTTGGCGGGCGTAACTGGTGGTCTCTCCGGTCCGGCAATTCGACCAATCGCAGTTCGCGCAGTCTATCAAGTCCATGCAGCGTTTCCCGACGTTCCAATCCTGGGGATGGGCGGGATTCGTACCGGCATGGACGCGCTGGAGTTCGTTCTCGCGGGTGCAAGTGCCGTGAGCGTCGGGACTGCGATATTCAACGACCCTGCGGCACCGGTGAAGGTGCTCGCCCAGCTACGAGATGCATTGGCAGAACGAGGGTTTGAGCGGTTCACCGACGCGATCGGGTACGCGCACCGCGAGCCTGAGCCGATAGCGGGACCCGGTGGCGTGGTCAGCGTCGCGCACTACGGCAGCGACGGAACGTGGGACACGGTCGCTGGCGCTGACAGCGAATTCGAATCCGGTGTCGAGGGATGAATGAATCGGCGACGCCTAAATCGGCACAGCTGATGCGGGGTCCGATCGCGGTGGCGCTTGACGCTCCGGACCTCGAGACAGTCGGCGTGTGGGCGAAGGCAACCGGACCTCTGGTATCGACGATGAAGGTCGGACTTGAGGTCTACCTTCGCGACGGCGCCGATGCAGTACGGCTTGCCCGCGAAGCAAGCGGCGGATGCGACATCTTCTTAGATCTCAAGTTGCACGACATTCCGCACACAGTCGCGGGTGCGGCACGATCCGTTGCGGGTCTGAGGCCACGATTTCTCACCGTGCATGCTGCTGGTGGCCCAGCGATGATCGAAGCGGCCGCCTTGGAATTACCCGACACACTGATCACTGCAGTAACCGTGCTCACGTCGCTGTCCGCAACCGATCTGGACGCGATCGGTCTGCGTGGTCCGGCGGACGTGGCAGTACGCCGGCTGGCGGCGATGGCGGTACGGTCCGGCGCTCGCGCGTTGGTGTGCTCGCCCCAGGAAGTTGCCGCGGTGCGGGCTGAAGTCGGACCCGACGTCGTTCTCGTCACTCCGGGAGTGCGGCCAGCCGGATCGAGCGTCGGCGACCAGGCCCGGGTCGCGACTCCGTCGGCCGCGTTGGCCGCGGGGGCCGACCTGCTGGTGATCGGACGACCCATCACAGCGGCATCAGATCCCGCGCTCGCGGTGCGCGAGATTTGCGAGCAACTCGACCAAGAATCGCTGGGCGGATTGATCGCGAGCCCAGGTAGTCGCTAGGTTCACCGCGCCAGCCAATCTACTTACCCCGGAGGACGTCGCCGTGGCTCTGCCAGCCCTCACGCCAGAACAACGGGCCGCTGCGCTAGTCAAAGCTGCCGAAGCGCGTGCAGTTCGCGCCGAGGTTCGCAACCGCCTCAAGCATTCCGGTGCGTCGCTGTCGCAAGTCATGGCCGATGGGCAAATTGATGACGCTGACGGACGCATCGTCGGAAAGATGCGGGTATCGGCACTGTTGGAGTCGATGCCAGGTGTTGGCAAGGTGCGTGCCCGCCAAATCATGGAGCGGATCGGTATCGCGGAGACTCGACGAGTCCGCGGTTTGGGAACTCACCAGATTGCGGCGCTGACCCAAGAGTTCGAACCACATCTCGTGTCTTAGTGGTCGCGATGGCCACGTTGGTGGTTTTATCTGGACCCAGCGGAGTCGGCAAGAGCACAGTGGTCCACGCCGTTCGCGAGTTAGTCCCCGAGATTTGGATCTCGGTGTCGGCCACGACGCGGGCCCCTCGTCCCGGTGAGATCGATGGCATCCATTACAACTTCGTGTCCGAGGACACTTTTGCTCACCTGGTCACCACCGGAGGGCTGTTGGAGTGGGCCGAGTTCGCGGGTCACTTCTACGGCACACCGCGCGAACCCGTACTCGCGAAGTTGGCGGAAGGGACCCCGGTGCTACTGGAGATCGAGTTGCAGGGAGCGCGGCAAATCCGGGCGTCGATGCCCGAAGCAGTGTTGGTGTTCCTAACACCGCCCACGTGGGCCGATCTGGTAGAGCGACTCGAGGGGCGAGGGACCGAAAACCCTGAGGTGGTCGAGCGGCGCTTGGCCCGCGCTGAGGTGGAATTGGCCGCTGCGCGTGAGTTTGACGTCACGATCGTGAACTCCTCGGTCCAAGAAGCAGCTGATCAGTTGGTACGCTTGACAGGTCTGCGCCAGTAGAGCGCACAGAATCCCAGCGACGAGGAGCACCTGACGTGTCAGGCATTGCCGCCCAGCCCGAGGGCATCACCAACCCCTCGATTGACGAACTCCTCGAAGCGACCGACTCCAAATACGCCTTGGTGATCTACGCCTCAAAGCGAGCTCGCCAGATCAATTCTTACTACTCAAGCCTGTCCGAGGGACTGCTGGAGTACGTCGGCCCGCTCGTTGAAACTCACGTGCAGGAGAAGCCGCTGTCGATCGCCTTGCGCGAGATCAACAGTGGGCTGTTGTCCTCGGTACCCGATGACGGGACTGCGCCTGAACCGGTAGCGGTCAGCAGCCTCGATCCGTTCGACGGCCCGCTCGGCTAATCCGTGACCCCATGAGCCAACGCGTCGTTCTGGGTGTTGGTGGTGGAATCGCGGCGTACAAAGTCGCCCACTTCTTGCGGCTCCTGACCGAATCGGGACTCGATGTACGCGTCGTTCCGACGAGAGCGGCATTGAATTTTGTCGGCAAACCCACGTGGGAAGCGTTGTCAGGGCACCGTGTGAGTGCCGAGGTGTGGGACGACGTCCACGATGTGCCGCACGTTCGAATCGGCCGAGAAGCCGATTTGGTCATTGTCGCGCCGGCTACTGCCGACCTCATCGCCAAGGCCGCGCACGGCTTGGCCGACGACTTGCTGACTAACACCTTGTTGACGACTCGCGCACCAGTGATTTTTGCGCCAGCGATGCATACCGAGATGTGGGAACACCCGGCCACCGTGGAGAACGTCGCGATTCTTCGGCGCCGCGGCATCCGCGTCTTGGACCCCGGCATAGGTCGACTCACGGGGTCTGATTCTGGGGCGGGACGGTTGCCAGAACCCGAAGAGTTGGCTCGGGTGGTTCACCGAGTCCTCGCGCGACGCGCAGCGGGCGTTGATGTGTTGGCCGATCTCGAGGGGCGACGAGTCGTCGTCTCTGCGGGTGGAACCCGTGAACCGATCGACCCGGTGCGATTTGTCGGCAATCGGTCGAGCGGGCGACAGGGTTATGCGTTAGCCGTGACGGCGCTGGCGCGCGGCGCCGAGGTCGTGTTGATTTCGGCCAATGTGTCTTTGCCGGACCCCGCGGGCGCCAAGGTCGTACGAGTCGGAACCGCCGAAGAATTGCGTGTCGCGGTCCTGGAAAACTCCCGTGACGCGGACGCGATTGTGATGGCCGCCGCGGTCGCAGACTTCCGACCCTCGACGTACATTAGTACCAAGATCAAGAAGTCCGGCGAGTCAACTATGGGAGCCGCGACGGACATCAAGCTCGAGCGCACAAGTGACGTCGTCGCCGAACTTGTCGCTCGCCGTCGTAGTTCACAGGGCGACAGCGCACAGGGCGACAGCGCACATGGCGGAGGTCACGAGGCAGCCCAAATCATCGTCGGATTCGCGGCCGAAACCGGCGATGCCCACGGGTCCGTTCTGGATCACGGCCGGGCAAAGCTAGTCGCCAAGGGTTGCGATTTCATGGTCATCAACGAAGTGGGGATCGACCGGGGCTTCGAGAAGCTAGACAACAAGGCGGTTCTCGTGGCCGCCGACGGGACAAGTGTGGCAATCGCATTGACCTCCAAGGAAGACCTCGCCGACATAGTGTGGGATCACGTCACCGCCCGTTGGTAATGTGTTCAGCGGCCCCTGAATCGCAGGAGTCGGCTCCGCGTCCGCGTCGATTGTGTAGGAGTTCTGAGTGTCGCGACGACTGTTCACCTCTGAGTCGGTCACTGAGGGTCATCCGGACAAAATGGCCGACCAAATCAGCGACGCGATTCTCGATGACCTGCTCCGGCAAGACCCGGCCAGTCGAGTGGCCGTCGAGACGATGTTGACGACCGGCCAGGTCCACGTCGCAGGAGAAGTGACGACGACCGGCTTCGCCGACGTCATCGAAATTGTCCGCGGTGTTGTCCTCGACATCGGTTACGACTCATCGGTCAAGGGCTTCGATGGTTGGTCTTGTGGGGTGTCGGTATCAATCGGCAAACAGTCACCGGACATCGCCCGAGGTGTCGACGACGCGGTTGAAGAGCGCTCACAAGGTTCGGTCGACCCCTTGGACCGACAAGGTGCCGGAGACCAGGGTCTGATGTTCGGGTACGCGTGCGACGAAACGTTGTCACTCATGCCGCTGCCGATCTCGCTGGCTCATCAACTCGCGCAGCAACTCACCGCCATGCGCAAGGATGCGACGCTGCCGTACCTGCGGCCTGACGGTAAGACTCAAGTAACGATCGAGTACGACGGCGATCGGCCCATCCGGTTGGACACCGTCGTCTTGTCGAGCCAGCACGCGAGCGACGTAGACCTCGACAATGTATTGACCCCCGAAATCCGCAAGCACGTCGTGGACGCCGTACTCAACGATCCCTCCTTGGTGGCCGCTTCGCTCGATACGACGGACTACCGACTGTTGGTAAATCCGACCGGTCGTTTCGAGGTCGGTGGCCCTATGGGCGACGCCGGACTCACAGGGCGCAAGATCATCGTCGACACCTACGGCGGGATGGCTCGCCACGGCGGTGGCGCCTTCTCGGGCAAGGATCCGTCGAAGGTTGATCGATCCGCTGCGTACGCCATGCGGTGGGTGGCGAAGAACATCGTCGCGGCGGGTCTCGCAACTCGATGTGAAATGCAGGTGGCGTACGCGATTGGCAAGGCGGCACCCGTGGGAGTGTTCGTCGAGACGTTCGGTACGGGGACCTTCGGCGATGACGCGATTCAAGAGGCCGTGTTGCAGGTATTCGACCTTCGGCCAGCGGCCATCATTCGTGACCTTGATCTGTTGCGACCGATCTATCGCCAGACTGCTGCCTACGGACACTTCGGGCGCGACGTTGCCGACTTCACGTGGGAGCGCACTGACCGCGTTGATGCGTTGCGATCCGCAGTGGGGATGTGACCGAGGAATCGGAGCAACTCTCCCTCGACGCTGGCAAGTCGGCTAATTCGTCGCGGAAGTCAAAGAAGCATCCGAAGCCCGTCATCGCGCTCGCTGAGACGAATCCGGTCGCCAGTGTTGCTGTCGACATCTCGCTCCCACATCTGGATCGGCCTTTCGACTACAACGTGCCGGAGTCCATGTCGCAAACCGCACAACCTGGCGTACGCGTCAGGGTGCGTTTTGCTGGAAAGTTAGTAGATGGCTTCATTCTTGAACGGCGTTCCGAATCGGACTCCCAACGGGCGCTCAGCCTCCTCACGAGTGTCGTCTCCGACGAAGTGGTGTTGCGCGCGGACATCGCTGCCCTGTGTCGCCGAGTCGCAGATCGTTACGCGGGATCTCTCGCTGATGTCTTGAGGTCTGCGGTACCGCCACGCCATGCAGCGACGGAAAAGCGAGTCACGGGGAAGCGGATCACCGAGGAAAGCGTCACGGCGATTCCGTCAAGCAACGCCGGTCAATGGCGCGAATATCTTGGCGGAGAGGCCCTTGTTGAACGAGTCAAGCAAGCCCAGGGACCACGAGCTGTGTGGACGGTCGCGCCTGGCGATGACTGGGCGAGCATGGTGGCTGCGATGGTCGCTCGCACGGCCGCAGTGAACATCGGCGCGCTAGTCGTCGTCCCGGACAGCCGAGAGGTTGCCCGTCTTACCTCGGCACTCGACGACGCACTTGGCCCTGGCTGTTATGCCACCTTGACGGCAGAAGGAAGTGTCGGCCAAAGGTACGGCGAGTTCCTGCGTGCGCTTCGCGAAGGGACGAGCGTCGTCATTGGCACCCGCGCCGCATCGTTCGCACCGGTACGGAATTTGGGGCTCATCGTCGTGTGGGACGACGGCGATGACAGCCTCGCTGACCCGCGTGCGCCGTACTGGCACGCACGCGACGTGTTGGCCATGCGAGCAGAGCTATTGAACGCCGCGATTGTTGTTGGGTCGACCAGCCGGAGCGTCGAAGCGGCGTCGATGGTTGCGACCGGTTGGGCCCGGGAGGTTGTTCGCCCACGAGCTGATGTTCGGGAGCGCGCGCCGCGTGTCACGGTCGCCGGTGGCGCTGGTGCGAGTGATCGCGAACTGGAGAGCGATCCGGCCGCGCGAAGCGCTCGAATACCGCATGTCGCCTGGGCGATCGCGAAAGAGGCCTTGACGTCCGGACCAGTGCTTGTGCAGGTTCCACGCCGTGGATATATCCCCGCCCTGTCTTGTCAGCGCTGCCGCGCCCCCGCGCGTTGCACCGCGTGTGCGGGTCCACTGAGCTTGAGTTCAGGTCACGCGATCGCGGCCTGTTCCTGGTGCGGGAGGTTGGCGGGGGACTGGGGTTGCCCCACGTGTGACGGCTCGGCGCTTCGGGCCATGCGCGTAGGGGAGCGCCGAACGGCCGAAGAATTGGGGCGTGCTTTTCCTGGTGTCCAGGTGATTACGAGCGGACGTGACAGTGCCGGTCGCGGGGTAGTCGATCGGGTGGATTCTCAGCCTGCCTTGGTGGTCTGCACTCCAGGTGCGGAGCCGATCGCCGATGGCGGCTACAGCGCCGCATTGCTTCTCGACGCCGCAAGCATGTTGGCCCGACCCGATCTTCGTGCGGCCGAGGAAACTCTGCGTCGCTGGATGAACGTCGTCGCGCTGGTGCGGCCACGTTCGCCCGGTAAGCAGCATCAACAGAAAGATGGGGATAGGGGTGGCCAGATAGTCGTCCACGCCGAGTCCGATCTCGCAGTTGTTCAGGCCCTCGTACGACACGACCCCGGCGGTTTTGCTGAGACCGAATTGCGCGAACGCTCCGCGTTGCGCCTTCCCCCGATGTGGCGTGTGGCCGAACTCGTCGGGGCCGCCGTGGATGTGGCCTCGCTGTTGAGTCACGTTCGACTGCCCGACTCCACGACTGTGTTGGGTCCTGTTCCTTACGAGCGCACCCAAGGCGTCGGCAAATCTCCGAGCGTCGCATTGGTCCGCGCGTTGGCGTCGGCCCCGCTCGACGATGGCGTCACTTTGGCGACTGCGCTGCGAGCAGGTGCGGCAATTCGTAGTGCGGGCAAAGTCGGTGGCCCCGTCACGATCCGCTTGGATCCAGTCGTGTTGGGCTAGGTAAACCGGTTCCGTACACTCGGCTTCCACAGGGTCGGCTCCCACTGAGGTCGGCGTGCCACGCACAAGCAGCAAGGCAACGCCAATTACGGAGCAAATCGTCGCCAGAGGAGGAAGCGCGTGAGCGTACGTCCGATCCGGCTCTTCGGTGACCCGGTTCTCACGACGGCGGCAGTGCGGGTCGTGGACTTCGACAAGGAACTCCGAACCTTGGTCAAGGACCTCGCGGAGACCATGCTCGACGCGGGTGGCGCCGGACTCGCGGCGCCACAGCTTGGTGTGTCACTTCGTGTCTTCACCTTTGACGTCGACGACGAAGTTGGCCATTTGATCAATCCCGTTCTTGATCTCTCCGACGAGACGCAAGACGGTGACGAAGGATGTCTGTCCCTGCCCGGTCTGGCCTTCAACACAGTCCGCGCTTATGGAGTCGTGGCCAAGGGTTTCAACGTGCATGGTGAGCCCATCGTGATCAAAGGCACCGAGCTGATGTCCCGTTGTGTGCAGCACGAAACTGACCATTTGGATGGCGTGATCTTCATCGACCGACTTGATTCAGCCACTCGTAAGGAGGCAATGAAGGCGATTCGTGAAGCGGAATGGTTTGGCGCCGGGGTCAGCGCGCGCGATGGCTCGACACTGACGAATGCAACCCCCATCATCAAAAATTCTCCGCACCCCATCCGCTCCGGCTGGCTGTAGGCGCCTCAATATGGTGGGGAAAGGTTTGACGTGCGGGTGATCTTCGCGGGTACGCCCGACGTTGCTGTTCGGGCACTCGATGCGATTCTTGCGTCGCGTCACGAGGTTGTAGCGGTCGTCACACGTCCGGACGCGCCCGCGGGACGCGGTCGATCCCTCGTGGCATCGCCCGTAGCCGCGCGAGCCGCCCTCACGGGAATCGAGACTCTGACACCGGCCCGTGCCAACGATGCCGACTTTCATCAGCGACTCAAGGAATTGGCGCCAGACTGCGCACCCGTCGTGGCGTACGGCGGACTCATCCCACGACCCGCACTCGACATTCCGAAGTACGGCTGGATCAACCTGCACTTCTCGGTGCTCCCGGCTTGGCGAGGAGCTGCACCGGTTCAACACGCCATCTTGCACGGTGACGACGTCACGGGTGCGAGCACGTTCCGGCTCGAAGAGGGCCTGGATACCGGCCCGGTCTTCGGCGTAGTGACCGAGGCAATCGGTCCCGCTGACACCAGTGGCGATCTGCTGAGTCGCCTCGCGATCAGCGGCGCGACTCTGCTGGTGGCGACACTCGACGGCATCGAAAGCGGCGCGCTAAGACCCACACCTCAACCCACCGAGGGAGTCAGCATCGCGCCAAAACTCAGCGTTGATGACGCCCACATCGCCTGGGCGGATCCTGCATTGCACATCGATCGCCAGATCCGCGCATGCACGCCGGCACCGGGCGCCTGGACTGAATTTAGCGGCACGCGCATCAAGGTCGGACCAATTGCACTGCTCGGGGACCACGCTTCACTGGGTCCAGGGGAGATCGCGGTGGAGAAGAATCGCCTCCGAGTAGGGACCGGCAGCCATGAAGTCGTCCTCGGTGAAGTCGCCGCGCAGGGAAAGAAGCGAATGAACGCGGCTGATTGGGCGCGCGGGTTGAGACTGGAGTCTGGTGGCTACCTCGCGTAAACCGCCCCAGGCTCGAAAGACGACACCAGATTTGGCTCGTGAAATTGCCTACGACGTCATCCGTGAAGTACACGAATCTGATGCGTACGCCAACCTCCTGCTTCCGGCCAAGTTGCGGGATCTCCGAGAGCGAACGCATCGCACGCCGCGCGCGGAGCAGCAGGGTTTTTCCGATCGTGATGCCGCGTTTGCCACCGAACTTGTCTATGGCACGTTGCGCATGCGCGGGCTCCTCGACGCTGTTCTCGCGGCGTGTGTCGACCGTCCTTTGGAACAATTGGATCCTGCGGTTCTGGATCTGCTTCGTCTCGGCGCCTACCAACTTCTCGAGATGCGAGTGCCCTCGCATGCCGCGGTTGCCGCGACCGTGAACCTTGCTCGCAGAGTCAGTACTGCGGGCCCAGCCGGGTTAGTGAATGCCGTGCTGCGCAAGGTCGCGGCTAACGACCGCGACCAGTGGATCGCAATCGTCGCGCCGCCGATGGAAACCGATCCGTTAGGACATCTGTCGATAGCGGGTTCGCATCCTCGCTGGATCGTGACCGCCTTTCGCGATGCTCTCGGATCTGGCTCGGTGCTCGCAGCAGAGTCATGGGACCGGACCGCTGAGCTGATCGACGCCAACAACGTGCGGCCGACGGTGACCTTGGTGGCACGTCCGGGTTTGTCGACACCAGCGGAACTCCTCGCGATCCCCGGTCGTAGTCCGGGCCGATGGTCCCCGTACGCCGTGCTTCTGGAGTCCGGCGCCCCGTGGACCATTGCGCAAATTCGGGACGGACGCGCCGGCGTCCAAGATGAAGGCAGCCAACTGGTCGCGCTCGCGTTGAGTCGGGTGGCCTTGGAGCCAGTGAAGAGCGTCAACGTGGAGAGCGCTGACGTGGAGAGAGCTGCCAACGAGCAATGGCTGGATCTCTGCGCGGGCCCTGGTGGCAAGGCCGCACTGTTGGCCGGCCTCGCGCAGGAGTGCGGTGCGCGACTGACGGCCAATGAAGTCCACGATCACCGTGCTCAACTTGTCCGCCAAGCACTCTCGCTCTACGGCCCGGATCACCACGTCGTGACCAGTGACGCTGCGGCGCCGGGGGACGGTAAATGGCGGATGGCATGGGAGCCAGCCAGTTTCGATCGAGTACTCGTCGATGCGCCCTGTACGGGACTCGGATCCTTGCGTCGGCGTCCGGAGTCACGTTGGCGTCGGACACCAGCCGACTTGGCCACTCTCGGCCCTCTCCAACGCGCGCTGCTGAGAACTGCGTTCGAGTCAGTGCGCCCGGGGGGTGTGGTCGCGTACGTCACCTGCTCCCCACATATCGCCGAAACGGACTTGGTAGTCAACGACGTGATCCGAGAACGCGGTGATGTCGTACGCCTCGATGCCCGAGCGACGTTGCCCGAGGTGGACGATCTGGGCACCGGTCCCGATGTTCGACTCTGGCCCCACATTCACGGTACGGACGCCATGTACCTCGCCCTGCTCAGACGCACCTAGATACCCTGCGTAGGTGGGCATCCAAATCTCGCCGAGCATTCTTTCGGCAGACTTCGCCAATCTCGCGGCCGAGTGTGCCTCGGTCGCTGACTCCGCGGATTGGCTGCACGTCGACGTGATGGATAACCACTTCGTGCCAAATCTGACTCTGGGGCTACCGGTCGTCGAAAGCCTTTTGCGCACGGTGTCGCTGCCCGTGGATTGCCATCTCATGATCGACGATCCCGATCGATGGGCTCCCCAATACGCGGAGGCAGGTGCTGGGTCGGTCACTTTTCACGTGGAAGCCGCGCACGCGCCGGTGCGACTCGCTCGGACACTGCGCGAGATAGGTTCCCGCGCCGGGATGGCCCTCAAACCGGCCACGGCGATCGAGCCGTACGCCGGTCTGTTAGTCGAACTCGACATGTTGCTGGTCATGACGGTCGAGCCCGGCTTTGGTGGGCAGAAGTTCCTCGATGTGGTCGTACCCAAGATTCGCAAGACTCGCGAACTGGCCAAAGGTCACGACTTGGATCTCTGGATTCAGGTCGACGGTGGCATTGACCCCGACACGATCGGAATTTGCGCCGAGGCGGGTGCCGACGTGTTCGTGGCGGGATCAGCTGTCTTCGGGGCGGCCGACGTGGATTCAGCCGTGCGCGGCTTACGCGCGCAGGCAGAGAAGTCCACAGAGGCGTCCTGGTGGTGCTCGCCATCGATCGGTGGGTGAGTCGCGATGGTGGGAAGCGAAGTGTCGGCCGAAGTTCTGGCAGTTGAAGCAGCAGCGATGCATCGCGCACTGGAATTGGCCCGTGACCCTGCGGCGCCGCTCGGGCCTAACCCACGCGTGGGAGCGGTGATCATCGGCGCGGATGGTGAGGTTGTCGGGGAAGGCTTTCACATGGGCGCTGGCACCGCGCACGCAGAAATCCACGCGTTAGATGGCGCCGGAACTCGCTCCAGGGGAGCAACATTGGTGGTCACCCTCGAACCATGCGCGCACGTCGGTCGTACCGGCCCTTGTGCGAATGCTGTGATTGCGGCCGGCATACGCCGCGTCGTCTACGCCATAAATGATCCCTCGTCGGTGGGTGGCGGCGGAGCCGAGCGAATGCGTGACGCTGGGATCGAGATATCCGTTGGCTTGGAGGCTGATTCGGTCCGCGCTTTGAATCCGGGCTGGCTGCGATCGGCGCGAGCTGGACGGCCGTACACCATCTGGAAAGTGGCCTCGACGCTCGACGGCTTCGTATCCGCGGCGGATGGAAGCAGCCGATGGATTACCGGACCTGCGGCGCGTGCGGAGGTGCACCAGTTGCGACGCGACGTCGATGCCGTGATTACGGGTACCGGGACGGTTATCGCGGATGACCCGTCGCTGACAGCCCGCAATCCAGACGGCACTTTGCACGATCATCAACCGCTCCGTGTCGTTGTAGGGACGACCGAGGTTCCACGGCAGGCCCGGGTGTTCGATGATTCGTCGCCGAGCCAGCAGGTCCGCAGCCACGACCTCCCCAAGGCCATGTCGCAGTTGCATGCCGATGGCCTGCTGTCTGCCCTGATCGAATGCGGACCTCGCCTCGCCTCGAGTTTTGTCGCGGCTGATCTCATCGATGAGGTCCGCTGGTATGTCGCGCCAATCCTCGTTGGCTCGGGCACGAGTGTTCTTACCGATATTGGGGTTTCCACATTGATCGACGCGCATCGCTTCGATGTGGTCGATGTCGCCCAAGTCGGCGCCGATGTACGTATTCGGCTCGTCGCAGGAGACAACTGATGTTCACCGGAATTGTTGAGGAGTCAGGATCCCTGCGTGACATCGAACTGTTCGACGATGGCGCGGCTCGACTCGTCATCTCCGGTCCAATAGTCACCTCGGATGCCCGCCCCGGAGACTCGATTGCGGTGAACGGGGTGTGCCTCACCGTCGTCGCTTGTGGAGGTGGGGAGTTCAGCGCTGATGTGATGGGCGAAACCATGCGGCGAACTTCGCTTGGATCGCTGTCCGCTGGAGCCGCCGTAAACCTTGAACGCCCTCTTCAATTGCACACCAGACTTGGTGGGCACCTCGTCCAGGGTCACGTCGATGCAACGGGGATCGTCAGCGCCCGCGAAGTCGGAACGCATTGGGACGTCGTACGCATCGCCATGCCGCGCAACACCGCTCGCTATGTCGTCGAAAAGGGCTCCATCACCGTCGATGGAGTGTCGTTGACGGTGTCAGCAGTGGGAGACGACTGGTTCGAAGTGTCGCTAATCCCGACAACCCGCGAACTCACCACGATCGGGCGTGCCACCGTCGGAACGGTTGTTAACCTTGAAGTCGACGTCGTGGCGAAATACGTCGAACGGCTCACTCTGTGGCGCACCACTATCAGTTCGACCGATGTAGAGGACACGTGATCGCGACTATGCCAAGCGAGAGCCCCGCACGAGAGATCCGTCTCGATTCAATCGACGACGCGATCGCTGCGATCGCTGCCGGCAAGGCCGTGGTTGTTGTTGACGATGAAGACCGCGAGAACGAAGGTGACTTGATCTTTGCCGCGGCTCGGGCAACGCCGGAACTCGTGGGCTTCATGATCCGATACACCTCAGGGGTCATTTGCGTTGCGATGGAGGGCAACGACTTGGATCGACTCCACTTGCCCCCCATGACGCGAGTCAACGAAGACAAGAAGGGCACTGCGTACGCCATATCCGTCGATGCACGAGATGGAACGTCGACGGGGATCTCGGCATCGGATCGCTCTCGCACCATTCGAGTGTTGGCGGATTCGGCAACAGAGGCATTCGAACTCACCCGACCCGGTCACGTATTTCCGCTGCGTGCAGTTGAAGGAGGTGTGCTTCGCCGACCCGGGCATACCGAAGCCGGACCGGATCTTTCGCGTCTGGCCGGACTGACGCCAGCCGCGGCAATCTGCGAAATCGTCCACGACGACGGCTCAATGATGCGGGCACCTGCGCTTCGAGACTTCGCCGAAGCGCACTCACTCGTGATGATCTCTATCGCGGATTTGATCGCCTACCGGCGACGCACCGAAAGCCAAGTCGAACGAGTGGCGGAGACTCGACTTCCGACCCTGCATGGGACATTCACCGCGGTGGGATACGACAGCCGTCTTGATGGCATCGAACACATCGCCCTTGTCTTTGGCGAAATTGGAGACGGGGAAGACGTTCTCGTTCGGGTCCATTCCGAGTGTTTGACAGGTGACGTCTTTGGTTCCCAACGCTGTGACTGCGGACCGCAACTGCACGCGGCGTTGGCGCGGGTCGCGGCCGAAGGGCGCGGTGTCGTCCTCTACGTGCGGGGTCACGAAGGGCGAGGCATCGGCCTCCTGCACAAGTTGCAGGCATATCAACTTCAAGACGGTGGCGCTGACACCGTCGAGGCGAATCTCGAGCTCGGTTTGCCTGCGGATGCTCGCGACTACGGCACTGGCGCGCAGATCCTGGCCGACCTGGGCGTGCGCAGCATGCGGCTGTTGAGCAACAACCCGACAAAACGAGCAGGTCTGGAAGGCTACGGACTCACGATCGTCGATCGCGTTCCTTTGGAGATCACGCCCAACGATCACAACGTCGCGTACTTGCGGACGAAGAGAGATCGGATGGGCCACGACTTGAGCATGGACGCCGACATGGGAAAGCTCGGCGACGTGGATGTTGAGGGTCGAGTGAAGGACAACACGTGAGCGGCCGGGATGCGATGAGTGGCGGGGTGCCTGGAATTGACTTGGTTGACTGCGCTGGCATGCGAGTCGTCGTCGTGGCGTCATCCTGGCACCCAGCGCTCATGGAGAATCTGATCGCAAGCGCCGAACGTACGTGTAAGCAGTATTCGGTCGAGGCGCACGTGATACGAGTTCCTGGCACGTTTGAACTCCCTGTCGTCGCCTTGCATGCCGCCCTATCCGGTGCGGACGCGGTGGTCGCCCTGGGGGTGGTTGTGCGAGGGGGCACCCCCCATTTCGAGTACGTCTGTCGTGCCGCGACTGATGGCCTGACCCGGGTGGCGCTCGACACCGGAGTGGCGGTCGGGTTTGGGGTGCTCACTTGCGACACTGAGGCGCAAGCGCTCGAGCGCGCAGGTGGGCCCGACTCAACCGAAGACAAGGGCCAGGAGGCAACCGAAGCCGCGTTGGCGACCGCACTGATCCTGCGGAAGTCGGGCTCACTACCGTGACGCCCGTGAAATCCTTCGACGAGTTGTACGCCGAACTCGCGCTTAAGGCGGCGGCGCACCACAACGGCGTGGGCGATCCGCACTCACGCACCGTTGAACTTCTCACGGCAGGCGTGCATGAAATCGGCAAGAAGGTGGTCGAAGAAGCCGCTGAAGTTTGGATGGCCGCCGAGCATGAAACCCCAGACCGTGCTGCCGAGGAAATCTCGCAACTGCTCTATCACGTGCAAGTCTTGATGCTGGCTCGTGGCATCACACTCGACGACGTCAATTCGCGCCTCTAGGCCGAAACATCGAGGCCGTTGGAAACATCGAGGCCGTTTACGAAAACTAGGACTGGAGTTCGCCGTGTTGCGCGTCGCATTACCCAACAAGGGTCAGTTGTCTGAGCCGTCTCGAGAGATGTTGCGCGAGGCGGGATATTTGCAGTCAGCCACGATGCGCGAACTCGTCGTTCAGGATCCGGACAACGATGCAGAGTTCTTCTTCCTGCGACCACGCGATATCGCGATATACGTCGGGTCGGGGACCCTTGATGTTGGCATCACGGGGCTGGACTTGTTGCTGGACTCTGCCGCCGACGCGGAGTCCATCCTCGACCTCGGATTCGGGCCGTCGACGTTTCGCGTTGCCGTTCCGCGCGGCTCCTTTTCCGAGGTGATCCAACTCGCTGGCAAACGCATCGCCACTTCGTATCCGGGCGTTCTTGAGTCCTACCTCAGTGACGTCGGGATCGACGCCACGATCGTGAAGCTCGATGGAGCGGTGGAAAATGCGGTGAGGCTTGGTGTCGCCGATGCGGTGGCTGATGTCGTCGCCACGGGCACGACGCTTCGTCAAGCCGGCCTCGAAATAATCGGTGAGCCGGTTCTCCGGAGTGAGGCGCTGCTTGTACGCCGCCGCGGCGCTAAGAGTGATCCCGCGCTTGACACGTTCGTGCGCCGGATCCAAGGCGTCATCGCAGCGAGGACTTTCGTCCTCGTGGACTATGACATCCGTGCCGAACTCGTTGATCGCGCCTGCGCGATCACTCCCGGCGTTGAATCTCCCACCGTATCGCCGCTGCACGATCAAGGTTGGGTGGCCGTACGCGCCATGGTTCCCAAACGTGAAGTCCACCGGATCATGGACGACCTCTACGAACTCGGTGGCCGCGGAATTATCGTGACCGATATCCACGCCTGCCGGTTGTAGCAACCGCCACCGCCACCATGACCTCGATCCCCGATCCTGGGTTTGGCGATGACCCAGGAGTAGCTGACCCCAAGGTTCGTCAGGCGATGGACGCTTATCGGGCTGGCGTACTCGAGCACAGTGACCTCGTCACGGTGCTTCGAGGCACGCGGGTACTCGTCGCCGTCGTCGCTGTCCTTGACGAGGCAACCCCGGACGACCAAGTCGGCTCCGACGGGCTTCCGGCGGAGAAGGACAGTCACATGGCCGCTGTTTCGATGATCAATCCGGACGGTCGGCGGGGGCTCCTGGCGTTCACCGGGGTGGACTCGCTTGGCCATTGGGACGACGCCGCACGACCCGTGCCGATCAGCTTTGAGTCCGCCCTCGCCGCTGCTCGAGATGAAGGCGCCGACGCACTCATCCTTGATGTGACGACCCGGTTGGTCGCCATCCCGGTCGATGCGTTGAAATGACTGCCGGTGTGATCTGGGCTGCGCGGGGCGCGTGGCGTCGGAAATCGCCGGTTATTGACCCGTGTGCTGGCATCCTGCGCGTACGGCTCTTCCCCTGCTAGGAGGTCATAACATGCCTGACACGAAGACGACTCGGGGAAACCCTCGCAGATCATGTTGAGTCCACAGAAGCTCGCCGCCGAATTCGTCGGGACGTTCATCTTGGTCGCTCTCGCAGTTGGTTCGGCAGTTACCGGAATTCGCACCAGCGGCGTGCTCGCCGTTGCCATCACTTTCGGCTTCGTGTTGGTCGTGTGCGTGTACGCCTTCGGGCCAGTATCGGGCTGCCACATCAACCCCGCCGTTACCCTGGCCATGGTCTTGCGCCGCAGAATGGCGATCGGCGAAGCAGTTGGTTACTGGGTCGCGCAGTTCGCGGGCGCGATCGTGGCCGCGGCCATGTTGAAGTGGTTCGTGAGTTCGTTCACGGTGAAAGATGAGACGGGATCCCTGGGTAGCAACGGCTACGGGGCACATATCTCCCAAGCCGGAGCGTTCGTATTGGAGATCGTTATCACGGCGATCTTTGTGTTGATCATCCTGCTGGTCACGGACCGCGTTGCCTCCCCGGGCATGGCCGGCCTCGCGATCGGTACGGCATTGACGGCCATCCACGCTTTCGCGATTCCGCTGGATGGAACATCGGTTAACCCGGCTCGATCCTTTGGCCCCGCATTGCTCGCGGGCGGCGAGGCGTGGAGTCAGGTATGGCTCTTTGTCGTGGCACCGCTGGTGGGGGCCATCGTCGCCGTCGGGCTACACATGCTCACGCAGGCACCCGAGCCTTCATAGCCCTGTTACACTCACCCCGACCCACCAGCCGCAATTGGCCGGTGTGCAAGCGGAGTCCACTCCCACCTGCCGACCTCGACAAGCGCCACAGCGTGACTCGAAGAGTTGTTGGGTTCGGTCAGCGAGGCAGTCACTTGTCGGCTTTCCCACCGGCCATGGCTGCCGCGCTGAGGCCTCCGTGTGTGCACGGAGGCCTTTTTGTTGTCCGCACGACCTAGGAGCGCCCATCAGCACCGAGCCCCGCATCAATGACCGGATTCGTGTCCCCGAAGTACGCCTTGTCGGCCCGAACGGTGAACAGGTCGGCGTCGTCCGCATCGAAGATGCCCTGCGACTCGCCCAAGAAGCCGATTTGGACCTCGTCGAGGTCGCCGAGATGGCCACACCCCCGGTGTGCAAATTGATGGACTTTGGCAAGTTTAAGTACGAATCGGATATGAAGGCTCGTGAAGCCCGCAAGAACCAGGTCAACACGGTCATCAAGGAAATGAAGCTTCGCCCCAAGATTGATCCGCACGATTACCAGACCAAGAAGGGTCACGTCGAGCGGTTCCTGAAGGCGGGGGACAAAGTCAAGATCACCATCATGTTCCGCGGACGTGAGCAATCTCGGCCCGAACTTGGATTCAAGCTGCTGGCTCGATTGGCAGAGGACGTCGCAGAACTCGGCTGGGTCGAGTCGACGCCCAAGCAAGACGGTCGCAACATGATCATGGTGTTGGGACCGCACAGGAAGAAGGCCGAAGCGATGGCGGCGGCTCGCGCAGAGCGCGAAGCCGAAAAGCGTCGTCGAGACGAAGAAGCTGCACCCGCGTGACGAGGTAGATGCGACGAGTTAGATCCGACGAAGTAGATCCGACGAGATTGACCCGCAGAGATTGACCCGCAGAGAATGAGGAGAACGGCGTCATGCCGAAGATGAAGACCCACTCGGGGAGCAAGAAGCGGTTCAAGGTAACCGGCTCAGGCAAGATCATGCACGAGCGGACCAACCGCCGACACCTCCTGGAGAGCAAGTCCTCCAAGCGGACCCGTCGCCTCAGCCTCGAACAGGAGTTGGCCCCCGCCGACACCAAACGGGTCAAGAAGCTGCTCGGTATCTGAGGTCATCCACCCCTGTCCATTTCCCCGGGTGCGGCGTAGGACGTCGACCTAACAACTGCAAGGAGCACTGTCGTGGCACGCGTGAAGCGGGCGGTCAACGCCCATAAGAAGCGTCGCGAAATACTTGAGCGGGCCAGCGGTTATCGCGGCCAACGTTCGCGGCTTTACCGCAAGGCCAAGGAGCAGGTCACTCACTCCATGGTTTATGCCCACGCCGACCGGCGTGCGCGCAAGGGTGACTTCCGCCGGCTGTGGATTCAGCGAATCAATGCTGCAGCGCGCCTCAATGGGATGACGTACAACCGGTTCATCCAGGGTCTCAAGGCCGCCGAAATTGAGATTGATCGACGCATGCTCGCGGAGCTCGCTGTCAACGATGCCGCCGCATTCGCCTCACTCGTCCAGCTCGCGGCCGATGCATTGCCAGATGATAAGAATGCGCCCGCCGACAAGAACGCCCCCGCCGCGTAGGTATTCGACCCACTGAAACCTAAGCAGGCAAGCTCCGTGGCCAGTCCTGAGTTGAACTCCTTGCGAAATCCGCGGGTGAGCAAAGCTCGAAGGCTGGCCACGCGTGCGTTTCGAGAAGCTGACG
The DNA here is from genome assembly GCA_038244765.1 of Candidatus Nanopelagicales bacterium. Lineage (GTDB taxonomy): Bacteria > Actinomycetota > Actinomycetes > S36-B12 > JBBRLC01 > JBBRLC01. The sequence goes on along the minus strand of JBBRTC010000013.1, from coordinate 15,657 downwards.
CGAAGTTCCTAGCTGAAGGGCCCCAAGCGGTTCGGGAAGCCATTGCTAGCGGTGGAGTCGAAGAAATCTTCATCACCGCGGAGGCGATGAGTCGACACACGACAATCGTTGAGTCGGCTCGGGCGAATGGTGTCGACGTTCTGCTCGCGAGCGGGGCGGTTGTCACCGCTCTCTGTGCGACGGTGACGCCGCAAGGCATGGTCGCGGTCGTACGCCACCTAGATCAACCACTGTCTGGGATAGCACCCGATGCCCGACTCATTGTTGTGCTGAGCCATGCCAGGGATCCAGGCAACGTAGGAACAATTATTCGCGCCGCGGATGCCGTCGGCGCGGACGCGATTGTCCTCACGAACGAGTCCGTTGATCCGTACAACGCCAAGTGTGTTCGGGCCAGTGCGGGGAGTTTGTTCCACCTACCGATCGTGCGCGGCGTTTCCATCGAGTCAACTATCCAGGAACTGCGCACTCGAGGTCTGCGCATCCTCGCCGCAGACGGCACGGGCGCCCAGGATCTGTTCGATCTCAGCAATTCTGGCCGGCTGACTGTGCCGACGGCCTGGCTTTTCGGCAATGAAGCGTGGGGGCTGCCCGCCGAAGTCCGTGACCTCGCCGACGAGGTAGTACGAGTCCCGATTTACGGTCAGGCGGAGAGCCTGAATTTGGCGTCGGCGGCGAGTGTGTGCCTATATGCGAGTGTGCAAGCACAACGTGGGTGAGAATAGGCCCATGGCTGATCCCACGAAATACATCACGATGGCCAGCATGGCTGAGACCGGTTACGTCGTCCTCGAGCCGTACGACCAGAGCGCTGACTCGCAGGAGTGGCGCGACATCGAGTTCGTCGATTGGAAGTCCTCGGGTGAGACGCGTTTCGCACCGATCGCGTCGGCGTACGGCGATCTGGAATGCGACGGCTTTTGGAATCACACGCCGCCAAAAACAGACAAGGACGGTGTGTGGGTCAAGAAGAACTACGACCTCGCGCCCAATCTTGTTCGTCGTGCCGAGGAACCCGGCGTCAACATTGGTCGGTGTCGCGTCATCGAGTTGATGCCCAATGAGTACGGCGAGACGCTCTACAACTTGCACCGCGATGACAACAACCGGCTCAACCCCGAAGGCACCGGCTGGATTGTGCGCGGCTTCTTCAACCTCACGGATAACCCCGATTCGGTGATGGTGTTGCGCGAGGACAAGGACGATCCCGCGACCGAGACGCGCATCCCTCTCCCGGCCGGCGGACAGATCGTCGTCGACACGCAGCGGCTGTATCACGCGGTGTGGCACCCAGGCTCTGAGCCGCGCTACTGCTTGATCACGTCGTGGGAGTCCGGCCCGAGACTTGAGGCGTACATCGAAGCGAAGAAAGGTGTGTCTCGTATCGAGTCGCCGCACGCCGATCCGGCGGTGCTAGCCGCCGGTGAGCAGTTGGCCGCGGACAAGCGTGCTGCCCGCGCGGCGGCACTGGCCGCGCGAGGGGCCGATCCGACCTTTGGCGATGGCACCTTGAAAGTCGCAGAGTCCGGAGGGATAGAGGTCCTCTCCGAAGCCTGACCCTTTGCGGATTCCCGGCGCCCCAGTTGCGAGCCCGCGAATCCGCCGCGACCGAGCCGCGGGGCCGTCAATAGACTCCCGCGCAACATCCACGACCGTTCGAACCACGACCGACCGGGAGCCCATCGCGCATGTCCGCGCCGAACAAATCTTTTGACCCGGTCGAGGTGGCCGCTCTCACCGAGCCCGAGGTCACCAAGGCCCGCGATGCTGCGATCGCCGCGATCACGGCTGCCAGCCACCTGGACGAACTGAAAGTCGCTCGCCTCGCTCATGCGGGTGACCGCAGCCCGCTTGCGCTGGCCAATCGCGAGATCGGCGCACTCCCACCGCAGGCCAAGGCCGAGGCGGGCCAGCGGCTCGGCGCCGCTCGAGCCGCGGTCAAGCAAGCGCTCGAGGCCAGGCAACAAGAACTCGAAGCCGATCGCGACCAACGCGTCCTGATTGAAGAAGCCGTCGACGTCACCCTGCCGTGGGACCGCACCCCGCGTGGTGCGCGCCACCCGATCACGACGATCCAGGAGCGCATCGCCGACGTCTTCATCGCGATGGGTTACGAAGTGGCCGAAGGTCCTGAAGTCGAAGCCGAGTGGATCAATTTCGACGCGCTCAACATCGCGCCCGACCATCCCGCCCGCACGATGCAGGACACGTTCTTTGTTGGAAACGAGGACTCCGGGGTCGTCCTTCGAACGCACACGAGCCCCGTCCAAATCCGGAGCATGCTCAACCGCGACCTGCCCATCTATGTCATCTGTCCTGGTCGCGTTTATCGCACGGACGAACTCGATGCCACCCACGCGCCGGTCTTCCACCAAGTCGAAGGTCTCGTGGTTGACAAGGGCATCACGATGGCCGACCTCAAGGGGACCCTGGATCATTTCGCCGCTGCGATGTTCGGCCCGGACGCGCAAACCAGGCTGCGCCCGAGTTACTTCCCCTTCACCGAACCGTCGGCCGAGATCGACTTCTGGTTCCCGCAGGCCAAGGGTGGTCCGCGCTGGATCGAATGGGGTGGTTGCGGCATGGTCAACCCCCGCGTACTTCGAGCCTGCGGCATCGACTCCGATGAATACTCCGGCTTCGCGTTCGGCATGGGGATCGATCGCGCGCTGATGTTCCGCCACGATGTGACCGACATGCGCGACATGGCCGAAGGCGACGTGCGCTTCACGCAGGCTTTCGGAGTCGAGATCTGATGCGCGCGCCGTTGTCCTGGTTGCGCGAGTATGCCGACATCCCCACCACAGCAATGGGCGACGATGTCGCGAACGCGCTGGTGAGAGCTGGGCTCGAAGTCGAAGACGTCGAAACGATCGGTGCGGACATCGACGGGCCACTCGTCATCGGCCGAGTCATCAGCATCGAAGAGCTCACCGAATTCAAGAAGCCGATCCGCTACTGCCACGTCGACGTCGGCAACAAGCACGGAGCCCTCGTGAACGGCGTACAAACGACCACGCGCGGGATCATCTGCGGCGCGAGTAACTTCGTTGTGGGCGACACTGTGGTTATCGCGCCGCCGGGCACGACACTGCCCGGTGGCTTCACCATCGGCAGCCGGGAAACCTACGGCCGACTCTCCGACGGCATGATCTGCTCGGAGCGCGAACTCGGACTCGGTCAGGACCACGCTGGCATCCTCGTGCTGGCCTCCGACACGAACGCGGACTACACACCGGGCGACGATGCGGCCCCCGTCCTCGGTATCGGTGACACCGTCTTCGATATCGCCGTCACGCCTGACCGCGGCTACTGTCTGTCCATCCGTGGCCTCGCCCGAGAGGCCGCGACCGGTTTCGACGTCGAGTTTCGCGACCCCGGGGTAGACCTCGCAGATCTTCCCGCGCCAGCGCACAGTGATCAGCAGCCGGTCAACGGCCTCGTCGAGGACTTCGATGCGGCGGACCTCTTCATGCTGCGCACCCTGGTTGGATTCAATCCGAGCGCGCCGACGCCGTACGCCAGTCGCCGCCGCCTCACCATGTGCGGGATGCGCTCAGTGTCGCTGGCCGTGGACATCACCAACTACGTCATGCTCGAGCTCGGTCAACCGCTCCACGCCTTCGACGTCAAGAAGTTGCAGGGCGACATCGTCGTGCGCCGCGCCCGCCCCGACGAGAAACTCGAAACGCTCGACCATGTCGTGCGCGAACTTGATCCCACCGACATCCTCATCACAGACGACCGCGGCGCGATTTCGCTGGCCGGAACAATGGGCGGCACCGAGACCGAAATCGACGACGCCAGCACCGACCTTGTCATCGAGGCCGCGCACTTTTCTGCATCCGCGACCGCGCTCGCGTCGCGTCGACACAAATTGTCGTCGGAGGCCTCGCGACGATTCGAACGCGGAGTCGATCGCATGCTCGCGCCGTACGCCTCGGCTCGCGCGATTGCGCTGCTTGTCAAACACGGCGGTGGTACGTACATCGGCGCAACCGCAGTCGAAGCACCGCACACCAGCACAACCATCACTCTTGACGCTGGCCTTCCTGGTCGCGTCGCGAACCTGAACATCGGCCCAGGGGAAGTCGTCGCCAAACTCGAAGCAGTCGGCTGTAAGGTTCACAAGACCGAGAGCACACTCACCGTCTCCCCACCCACCTGGCGACCTGACCTCACCGATCCAGCCGATCTGGTCGAGGAGGTCATTCGACTCATCGGTTACGACAACATCCCGTCACGACTTCCGTACGCGGTCGTGGGCCGCGGTCTCACGCGATCTCAACGACAGCGACGCCAAGTTGGCCGTGCACTCGCGGGTGCGGGCTACACCGAAGTCCTCTCGTTTCCTTTCGTCGGCGAATCCGATCTCGACGCACTCGCTCTTCCCGCCGACGACCCTCGACGCAACATGCTCCAGCTCGCCAACCCGATCAGTACTGAGCAACCGGCCATGCGCACAACGCTGATCCCCGCACTGCTAGCGGCTGTACGCCGCAACGTAGGTCGCGGAATTGACGACGTCGCGATCTACGAGCTGGGTTCGGTCTTTCACCTGCGCGACGGTCAACCGACTACTGGCATCACGAACCCGCCGCGTCCCGGTGTTGACTACCGCCCGACCCAACAAGAGGTCAGCGACCTGGAAGCCCTGCTGCCCGACCAACCGATGTATCTCGCCGTCGCGCTCACCGACAATCGCGAGCGCCCCGGCTGGTGGGGGACCGCGCGTGAATCGACGTGGGCCGACGCGATCGAAGCGGCGCGCGTTGTCGCAGACTCAATTCACGCCGACCTCACCGTGCGCGGGGGTGCGATACCCATGCCGATGCACCCGGGTCGATGTGCGGAGTTGGTCGTCGACGACCAGATCGTCGGGTACGCCGGTGAACTGCATCCTCGCGTTGTGCAAGCAGTGGGCCTGCCGCCACGAACCGCAGTGATGGAACTCAATCTCGACATGATCATGAGGGCATCACCCGACGTCGTAAGTGGCCCACGCATCGACACCTTCCCTGTCGCGAAGGAAGACGTTGCACTCATCGTCGATGCGACGGTGCCTGCAGCCGACGTCGAAGCGGCATTGCGCGAGGGAGCAGGGGAGTTACTCGAATCAGTACGTCTCTTCGACGTCTACACCGGCGCTCAGGTCGGCGAAGGCAAACGATCTTTGGCGTACGCCTTGCGTTTCCGCGCTCCCGACCGCACGTTGTCCGTCGATGAAGTCACGACCGCTCGCGAGGCCGCAGTCGCTGAGGCGGCGACCAGAGTCGGAGCGGTCCTGCGCGGCGCGTGAAATCGAGAAGCTCGACTGACTAGGCGGAGGCGTTGTCATAGAGCTTGAGCATCGACACCGCACGCAAGTCCTCGAGGTACGCGCGAGACTGCTGCACGTGCGTACCCGGAACATCGTCGGCACCCAGCGCGTGGATTGCGCACAACGTGGCGATTGCGTGGTCTAGAGGAAAGTCCATGTTGTCCCAGGCGTCGAGTGCCGTGCCAACGAGTTGCCGCGCGTCGTCATCGCCGTCCAAAGCCGCGATTGCCGCCACGGCGGTAACTCGGATGGCGTGCGTCCAGTGACCTCGAAACTTTGCCGTTCCCTCGAGGGCAGTCCGAATAACGCCAGGATCTCGAAGCGCGCACCCTGCCTGCACCGACATCCACAGCGAAGACGCCGCATTGCCGCCGGCGGGGTCGAGCCCGATTGAGGTCGCTGCGTCCTGCGCGGATTCGGCGGCATTGGCATTCAAGAATCGGCAGAGCGACCGCACTCGCAGGAACCATGTACGCATCATCACGGCATCCCACGACTGACCGCGACGTGCCTCCAGTTCGTCGAGCAAAGCGAGCGCCTCCAGCGGATCCTCGCGGTGAGCGATGAGCATCGCCCGCGTCATCGTGGCGCCGTCATCGTCAGGTCGGTCGTCACGCGCGAGCAGCGCGGCGTCCGTCAATGCTCGTTCGCCGATGTCCCACTCTCCGAGGTCAACGGCGCCTTCTGACGCGTTGGCGAGAGCTAGCCCTTGGGTTGGTCGCATCCCTGCGGCACTCGATAGCGCGGCACAGTCCAGCATCGCTTCGAGGGCCGCGCGCGGATCATCTTCGAAGATGGCGACACCGAAGTGCATCAAGGCGCGAGCCTGATCGACCGGATTCCCGGTTTTGCGCGCCATCTCCACGCTAGCTTCCATGAACAATCTGGCCTCGATATGACGGCCAGCGATCATGGTGGCAAATGCGCGCGCTCCGAGCGCTTCCCGCACGGCGAACTCGTCTTCGTCAAACTCGAGAGTCTGGGCCAGAGTGAGAGCACGGGCCGAGTAGTCGAGTGCTGCTTCTATCTGACCTGCGTGGGCAGACTGCGTCGTGAGCGCCGAAAGGATGAGCACTCGCTCGGGTCGGCAGGATTCCGGGAGACGTGACTCGACGTCGCGCATGCGAGCGGTCAACTCCGTTATCCGTTCGTTAATCGTGCCCATGTCTTGCAGCAGCCGCGCCTCTCCTGCGACATCACCTGAGGCTTGGTGGTCCTCGCATGCGGCCTCGAGATGTCTCCACGCAGCGTCAACATCTCCGGCCCGAGACGCGCTGCGAGCCGCACGATCGTTGAGCTCGGCCCGATCCGCTGGCGTTTTTGCAAGCGTGAGAGCTTGAACGGCGAACGCGTATGCCTGTTCTGGGGAACCGAGTGACGACGCGCGATCCGAGGCCCGCACGAGCCAGATGCGAGCGCGGTCGGCAATGTTCTCGGCATCGGTCGCCCCGGGTTCGGAACGGTAGGCAGCGAGATAGTGATGGGCGACGACGCCGGAGAGCTCGTCCTCGTCGAGGCTTTCAATCCATTGCGCGCAGGCAAGGTGTTTGGTACATCGCGCCGACTTCGACAGGGTTGAGTAGGCAACCTCTTGGATCACCGACTGAACGAATCGATACTGACCACGTTCAGCCGAGCGCGGGTCGACGTCTTGGTCAAATACCTCTTTGCGGACAAGGATCCGCAGTAGGGGTTCGACCTGGCTCTCGCCATGTCCACTGACCGCGCATGCCGCGGCGAGAGTGAAACTGTGGCCCGCGACCGAGGCATCCTGAACTAGCGATCGCTCAACTTCAGGGAGTCCATCTAGACGCGCCGCTACGAGTGCGTGCAAAGTTTCGGGGATGTCGAGCTCGTCACCGAGTTCACCGACAACGATGTAGGACTGACCCGTTTGTTCGAGTGCGCCTCTGTCTGCCAACATGCGAACCGTCTCGACGGCGTACATCGGCACACCCTCTGCGCGACTCACTAGTCGGTCGAGCCCGTCCCTGGGAAGGCCGTCGACATAGCCCGTGACCATCGCTTCAATGTCGGTGTCGGCGAGGCGATCTAGATGCAGGGTGGTCAAATTTCGTACGCCTGAACCCCAATTGGGTCGGCGGTCGGCCAGATCCGGGCGTGCGAGTGAAAGCACGACGATCGGAGACGTCCTGCTCCACTCCAACAGTGACTCGACGAAGTCCATGAGTCCTGGGTCAGCCCAGTGCAAGTCTTCGAATACGAGCACGGCCGTGCCCTTCTCGGCGACGCGTTCGAAGAAACGACGCCAAGCGCCGAACAGTTCATCGCGATCACCAGAGCCACCGTCGAGGCCGATGAGCTGACCGAGGCGCGGTTCGATCCATCGCCGTTCTTCCGTGTCGGGCACATACTCAGCGAGGCATGCCCTTAGAGCAGCGCTCGCTGTCTCATCATCGTCGGTGTCGGCGATCCGAGCACGGCCTCGCACCATCTCGGCTAGCGCCCAGAACGTCACGCCATCGCCGTACGACGGGCAACGTCCCTGATGCCAGAAAAATGATTCGGTGAGCCCGTCAATGTATTTCGACAACTCCCACACCAGGCGTGACTTGCCGATGCCGGCAACGCCAGTTATGTGCAACAACCGTGGACGGCCTTCGCGACTGGTGGCGTGCAACAACTCCTTGGTCATGCGCAACTCTTCGTCGCGCCCACCAAAGGGAGGCTCCGGCGCACTCCCACGATTCGAGCCGCCCAGCTCGCTGATCACGCGCATTGCCTGCCACGCCGGGAGTTGTTCAGACTTTCCTTTGAGCGTCAACGGGTCAACCGACACGCATGCGATTGACGCCGACACCGCGCGGAATGTCTTCTCACCGATGAGGACGGTGCCGGGTTCGGCTGCGGATTGAAGTCGAGATGCCGTGTTGACGAGGTCGCCAGTGACGAATCCCTGATCGACCGCGCCGAGCACCGCGACAGCTTCGCCGGTGAGCACACCCGCGCGCGCTTCGAGATCGAGCTCGAGATTCGATCCGAGCGCATGAACGTGGTCGACGATGTCGAGTGCAGAGCGTACGGCGCGTTCGGCGTCGTCTTCGTGCGCGACCGGAGTGCCCCACACGGCCATGACGGCGTCCCCGATGAACTTCTCCACCGTCCCGCCGTGGCGCGCCACCGCGTCGGACGCCGCATCGAAGTAGTGCGTGAGCATCTCGCGTACGTCTTCGGCATCGCGACCTTCGGAGAAGTTGGTGAATCCGACCAGGTCGACAAAGAGCACGGAAACCAAGCGCCGTTCGGTGTCGCCGTCCCGTTGCCCTCCTTGAGGAGAGGGGGGCGAGTTGGCCCCGGTCGTGACGAGCGGCGAGCCGCATTCTCCGCAGAACTTGTCGTCAGCGGCGTTGGCTGCGCCACATGTTGGGCAGGCCAAGGACAATCGCGCGCCACACTCTTTGCAGAACTTCCGCCCCGGGTCGTTGGTGACCCCGCACGCCGTACAGCTCATCAACGCCTCCACCGCCGGAATCTAGTGGACTCGCGCCGTTCGTCTCCGCGTTGGATCGCGCCACCTCCCCCACGAGAGACTGGGTACCAGCGGCATCCAGTGGGTATACGTATATGTGTATAATGGACCTCATGACCGCACATATCTATAAGGCCGCCGTGGCTGGAGCCTCGGGATACGCGGGCGGTGAAATCCTTCGCTTGCTGCTCGGGCACCCCAATTTCGAGGTGGGCGCCGTGACAGCGGCCAAGAGCGTCGGATCGCGGCTGAGGGAGCACCACCCGAACCTGAGCCCGTTGGCCGATCGAGTCCTTGCTGCGTCGACGCCGGGAGATCTCGTGGACCACGACGTGATCTTCATGGCCTTGCCGCACGGACAATCTGGCGCGCTCGCGCAGTGGTTTCCCGAGGGAGTACTCGTCGTCGACTGCGGTGCTGACTTCCGATTGACGGATGCCCAGGCTTGGGCGGAGTTCTACGACGGCGAGCATGCGGGGACCTGGCCGTACGGCATGCCCGAACTGCCGGGAGCGCGCGAGGCGTTGCGGAACACTCGTCGTATCGCCGTCCCTGGTTGCTACCCCACTGCGAGCACCCTGGCCTTGTTACCCGCGGCAGAGCAGGAGTTGATCGAACCAACTGACGTCGTGATTGTCGCCGCTTCTGGTACGTCCGGTGCTGGCAAGGGCTTGAAGGCGAACTTGCTGGGCAGCGAAGTGATGGGCTCGATGAGCCCGTACGGCGTCGGGGGAGTTCATCGCCACATTCCCGAGATTGAGCAGAACCTGAGCGGCGCAAGCGGTCAGGCCTACACCGTGTCCTTCACCCCGACGCTCGCACCCATGCCGCGCGGAATCCTCGCAACATGCACCGCTCGACTCATGCCTGGAGTGAGTGAAGCAAGGGCGCGCGAGGCCTACCTCAACACGTACGCCGATGAACAGTTCGTCACTGTGCTTCCAGAAGGTCAATGGCCAACAACGGCCGCCGTGTTGGGGAGCAACAATGTGCAAGTCCAGATCGCAGTAGATGTGCGCGCCAACAGGCTGATAGCAATCGCTGCGATCGACAACCTCACGAAGGGAACCGCGGGCGCGGCTATCCAGTCGGTCAACATCGCCCTCGGACTCCCCGAAGCCAGCGGCCTCACAACGGCGGGGATCGCGCCATGAGTGTGACTGCAGCACAAGCCTTCCGCGCATCGGGGGTGATTGCAGGTTTGAAGGCGAGTGGCTCGCCCGATGTCGCCCTGGTGGTCAACGATGGGCCATCGCAGGCTGCGGCCGGAGTGTTCACGTCGAACACGGTCAAGGCGGCGCCCGTGCTCTGGTCGCAGCAGGTCCTGACCTCCGGTGCATTGCACGCTGTCGTGCTCAACAGCGGTGGCGCGAACGCGTGCACTGGCCCGGGTGGGTTTCAAGACACCCACGCCACAGCCGAGCACGTCGCTGAGTTGTTGTCTTGTGGCGCAGGTGAGGTTGCGGTGTGTTCCACCGGACTCATCGGAGATCGGTTGCCGATGGACTTGCTGCTCGCGGGTGTGACGGCCGCGAATGAGGCGTTGAGCGTTGATGGAGGCGTCGATGCAGCGATTTCGATCAAGACCACCGATACCGTTCACAAGCAGTCAGTCGTGCGGCGCGACGGGTGGACCATCGGCGGGATGGCGAAGGGCGCGGGAATGTTGGCACCGGGTCTTGCCACGATGTTGGTAGTCGTCACCACTGACGCAGACCTCGCCGCCAGCGACCTCGACAAGGCGCTGCGCACCGCGGTCACGACGACCTTCGATCGCATCGACTCCGATGGCTGCATGTCGACCAACGACACCGTGCTGTTGCTCGCGAGCGGGGCCAGCGGCGTACGCCCGGACGCGAGCGCGTTCGTCGAGTCGCTCACGGACGTGTGCGCTGACCTTGCCCGTCAGCTGATTGGCGATGCCGAAGGTGCGACCAAGGACATTCGCATCGATGTCACCAACGCGGCCAGCGAAGCCGACGCAGTCGTTGCGGGACGGGCCATTGCTCGCAGCAACCTGCTCAAGTGCGCGATCCACGGAGAGGATCCCAACTGGGGTCGCGTGATCTCCGCGGCGGGGAGCACAACCGCCACGTTTGACCCGTCCGCAATCGCAGTCGCCATCAACGACGTGTGGGTATGCCGCGACGGGGCTCCAGGTGAGGATCGCAATCTGGTGTCTATGAGCGATCGCGAGGTGAGGATCACTGTTGACCTGTCCGCAGGAGACCACGCGGCGACCTTCTGGACAAACGACTTGACCGCGATGTACGTCCACGAGAACTCGGCGTACTCCACGTGAACACCACCCAGGCTCCACCGGACCACGCGGCTCGCGTGGATCCCGAAACTGCGCGCGCCAAAGCGGGCGTGCTCGCCGAAGCCCTACCGTGGCTCACCCGCTTTCACGGGACCACGGTCGTCATCAAGTACGGCGGCAATGCCATGGTCGATCACGACTTGAAGGCCGCCTTCGCTGCCGACGTGGTCTTCCTTCGGATGGCCGGACTACATCCTGTGGTCGTGCATGGCGGTGGTCCTCAGATCACCTCGATGCTGGATCGACTGGGCATCCCGAGCGAATTCAAGGGTGGCCTCCGAGTCACAACACCGGAGGCCATGGACGTCGTACGCATGGTCCTCACTGGTCAGGTGCAACGCGACGTCGTCGGCTTGATCAATGAGCACGGCCCGTTGGCGGTAGGAGTCAGCGGCGAAGACGCGCGACTGTTCACCGCCGAACGCCGCGACGCGATCGTCGACGGCGAACCGGTGAACATCGGACTCACCGGCGATGTCACGGAGGTCCGACCGGACTTGGTTCAGGCACTTCTTGATGACGGCCTGATCCCTGTCGTGTCAACAGTCGCCGTCGGTGTGGATGGTCAGCCTTATAACGTCAATGCCGACACCGCGGCCGCAGCGTTGTCGATCGCGCTGGGCGCCAACAAGTTGATCGTGCTGACCGATGTCGAGGGTCTGTACGCCGATTGGCCGGCCAGCAGCGACGTGATCGCCACCATCACCGCGAACGAATTGCGTGCGCTGCTGCCGACGCTGTCCAGCGGAATGGTGCCGAAGATGGAGGCGTGTCTGCGCGCCGTTGACGGCGGCGTACCCCGTGCGCACGTCATCGATGGACGCGTCGCACACGGCCTGCTGCTCGAGGTATTCACCGACTCTGGCGTCGGCACGATGGTCACGTCCGGGGAGTTGGCATGACAATCACCGCACTCACTGGGGTCACAAACGATGCGTTGGTAGCCCGCTATGCGCACTCCCACACCAACAACTACGGCGCTCCGCCCATCGCCCTGGTGCGTGGCCAAGGCGCCCGAGTCTGGGATGGCGACGGCACCGAATACGTCGACTTCCTAGCCGGCATTGCCGTCAACTCTCTAGGTCACGCGCACCCGGCCGTAGTCGAGGCAGTCACGCGCCAGATCTCCACACTCGGGCACGCCAGCAACCTCTACGCGACCGAGCCGGTCGTACACCTCGCCGAACGACTTCTCGCCCTGGCCGGACGCGACGGCAAGGTGTTTTTCTCCAACTCCGGCGCCGAAGCCAACGAAGCGGCCTTCAAACTCACCCGCCTCTCGGGTGCAACCACGATCATCGCCTCGCACGGTTCCTTCCACGGGCGCACGATGGGTGCGCTGTCTATGACCGGGCAACCGGCTAAGACCGAACCCTTCCGACCGCTTCCCACGGACGCCGTCTTCGTCCCGTACGGCGACGAGGTCGCCCTCGCCCAGGCACTCCACGCAGCGACAAAGTCGACGCACCGTGCGGCGGTGATTCTCGAACCCATCCTCGGCGAGGCAGGTGTTGTTGATCCGCCCGCGGGCTACCTCGCCGCAATCGCCGCTCTCTGTCAGCAGCACAACGCGTTGTTCATCATCGACGAAGTGCAGACCGGGATCGGACGCACGGGCTCATGGTTTGCGCACACTGAGGAGATCACTTCGTCGTCACCAGACGCCCCCGACGTCATCACTCTTGCGAAGGGACTGGGTGGGGGATTTCCCATCGGCGCGACAATGACTTTCGGTGCCGCGGCTGACCTCTTCACACCGGGTTCTCATGGCTCGACTTTCGGTGGTAACCCAGTGTCCTGCGCTGCTGCGCTTGCCGTCCTCGACACAATCGAACGCGACGATCTCCTCATTAACGCGACGACCATGGGCAACATGATCCGTGCGCAGATCGAAGCGATGTCGTCGCCGCTTGTCGATCACGTGCGTGGCCGCGGACTCCTACTCGGGATCGGCCTCACCGCACCTATCGCCAAGGACGTCGAGACCGCCGCACGAGCGCACGGTTTGCTGATCAACGCACCAACACCGAACACGATTCGGCTGGCTCCACCGCTGATCATCGACGCCGCCGATGTCGACCTCGCGATCACTCGATTGCGCAGCGCACTCAACGATGTCGCGGCAAACCAATGACCATGCCCGCGACAAAAGTTGCCCGTCATCAGCGAATCATCGAACTGGTACGTCGTGAACCGGTCAGCTCGCAGGCGCAACTGTCCTCACTGCTCGCCACCGACGGCATCGTGGTCACCCAGGCGACCCTTTCGCGTGACCTTGACGAACTCGGCGCCAGCAAAGTCACAACCCACGACGGACCCGCGGTTTACGCGGTACCGGCCGATGGAGCAGCGTCAGCCTCATCTGCTGACGAGTCAAGCACGGCGCGATTGGCGCGGATCGCTGAGGAACTTGTGGTCAGAGTCGACCACTCGGCCAACATCGTCGTAGTCCGGACTCCACCTGGAGCCGCGCAGTTCTTCGCGTCTGCGGTGGACCACACTCTGCGTTCGACCGTGATCGGAACGGTGGCAGGAGACGACACCGTCCTCTTGGTCACTCGAGATCCCGATGGTGGGGCCTCTGTGGCAGACGAGTTGCTCGCGCTAGTCGAGAACCGACGCTAGAACGCACGCCAGATGTACGCCCACACGCAAACGACCAATGACAGATTGATCGAAGGAGCACGCAGTGACTGAGCGCGTCGTACTCGCCTTCTCCGGTGGGTTGGACACCTCCGTGGCCATCGGCTGGATCGCCGAAAAGACTGGGGCAGAGGTGATTGCCGTTGCCGCCGATGTGGGCCAAGGCGGTGAGGACCTCGATGTCATCCGGCAACGAGCACTGGACTGTGGTGCCGTGGCCGCCGAAGTGGCCGATGCCAAGGAGGAGTTCGCCGACGAATACTGCCTGCGCGCACTCAAGGCTAACGCGCTGTATATGGACCGCTATCCGCTCGTTTCCGCGTTGTCCCGGCCAGTGATTGTGAAACATTTGGTTGCCGCAGCACGCAAGCACAACGCGACCATTGTCGCGCATGGTTGTACGGGGAAAGGCAACGACCAAGTGCGTTTCGAAGTGGGGATCGGAGCGCTTGCCCCCGACCTGCGATGTATCGCTCCGGTTCGCGACTACGCGATGACGCGGGACAAGGCTATCGAGTTCGCCGAGCGCACGAACTTGCCGATCGATGTCACGAAAAAGTCGCCGTACTCCATCGACCAAAATGTCTGGGGTCGTGCGGTCGAGACCGGATTTTTGGAAGACATCTGGAATGGCCCGATTGAGGATGTTTACGCGTACACCCAAGACCCGACAACGCCGCGCGACGCTGACGAAGTCGTCATCACGTTCGCGGCGGGAGTTCCCGTCGCGATTGACGGACGAAAGGTTTCGATGCTGCAGGCGATCCAAGAACTCAACGTGCGAGCGGGCGCGCAAGGGATCGGGCGAATCGACATGGTGGAAGACCGCCTCGTGGGCATCAAGAGTCGAGAGGTTTACGAGGCTCCCGGAGCCATGGCACTTATCGCCGCCCATCGCGAGTTGTGCAGCGTCACGGTCGAACGCGACCTCGCCCGCTTCGGGCGTCAGGTTGGCCAACGGTGGAGTGAGCTTGTCTACGACGGCTTATGGTTCAGTCCATTGAAGTACGCACTCGACGGTTTCATCGATGAACTCAATGCGAGCGTGTCAGGCGACATCCGAATGACCCTGCACGCGGGCAACGCCACCGTCACCGGACGCCGCAGCGACGATTCTCTTTACGACTTCAATCTGGCCACCTATGACACAGGAGACACCTTCGATCAGTCACTGGCCAAGGGTTTCGTGGACATCTGGGGTTTGCCGAGCAAGATCGCCGCGCGTCGTGACCTGCGGGATAAAGTTGCGAAGGATCACGTCGTGAGGGGTCAAGTGTGACGTCCGCTGAGCCGTCGCGGTTGTGGGGTGGGCGATTTGCCCATGGACCAGCGGAGGCAATGGCACGACTCTCCGCGTCGGTCCATTTCGATTGGGTTCTCGCGCCATACGACATTGCTCAAAGTCGTGCACATGCCCGGGTGTTGCACGTGGCCGGCCTGCTCACCGAAACGGAACTCGTATCGATGCTTCAGGGTTTGGATTCGCTCGATACCGACGTACGCGACGGGAGCTTCACGGCGTCCACTGACGACGAAGATGTCCACACCGCGCTCGAACGGGGCCTTCTCGAAAGGCTAGGAAGTGAGCTTGGTGGGAAGTTACGCGCGGGTCGAAGTCGCAATGATCAGGTGGCGACGGACTTGCGCCTCTACCTTCGCGATCAGGCGCGAGGTGTTAGTGCCGCGGTTGTCGCGCTCATCGACGCCATCATCGGCCAAGCTGAAAAGTACGTCGATTGTGCCGCACCGGGCTTCACCCATCTTCAGCACGCGCAGCCCGTCTCATTCGGCCACGAACTGGCTAAGCACGCGCACGCACTGCTCCGCGATCTAGACCGAATCCGCGATTGGGACCGACGCTCGGCCGTAAGTCCCATGGGCGCA
>JBBRTC010000012.1:0-46661 GCA_038244765.1 Candidatus Nanopelagicales bacterium | reverse complement strand
TATCTATGGCGAGAGTGGGCTAGGAAAGACCCACCTGCTCCATGCAATCGGTCACTACACACACACGCTGTACGCCGGTGCGCGCGTTCGTTACGTGAGTTCTGAAGAGTTCACCAACGAATTCATCAACTCGATTCGGGACGACAAAGCCGCTGTGTTCCAACGGAGATACCGCGATGTCGACGTGCTCCTCGTCGATGACATTCAGTTCTTGTCCGGTAAAGTGCAGACTCAAGAAGAGTTCTTCCACACGTTCAACACGTTGCATAACGCGAACAAACAGATCGTCGTCACATCGGACTTGCCACCAAAGCAGTTGCAAGACTTTGAGGACCGGATGCGGTCGCGGTTTGAATGGGGCTTGATCACCGACGTTCAACCGCCTGACCTTGAAACCCGTATCGCGATCTTGCGGAAGAAGTCAGCGCAAGAGCGGCTACCAACACCGCCAGAAGTTCACGAGTTCATCGCATCCAAGATTTCCACCAACATCCGCGAACTTGAAGGTGCGCTCATTCGGGTCACCGCATTCGCGAATCTCAATCGGGCACCGGTCGACCTGGCCCTAGCCGAAGTAGTCCTTAAAGACCTGATCACCGACCAAGCGGGACCCGAGATCACCGCCTCGTTGATCATGGCCCAGACCGCGCAATATTTTGGGGTGACCCTCGACGATCTGTGTGGTTCGTCTCGAAGTCGCGTGCTGGTGACGGCCCGACAAATCGCGATGTACCTATGTCGTGAGTTGACGGACCTCTCGCTGCCCAAGATTGGCCAGCAATTCGGTGGCCGCGATCACACGACAGTGATGCACGCAGACCGCAAGATCCGCCACCTCATGGCCGAGCGACGAAGTCTGTACAACCCGGTCACCGACCTCACCGGTCGCATCAAGTCCCAAGCTCGCCACGCGTAGTGCCCAAACACCCCAGACGCCCGAAATCTGCCCCCTCCAGGCTGACAGTGGGTTACGAGTCGGGTGGTCGTGGTCACCGTTCGCATACACACGTGGGGACAACCTGTGGATGAACCGAAAACTGAAGCGGCTTTGATGTCAAGGGTGACGACAGAGCAACCGTGGGGACAACCAGGGGACCGAGTCGGGACAACCGCACGGTGCCCTGGGGATAACTGGGGACGGTACCCGTTGAACATCGTTGCTTCGAGTTCTCCACAGCTCTATCCACAGGGACTAGTGGACGGTGACACGCGATCTGACCTGCCCCGACGGTCGTTATCCACATCGTCCACCGGCGCTACGACGACAACGAACTATCTACTCAACGTGTCTATGGATTCTGAATCGGGCCTTGACCAACTGTGGATGGACCCCTCCTGGACGTTTTCTCGACTGATCGCCGGCGGTTGCCTGGGCGTCGTCAGCCAGCCAGATAGTCCATCCGGGCTGCCGCCCGTCGCAGCAGCGCGATACCGTCACGCCGATCGCGTGGCATTCACTTCGACATGCGAGGTCATAGGACAGGAGGCTCGACCGTGAGGTTTCGGGTGGAGCACGACACTCTTGCCGAGGCGGTGGCGTGGGCGGCACGTACGTTGCCGACGAGGCCTTCGCTTCCGATGTTGGCAGGGCTACTCATCGAGAGCCGACCGACCGGCCTCACCCTGTCGAGCTTTGACTACGAGGTGAGTGCGCGAGTGGAGATCTCCGCGCACGTAGATGAACCTGGTCAGGTCCTGGTTTCTGGTCGACTTCTCGCCGACATCGCGCGCGCACTTCCCGCGCAACCGGTGGAGTTTTCTGTCGAGGGCTCACGTGTCGAGGTTCGCTGCGGTCGATCAACCTTCGTGTTGCCAACCTTGCCCGTTGAGGACTACCCCTCGCTCCCAAACATGCCAACCACCTCCGGCACAGTGCCGGGTGCGACCTTCGCGTCGGCCGTACACCAGGTCACTATTGCCGCCGGGCGCGACGACACCCTCCCGACGTTAACGGGCGTACGCGTGGAGATTGTCAACGACATGGTCACCCTGGCCGCCACCGATCGCTATCGCCTCGCCGTGCGTGAATTCACGTGGTCACCCGAACAACCGGGACTAGAAGCAACCGCGCTCGTGCCGGCGCGCACGTTGGCCGACACCTCAAAGTCACTCGCAGGATGTGAAGTCGTTCAACTTGCCTTGGCCAGTGGTGGTGTGGGTGAGGGTCTCATCGGATTCGAAGGTGACGGCCGGCGGACAACGTCGCGACTCCTTGACGGTGAATTCCCCAAGTACCGATCGCTACTACCCACAGAAACCGTGACGCTCGCCTCGGTGGACACAGGGTCCCTAGTCGAAGCCGTCAAACGCGTTGCCCTAGTTGCCGATCGTGGCACCCCAATTCGCTTGGCGTTCAAGGGGACTGAAGTTGTCTTGCGGGCAGGAACCGGCGACGAGGCCCAGGCCGAAGACCAGGTCGAGTGTGTGGTCGACGGCGACGCGCTCGAGATTGCGTTCAACCCGACGTACCTTCTGGAGGGGCTTGCCGCGATCGATGCACCCGTGGCGAAGTTGTCATTCATCAACTCAACTCGGCCTGCGGTGCTCTATGGCGCGGCAGCACTCGAAGCTGACATGGAACAGAACTACCGCTACCTGCTCATGCCTGTTCGACTTGCAAACTAATTAGCTTCACGGCCATTCCTCCTTCACCGTGACTGTCGTGACTGTCGTGAGCAACGTGGCGAGCGGCTAGCGATGTACGTCGAATGGTTGTCTCTCAACGACTATCGCAACTATCGCAACATGGAGATTGAACTTGGTCCTGGCGTGATCTCTTTTGTTGGATCGAATGGCCAGGGCAAGACCAACTTGGTTGAAGCGGTCGCCTATCTCTCGTCACTCTCGTCGCATCGGGTTGCAACCGACGCCCCACTCGTTGCCAGCGAGTCCGACCAGGCGGTGATCAGAGCCAGAGTTCGTCGCGATGACCGGACCAACCTCATCGAGTTAGAAATCAATCCCGGACGAGCGAATCGGGCCCAACTCAATCGCTCGCCGATCGCACGCCCACGTGAACTCGTCGGGTTGTTGCGGTCGGTGATCTTCGCGCCCGAAGACCTGGCCCTGGTCAAAGGGGACCCGGCGGAGAGACGCCGTTTTCTCGATGACCTGATCGTGATGCGATCGCCACGGATGACGTCGGTTCGAGCCGACTACGAGCGAGTTGTACGTCAACGAAATACGTTGCTGAAGACGCTGAGCGGTCGGGGACGATCACGCCGAGATGGAAACGATGGAAACGATGGAAACACGGAGAATTCGCTCGACGTGTGGAATTCACACCTGGTGAACCTCGGTGCACAAATCATCGAGGCGCGACTCCAACTCACCACGGAACTCCGATCCACTGCGGCATCAGCATACGACTCGGTGAGCGACAAGACCGGGCCACTAGAGCTCGCCTATGTATCGAACATCGATGAGTTTCGCGGTGAAGAAGCCGATCGGGCGGGGATCGAACGCGCCCTCGCCGACGCCGTCGAAGAACGCCGGCAAGCCGAGATCGATCGGGGGGTGTCACTGGTCGGCCCACACCGCGACGAACTCGCGATGTCCGTACGCGGCCTTCCCGTCAAGGGGTACGCGTCGCACGGCGAGTGCTGGTCAGCGGCGCTGGCACTCCGGTTGGGGTCATATGAGTTGCTGCGCTCGGATATTGGCGGCGGCGGCGAACCGGTACTCATCCTTGATGATGTTTTCGCCGAACTCGACTCGCTTCGGCGCCAGCGAGTCGCGGACATGGTGGAAGCCGCCGATCAAGTTCTCATCACCGCAGCGGTCGCTAACGACGTACCAGCGTCACTGATCGGTGTTCGCTGGTCTGTGCGGGATGGGACAGTGAGTCGTGACTGAGGACTGGACGTCGGTTGACCCAGCTCGCGCCGCACTCGCGAGAGCCCGGGCTTCCGCGCGGTCAACGGCACGCCGCGATGGTGGGCAAACACCGCGTGGGTCACGCGGCTACCCGACGAGGCCCTCCACCGCAGGGAATGCGGGCCCGGGTCTGCTGGGTGGGACCGAAATACGCAGCGGAGCCGGACCCGATGACCGAGATCCGGCGCGGCTGGGGAATGCCGTCGAGAAGCTGATTCATGATCGAGGCTGGCAAACACCCACAGCTGTGGCTCACGTCATGGGTCGATGGACTGAGATCGTCGGTCCGGAAGTCGCCGATCACGTGCGGCCAGAAAGTTTCGAACCCGGAGGGGACTTGTCCCCGACGAATTCCGTGGAGCGCGACGAAGGTGGTCGGTTGGTTCTCCGCGCCGATTCGACCGCATGGGCTACTCAAATGCGGATGCTCGTGCCCACGCTACGTCGGCGACTCGACGACGAACTGGGACGGGGAATCGTGACCAAGATCAGCGTCAAAGGTCCGACCGCCCCCAGTTGGCGAGCGGGATTGCGAACTGTGCCGGGCCGTGGCCCCCGAGACACTTACGGCTGAGAGCCGCGATTCTTGGGCGGACCCCCAGGTACGTGGGGGGAGTAATGCCTAAACCCTCATTGCGGGAGCGGCCATTACAGGCCCGTCGTGGGCCAATGAGGTCAGTGATAACCGATAGGATCGACGAAGTCGCGTGAAACTTCGGGACCCACATCTTTCCCGTCCACGCTGTGGCCACATCGTCTTACCAGAGGGGTCTAACGCCCGTGTCATATGACGCCAGTGCGATCACCGTGCTCGAAGGCTTGGAGGCTGTTCGCAAACGGCCAGGGATGTACATCGGTTCGACCGGTGAGCGGGGTTTGCACCATCTCGTCTACGAGGTCGTCGACAATGCGGTCGACGAGGCGCTTGCGGGTTACTGCGACCAAATCGCGATCACCTTGCTGGCTGACGGGGGCGTACGCGTAGTCGACAACGGCCGAGGGATTCCCGTGGATGAGCATCCGGAGGAAAAGCGCCCGGCACTCGAAATCGTCATGACCGTGCTGCATGCGGGCGGAAAATTCGGCGGTGCGGGCTATTCCGTATCAGGGGGCTTGCATGGAGTGGGCGTCTCGGTCGTTAACGCGCTCTCGGTGGACCTCGACGTTCTGGTCCGCAGAGAGGGCCACGAATGGACCCAGTCGTATCGTCGAGGCGTACCGGTTGCTCCTCTGGCCCAGGGTGGTACGACCGATGAGACTGGAACCACGGTCACCTTCTGGGCTGACCCGGAAATTTTCGAAACCACGCACTACGACTTCGAGACGCTCGCCCGTCGATTCCAGGAGATGGGCTTCCTCAATCGCGGCTTGACGATCGTCATGACCGACGAGCGAGCCCGCGACATCAGTGTCGATTCGGATGACCCCACGGGTCCCCGGTCGGTGACGTACCACTATGACGGTGGCATCTCCGACTTCGTCAAACACCTCAACGCCAGCAAGGGCGCGTCCCACCCGTCGATCGTGTATTTCGACAGTGAAGCCGACGATAAGCGCATCAGCGCGGAAGTCGCATTGCAGTGGAACAACGGCTTTGCCGAATCGGTCTACACATTTGCGAACACCATCAACACGACTGAAGGTGGCACACACGAAGAGGGCTTCCGTACGTCGCTCACATACATGGTCAATAAGTTTGCGAAAGAGTGGGGTGTCCTCAAAGAGAAGGACGTCAACCTCACTGGCGAGGACATTCGCGAAGGGCTGACGGCGATCGTCTCGGTCAAACTGGCGGAGCCGCAGTTCGAGGGTCAGACAAAAACCAAACTTGGCAATACCGAGGCGAAGACGTTCGTACAAAAGGTGTGCAATGACCAGTTGTCTGCCTGGTTCGAAGCGAATCCGGCTGAAGGCAAGGAGATTGCCCGCAAAGCATCAGCTGCAGCAGTGGCGCGAATGGCGGCTCGCAAGGCGCGTGATCTTGCCCGCAACCGCAAGGGTTTGCTCGGCGGTGGAGGGCTGCCAGGCAAGTTGCAAGACTGTTCTTCCACCGACCCTGAAGAGTGCGAAATCTTCATCGTCGAGGGCGACTCGGCTGGGGGATCGGCGCGTCAGGGTCGCGATCCGCGTACCCAAGCGATCCTGCCCATTCGAGGAAAGATCCTCAACGTCGAAAAGGCACGTATCGACAGGGTGTTACAGAACAACGAAGTGCAGGCACTCGTATCCGCGCTCGGCACGGGCGTACAAGACGAGTTTGACATCGCGAAACTGCGCTACCACAAATTGGTTCTGATGGCCGATGCGGACGTCGACGGTCAACACATCCGGACGTTGCTGCTCACCCTGCTCTTTCGCTTCATGCGCCCGCTCATCGATCAGGGGCACGTATTCCTGGCCCAACCACCGCTGTACAAAATCAAGTGGTCGCGCGATTCCCTTGAGTACGCCTACTCGGACCGAGAGCGCGACGCGTTGATCGCAGCGGGTGTTGCCGCCGGCCGCAAACTGCCGAAGGACGACTCGATCCAGCGATACAAGGGACTGGGCGAGATGAACCACGACGAGTTGTGGAGCACCACGATGGATGCCAACAGGAGAGTGCTCCTCCAAGTGACGTTGGACGACGCTGCTCAAGCCGATGAACTGTTCAGTGTATTGATGGGCGAGGACGTTGAGAGCCGACGTAACTTCATTCAGCGCAATGCCAAAGACGTTCGCTTCTTGGATATCTAACGTCTGTTCGTTCCCTGTCCATCGAACCTGGCATGACCCGAAAGGAAATCCAACGTGGCTGACGACAGTGACAACACACCTGACGACGATGAGGGTGCCGAATCTGTTGTAGTTGACGGCCTCGCAACGTCCGGATCACAGACAGCGGTCGGTGGTCGGATCGATCCCGTTGATCTTCAGGTCGAGATGCAACGGTCGTACCTCGACTATGCGATGAGCGTCATCGTCGGTCGTGCGCTGCCCGACGTACGCGATGGGTTCAAACCCGTCCACCGTCGGGTGCTCTACGCGATGTACGACGGTGGCTACCGCCCCGATCGCAGCTTCAACAAGTGCGCACGCGTCGTCGGGGACGTGATGGGTAATTATCACCCGCACGGTGACTCGGCGATTTATGACGCGTTGGTACGCCTGGCCCAGCCGTGGTCATTGCGCTACCCGTTGGTCGCCGGCCAAGGTAACTTCGGCTCGCCTGGCAATGACCCCGCCGCCGCGATGCGATACACCGAGTGCCGGATGTCGCCGCTGGCCATGGACATGGTGCGCGACATTGATCAGGACACCGTCGACTTCCGACCGAACTACGACGGAAAAACAGCGGAGCCGACGATCCTGCCGGCCCGCTTCCCCAACCTGTTGGTCAATGGTTCCGCCGGTATTGCGGTGGGCATGGCGACCAATATCCCGCCACACAACTTGCGCGAGGTCATTGACGGAGTTCAGTGGGCACTTGCTCACCCAGACGCGTCGAAGGCGGAGCTTCTCGAAGCGCTCATCGAACGAATCAAAGGGCCGGACTTTCCGACGGCGGGCCTGGTCGTTGGACGCAAAGGCATCGACGACGCGTACCGAACCGGCCGCGGATCGATCACGATGCGCGCCGTTGTGGAGATCGAAGAAGACTCTCGCGGTCGGCAAACCCTCGTCATCACGGAGTTGCCCTACCAGGTTAACCCCGACAATCTGGCGTCGAGAATCGCTGAGTTGGTTGATGGCGGCAAGATCAGTGGAATTGCTGATCTTCGAAACGAATCTTCCGGGCGTACCGGTCAACGGCTCGTTGTTGTCCTCAAGCGTGACGCGGTTGCTTCGGTGGTTCGCAACAACCTCTTCAAGCACACGCAGTTGCAGGACACCTTTGGGGCGAACATGTTGGCCCTTGTCGATGGAGTGCCACGAACACTCAGTCTCGACGCCTTTATCCGGCATTGGATCACCCACCAGATCGAAGTCATTGTCCGGCGTACGCGCTATCGCTTGCGCAAAGCCGAAGAGCGCGCCCACATCCTGCGCGGCTACCTCAAAGCCCTTGACGCACTCGACGAAGTGATCGCGCTCATCCGCGCGAGCCAAACAGTTGATGATGCACGCACAGGTTTGATGGGCCTGCTCGAGATCGACGAAGTGCAAGCGACGGCCATTCTGGACATGCAGCTGCGTCGGCTCGCTGCGCTCGAACGCCAGAAGATCATCGATGAATACAACGAGTTGATGAGTCTCATCGCCGCTCTTGAATCGATCTTGGCTAGTGACGAACGCCAGCGCCAAATTGTCAGCGATGAAGTCGCCGAGATTGGTGAGAAGTACGGTGATGAGCGACGCACTCAGATCATTGCCTGGGACGGCGAAGTCACCGACGAAGACCTCATTGCTGAAGAGGACGTCGTGGTCACGATCACGCGCGGGGGCTACGCGAAGCGGACCAAGAGCGATCTCTATCGAGCGCAACGACGTGGTGGCCGCGGCGTAAAAGGTGCGGCCCTTCGTCAAGATGACATCGTCGAACACTTCTTTGTCACCACGACCCATCACTGGATTCTGTTCTTCACCAACACTGGACGGGTCTATCGCGCCAAGGCGTACCAGTTGCCCGACTCTGGACGAGATGCACGTGGCCAACATGTGGCCAACTTGCTGGCGTTTGGACCGGATGAACAAATCGCGCAGGTTCTCGACATTCATGACTACGAGCAAGCGCCCTATCTGGTGCTTGCGACGCGCGATGGCATGGTCAAGAAGACGAAACTGACCGACTTCGACACCAACCGTACGGGCGGCATCATCGCCCTAAACTTGCGTGACGGGGACGAACTGATTTCCGCGCAACTTGTCGACGAGTCTCAGGATCTTCTGATGGTGTCGCGCAAGGGTATGTCCGTGCGTTTCACCGCGAGCGAAGATCAGTTACGGCCGATGGGCCGTGCGACTAGCGGCGTGATCGGCATGAGGTTCCGCGGCGACGAAGACAAGTTGCTCTCGATGGAGGTCGTACGCGAAGACACCTTCGTCGTGACGGTCACCGATGGTGGCTTTGGGAAACGCACTTCGGTCGATCAGTGGAACTCCCAAGGTCGTGGTGGCCTCGGCGTACGCGCGATGCGATTGGTCGAGAAGCGCGGATCCCTCGTCGGGGCGTTGGTCTGCAACGCCGGCGACGAAATCTTCGCCATCGCGTCCAACGGCGTCGTGATTCGAACCCGCGTCGAGGAGGTGCGCGCGACCGGGCGCGACACGATGGGGGTTGCCCTGATGAACCTGGCGGAGGATGACTCTCTCGTGGCAATCGCCCGTGGTGACGCGGTCACCGACGACGACGAGGGCATGGCCGAGGCCGACCCGGCCGCAGGGAGCGAGCCTGACGTTGGCACACAAGGCTCAACCCAACCCGCGGGGCGGGCTGGCGAAACTGGTGCGCGTGGCAATGATGGGAACAGCCCAGCGTCGGACATGATTGAAGAGGGCGCGCCAGCACTCGATGGGGAGGAGTAACCAGTGACTGCTGCAAATACGGGCAAATCTGGAACGCCTGCTTCCGAAGGTGACAAGGCTAAGCCGCCGCTGACTGAGGATCCGCCCACCGATCCTGGGCTGGTCCCGCCCGCGCAGAGTGCATCTCGGCCGGTAAAGAATCCCGCGACGAAACCGACGAACGCGAAAACGTCCGGATGGGACGACGGCTCATTGAGGGCACCTGCAAAGACGCGCGCAGGCGACCCAGCGTCCAACGAAGAACTGCGGCCGACTACGGCCGCCGCAGTGGGCGCCGCTTCGGGCGCCTCGACGGTCATTCCCCGCCCTTTCGACTCCGTGTCTGCTCCAGCCGCGACGCCGGTTGTGCGTGAGGCTCCCGCCGCGAGTGGCCCGGTGACCGCCACGGCCACATCCGCAGGGCCTCGCCGCGCGCGGTTGATGGTGACCCGACTAGATCCCTGGTCGGTGATGAAGACGTCGTTCATGCTGGCGGTATCGATCGCAGTCGTCATCGTGGTTGCGGTAGCCGTTCTCTGGATGGTCTTACAAGTCACCGGGGTCTTCGACTCGATCACCCGCACGGTCGACGACCTCACGGGTACCGGCACCACAACCGTCGATGTGGGCACGCTGATCTCATTCGGTCGCGTGATGGGCATCGCCCTGGTGATCGCCGGAGTGGAAGTGATTCTGGTTTCCGCTCTTGCGACCCTGTTTGCGTTCCTCTATAACCTCAGCGTTGGAATCACCGGCGGCCTACAAATCACTCTCTCCGAAGAGAACTAGCGACGCGGTCGAGCGGTTTGGATGCTGGGAGGGACGACCGAGATGGGCTGGCGGTAGACCCGAAGTACGCCGTGGGTGAAGCGTGCTCTTACTGGGGTAACCTTTGCCGGCACTCGGGCCTATAGCTCAGCTCGGTTAGAGCGCTTCCCTGATAAGGAAGAGGTCGGTGGTTCAAGTCCACCTAGGCCCACCCGTCGCTTGGAATGGTCCACCTCGACACGATCCCTGGAGGTCGTTGTGAAGAAACTCCTCGTACTCGGTGTCCTCGCCGCAGTGGGTTACGCGGTATACCGACAGGTTTCTGCGGGCAAGTCTGAGCAGGACCTGTGGAGCGAAGCAACCTCAAGCCCCGATCTTCGCTAACCGCTGCGAGATCACGGCGTCGTAGCCGCGATCCCGCCCGCCACGTACCATCTCGCTGCGCACCATTTGGCGCGCTGGGGGACGTAGCTCAATTGGCAGAGCACCGCCTTTGCAAGGCGGGGGTTAGGGGTTCGATTCCCCTCGTCTCCACAAATTCGGACGGAGTTGCTTGGGTGCTCAATGACCGTCAGGGCCGGCCACGGCTTTGAGGTTGTGATTCGCATGGCAAGATGCGCAGGTGACGACAACCGCGACTTTGACGACCAGCCTCGGCGACATTCGAATCAATCTCTTCCCCGACTACGCGCCCAAAACGGTGCGAAATTTTGTGGGGCTCTCTGAGGGCACCCAGGAATGGACCGATCCCAGGGTACGGACAAAGACAACTGCGCCCCTCTACGACGGCACCGTCTTCCATCGCGTGATAGCGGGTTTCATGATTCAGGGCGGCGATCCCTTGGGAACTGGCACTGGCGGGCCGGGCTATCGATTCGATGATGAGTGCACGCCTGACCTGACCTTTGACCGGCCCTATCTTCTGGCGATGGCCAATGCGGGTCCGGGGACCAACGGGTCGCAGTTCTTCATCACAGTGGCGCCGACCAAGCATTTGAATATGAAGCACACGATCTTTGGCGAGGTGGCCGACGCGCCGAGCCGTGAAGTTGTGGACCGTATTGCTGCTGCAGCGACTGCACGCGGTGATCGCCCGGTCGAGGACATTGTCGTTGAGAGCGTGAGCATCGAGCGGACCGACTCCTGAGCACTCCTGGGATGGCGAGCGCGCCGACGTGTTATCGCCATCCGGATCGCGAGACGTACATCCGATGTACGCGCTGCGATCGGTCGATCTGCCCGGACTGCATGACCCCGGCGCCGGTTGGGTTTCAGTGCCCGGAGTGTGTTCGCGAAGGGCGGGCCTCGATCGCGCAGGTCCGCACGCCATACGGCGGCAAGGTCAGTGAGCGGCCGTACGTCACCCAGGCCCTCATCGCGGCCTGCGTCATCGTGTTCCTTCTTGAATACGTCGGCGGCGGTCCGGGCCAGGCGGCGGTTCGATTCGGCAATGTCCCCGCGGCGGTTGCGATCAACGGCGACTGGTGGCGAATGGTCACCAGCGGATTCCTCCACACCTCGATCCTCCATATCGCTTTCAACATGTATGCGCTCTATCTTTTGGGCCCGACGCTGGAACGCCTGC
The DNA here is from genome assembly GCA_038244765.1 of Candidatus Nanopelagicales bacterium. GTDB lineage: Bacteria > Actinomycetota > Actinomycetes > S36-B12 > JBBRLC01 > JBBRLC01. The sequence continues at coordinate 34,948 of JBBRTC010000012.1, read as the reverse complement.
TCGGTCACCTTCGCTTTTCGGCCCTCTACGGGTTAAGCCTGCTCGGCGGATCGGTTGCGTCGTACTTCTTCTCTCCGGTTGCCGGAGTCTCGATCGGAGCGAGTGGCGCCATTTTCGGTCTGATGGGCGCCTTCGTCATCGTAGGCCGTCAAGTCGGCGTGCAACTCAACGCAATTGTTGGGCTGATCGTGATCAACCTGATCCTGGGTTTCGTCATCCCCAACATCGATTGGCGTGCGCACCTTGGTGGTTTGGTGACCGGCTCGTTGGTCTCGGCGATCTTCGTGCTGACACCTCGAGGTCGATCTCGAAATGTCATCCATCTCCTCGGATGCCTGGCAGTGCTCGCTGTGTTGGTCGCGCTGACTTACTGGCACGCACCGGCTGTGCGTGAGGCCTACTTGTTGCTGTTCCAAAGCGCGTAGCGTCGCTCCCACAGATACGAGCCAAGGAGTCGCGATGCGAGACGCCGTCATTGTGGGAGCAGTCCGTACGCCGGTAGGTGTCGGCAAGCCGGTGAAGGGGGTCCTCAGCGACGTACATCCCGTGGACTTATCGGCCCGTGTCCTGAAAGCGTTGATCGAACGAAGCGGTATTGATTCGTCGCAGATCGATGACGTCATCTGGGGCTGCGTATCCCAAGTCGGTGAGCAGAGCGCAAACATTGGTCGCAACGCGGTTTTGGCGGCGGGCCTGCCCGAGGACATCACTGCGGTGACCATCGATCGGCAATGCGGCTCGAGCCAGCAAGCGGTGCATTTCGCTGCCGCCGGAGTGATGGTCGGGCACTACGACGTGGTCATCGCCGGAGGGGTGGAGTCGATGTCGCGCGTACCGATGTTCTCCAACACGGTCGGGGGCGAGGGGCCATTCAGCGAATCACTTACTTCGCGGTACTCCGGCGGTTTGGTTTCGCAGGGAATCAGCGCAGAAATGATTGCGGCGAAATGGAAGTTGAGCCGAACTCAACTTGATGAGTTGGCCGTGCGTTCGCACACGCGTGCCGCTGTGGCGACCGCGAACGGAGACTTCGCCGACGAGATTGTGGCCGTTGGTGAGGTTGTTGCTGATCAAGGGATTCGACCCGCGACATCGGTGGAAACCCTGGCGGGATTGCCAACCCCCTTTCAAAGCGACGGAGTTGTCACGGCGGGCAATGCGTCGCAAATCTCCGACGGGTCTGCGGCGCTGCTCATCACCTCGTCAGAGCGAGCCGTCGAACTCGGACTCACACCGTGGGCGCGTATTCATTCAGTGGCGTTGGCGGGCGTGGATCCGATCATCATGTTGACCGGTCCGATCCCAGCGACCGAGCGCGTGTTGAGGCGAGCTGGTCTCGGCGTCGAGGACATTGATGCCTTCGAAGTCAACGAGGCGTTTGCGTCGGTTCTCGGAGCCTGGGAGCACGACATTGGTGCTGACCCCGACAGAGTGAACCCCTGCGGCGGGGCAATCGCGCTCGGGCACCCCCTCGGCGGATCGGGGGCTCGACTCATGACCACGTTGGTACATCACTTGCGGCGTACGGGCGGACGCTACGGACTCCAGACCATGTGTGAGGGCGGCGGAATGGCGAACGCCACCATCATCGAGGCGCTCTAGGCGTAAGCCGGGAACCCTGCGTGGGTTATCCACACCGGTTGTGCACAGGTGGGGATGAACCACAGCCTTGTAAGTCAGACCCTTTGATCGGTGGGTCACAGCCGCTCACGCTGGCACCGCGCTAAGCAGGATGGCAGAAACTAGCGCCAGCGGGTTGAGAGACCGAATCCCACCGAGATGATGCCGAAACCGATGGCGACATTCCAGAACGGACCGAGGTTGGCCATAAAGTGGATGTCATTGCCCGCGACGTAGAAGACGACGATCCACGCGAGTCCGATGATGAAGCACGCGACCATGACCGGAACCAGCCAGCGAGGCGAGCCGATCTTGACCGGATTTTGACGCGCCGGCGTGGACGGCGGGGTGAAGCCCTTCTTTTTGCGGATCTTTGACTCGGGCACGTCACACCTCCGTGAATCGCGACTTTTGCGGCTGCGCCAGCAAACCGATGGATTGGTGACGAAAGACCAGGGTACCCACCCCTGGACCGGCTCAGCCAATGGCGTACGGCGTGCCGGATTCCCCGCGGATGCAACCGGGCAGGCACCGAGGCACAATGCAACGACGGCGATACTGATTCCAGCTGCCCGTCGAGCCGGGATCTGCCATTCGACACCAATCGGCGCGACGAGCCGACTGGGGCTAAGCCGAATGGGACCAACGGGATTAGAACCGCTCCGTCGGGGGAACCCGAAGGGCGAGCCGCCCGTCTGTTGGTCAGGGGCCGCAGACTTGGTGAGCCCGAGAGACAGGAGTACGACACACGTGGCCGTTGTCATTCCGGTCAGAGTCAGCAAGCCGACCGGCCCTCTTCCGGGGGATCGGGCGCGACGTGCTGTCGGCGTCGTCGGTGAGGTGTTCATCACCTTCGGCGTACTGCTTCTGCTGTTGTGCGTGTACCAACTCTGGTGGACCAACGTGCAATCGGCGAAAGCGACCGATGTCGCACGTGACCTGATCTCCCAAGAATTCATGCCAACTGCCGGTGCCGCCGTACCAGCGAAAGGCGCCAAGCCGGCGGCGATCCCCAGGCCGACTTACGCCAAGGGATTCGCTCTGCTCTACATCCCCCGAATTAATGACAAGGTCTGGCGACTTCCCGTCATCCAGGGAGTCGGTCTGGACGTACTTGCCGAGGGCGCAGGTCACTACCCGAATACGGCGTTGCCCGGCCAGATCGGAAACTTTGCGCTCGCCGCGCATCGCGCCACCCACAACGAACCATTCCGCGACATCGACGCGCTCAAGCCTGGTGACAAGGTGTACGTCGAGACGAAGACGGGTTGGTACACCTACGCTCTCGACAAGTACAAGATCGTGAAGCCGACCGATACGTGGGTCATTGATCCCGTTCCCGGCAAACCCAATGCCACGCCCACCATCGCGCAGATCACTCTCACCACGTGCAACCCGCGATGGGCGTCTTACGAACGATGGATTTGGTGGGGTCACCTCACCGGCACGACACTGAAGTCTGCGGGGCCGCCAGATGGCATCAATCCCGACGGGAACTGAGCGGAGCGTCTGAATTCGTGTACGCGTGGATCTGGAGCAAACTTCCGGGCGCCTGGCCCATCAAGGTGGCCGAGGTGGCCGCGGCCGTGGCGGTCCTTGTCGTGCTGCTCTTTGTTGTGGTATTTCCGGTGATCGAGCCGAATCTCCCGTTTAACAACGTCACCATCGACGAGAACGGTTCGTCCACCCCGCCGGAGTCTGCTGTTCCGACCGGCTCGACGTCCCCGGCACCGGCGCCGAAGGTGACAGCGTCGCCAACTCCAACTCTCATTCAAGAGGGCAACTTTCCCACCGCGGGTGACTTGACCGGAGACCAGACCGGTTCGACCGAGGTGCCCGTGGGTCCGATCACCATCACCCCCGAACCGGTCGCGTCCTAACCGAGTTCCGTCGCGGCGGCGAGCGCGCCATGATGTACACGTGAGCGCGCGCATTTTGGTCATCGACAACTACGACAGTTTCGTATTCAACCTCGTCCAGTACCTCGCGCAACTGGGTGCGCAGGTCGACGTACGTCGCAACGACGAAGTCGACGTCATGGCGGGCGGCTCCTACGACGGCGTGTTGCTGTCACCAGGTCCAGGGGTCCCCGAAAACGCGGGCGTGTGCATGGAACTTGTACGTATGTTGGCCGGGAGTACACCAGTGTTGGGAGTGTGCCTAGGACACCAAGCGATCGCCGCTGTCTACGGTGCGACGGTGTCGCGGGCTCCAGAACTACTGCACGGCAAGACGAGTCAGGTCCACCACGACGGACAGGGTGTACTTGTCGGACTTCCCGAACCCTTCACCGCCACGCGATATCACTCACTCGCTGTCGACCCGACGACTGTCCCGGACTGCCTCGTCGTCACAGCGCAGACCGATAGCGGAGTCATCATGGGCCTTCGTCATCGCGAGTACACGATCGAAGGAGTTCAGTTTCACCCGGAGAGCGTGCTGACCGAAGGGGGCCACCTTCTCCTCGCAAACTGGCTTGAGCAATGTGGCGATGTTGGTGCGCGGGCGCGCAGTGCGGGACTCGCGCCGGTGGTGTCTCGTTGAGCTGCGCCGGTCCTCGCTAGGGCGTTGGTGCCGGAGTTGACGCCGGTGGTGGCGTGCTTGTCGTCGGAGTTGGAGGAGTCGGCGTAACTGGTGGTGCGGTTGCCACCGTGATCGTGACTGTCGTTCCCTTCTTGGCGCTCACGCCGCCTTGAGGACTCTGCGCAAGAACTGTTCCCGGGGCGACGGTGCCGTCTTCCTGGTTGATGACAATGGGTTGGAATCCGGCTTGAGCCAAGTCGCTCTTTGCTTGGGCCTCAGATTCGCCCTTGACGTCGGGCACCTTGACGTTGCCACTCGACACCGAGATGTTGACGGGACTACCGGGCGCTATCTGAATCCCCGCCACCGGATCTTGACCAATCACAAATCCTTCGGGCTTGTCGCTGTCTTTCTGCGAAACCTTGCCCAGGGTCAAACCGACGGCGACCAGTGCTGAGCGCGCGGCGTCTTGGTCGGTGAGATCAATCAGACTGGGAACTGCAACCGCGGCCTTACCGATAGAGACCGTGACACTGACCGCTTGTCCCTTCTCAAGTTGCTCGCCGACGGTTGGCTGCTGGCGGATGATCGTGTCCTTGGGTTTGTCGGACTGCTCTTGGTTTTGAACGCCCAAGGTGAGACCGACGCTGGTCAATGAGGCTTGCGCCTGCGCCACGGTGAGCCCGCTGAGGTTGGGAACGTTCACCTTTTGGGTCTCTGAGGAACCAAAGACCGCTTTGCCCACAAAGAGCATGGCGACGACGACCGCGAGGACGCCCAAAGACAACGCGACCCAACGTCCCGTGTTTGACCCCGGCGGTTCCGCGGTGGTTGCCAAACCCACGGGAGCCATCCGCGCGGTCTGGTCTGTCGATGTTCCGGGCAACACCGACGCAGGCATTGATGCTGCTATGGGCATACCGGCGATCGCTCGATCGACATCCGCACGCATTGCCGCGGCAGTCTGATAGCGGTCATCGGGAGACTTGGCCAGCGATGTGAGAACGAGGGCGTCGAGTTCGCGCGGCACACCTGGGTCGATTGTGCTTGGCGCGGTCGGCGGTTCACTCACGTGCTGATAAGCGACCGATACCGGCGAGTCGCCGATGAAGGGAGGACGGCTGGTCAAGAGTTCATAGAGCAAACAACCCGTCGAGTAGAGGTCGCTGCGGGCGTCGACGACTTCACCGCGGGCCTGTTCTGGCGACAAGTACTGGGCCGTGCCGAGTACGGCGGAGCCTTGCGTCATCGTTCGCGCCGAATCAGCCAGCGCGCGGGCGATGCCGAAGTCCATGACTTTCACGTCGCCTTGATGGGTCAGCATGACGTTGGCTGGCTTGATGTCGCGGTGGACGATCCCGTGACGATGTGAATAGTCCAGCGCAGCAAGGACGCCGGACGTGATTTCAAGTGCCCGTTCGGGCAGCAGACGTCGCCCACTTGCAACCAATTGTCGCAACGTCATGCCATCGACGAGTTCCATCACGATGTAGGGAACCCGTGATGCCTCGGGACCTTCACCCAGGATGTCTTCACCTGTGTCGTAGACAGCGACGATGTTTGGATGATTGAGAGACGCCGCCGATTGGGCTTCTCGACGGAACCGCGTTTGGAAGCTCGGGTCTCTCGCCAGATCGGGCCGCAGGATTTTCACCGCAACGCGTCGACCCAAGCGCAAGTCCGTTCCTTCATGGACCTCGGCCATGCCACCCCGTCCCAGGGTCTGCCCGAGTTCATAGCGATCACCCAACCTGCGGGTTTCCTCGATCACTTCAACTCCTCGAAAGCGGCGGTGAGCACTGACCCTGGTGTGGACGATTCGTGAGGTACGCGGCGTTCCCAGTCTGGCCTGAATCCTTCATGGCGCCAGCACCGCCGCCATCACGGCACGTGCGATCGGCGCGGCGAGTCTGTTCCCGCTGATCTCTGCGGCACCGCCGCCATTTTCCAGCACGACGGCAACTGCCACCTGGCTGGAAATGGCAGGTGCGATGCCCACGAACCACGCATGCGGCGGGCGGCCAGGAGCGGTTTGGGCCGTACCTGTTTTTCCACCGACCGCGACGCCGGGGATCTGAGCGTTTGATCCGGTCCCGTTTTCTACGACGCCGACCATCATCTTGACCAAGGCCGCGGCGTTCTCCGGACTTAAGGCGGTGTTGTAGCGCGCCGGTGTCGCCGTTTCCAACACCGCCAGATCGGGTCCGAGAACCTCTTGCACGAGGTACGGCGACATCACCATTCCGTTGTTAGCAGCACCCGCTCCCACCATCGCCATTTGGAGAGCGGTGGCAGTCACATCGAACTGACCAATCGCGGCCATTGCTGTCTGGGCCGGATCCAAGCCAGGGGGGAAACGGCTGATTGCGGCCCGCAGTGGCACGGCGAATGAGTCGTTGAATCCGAACTCTTCGGCCTTGCTGCGCAACACGTCGGCTCCGAGTTTGATGCCCAACCACGCAAAGGCGGTGTTGCACGAAACAGCCAATGCATTCGCGAGGGTGGTCTTGTCGCCCGGACCGCAGCCTTTGCCGGTCCAGTTGCGCAGTTCGCGCGATGAATTAGGCAATTTCAAACTTGCGGGTCCCGGGATCACGCTGCTCGGGGTGTAGCCGTTTTCCAACGCTGCCGCCGTGGTGACGAGTTTGAACGCTGAACCCGGCGGGAGCGTCATCGCCAAAGGACGGTTTTGCAGCGGCTTAGCGGGATCGGCGGTGAGGGTGTCGTAGTAGGACCGAATGTCGGCCGGATCATGCGAAGACAACCGATTGGGATCGAACGATGGAGAACTGACCAGTGCCAAGATTGCACCGGTCGTGGGGTTGATGGCAACGACCGCCCCAGTACGGCCGGCGAGACCGTCAAAGGCCGCCTTCTGCGCTTTCGGGTTCAGTGTCAACTGAACCGCGCCCCCGCGGGGTTGGCGCCCAGCGAATAGTTGTTGGAGCCGATCGACAAAGAAGCGGTCGTCACTCCCAGACAGAACCGAGTTTTCGGTTCTCTCGATGCCGGTGGCGCCGTATACCAGGGAGTAGAAACCGGTCGCCGACGCGAACAACTCACCCGATGAGTACTTGCGCAGATACTTCAGCTGGTCATTAGTAGGGATTGACCGAGCAATGGGGGTGTTGCCGAGCAGGATGGGTCCGCGTTCTCGAGAGTACTCCTCGAGCAAGACTCGTTGGTTGCCCGAGGCGTTGCGATAGCCGGGGGCCAGCCACACTTGAATCACGCTCACGTTGATCAGTAGCGCTGTCAACATCACCAGCAGCACCGCAGAAAGCCGCCGGATCTGCCGGGTCATGCTGACGCCTCCACGGGTCGGTTCACCGGTATCAACACCGGATCAGGGGTACGAGCCGCGTGCGACATTCGCATCAGCAAACCGAGCACCATCCAGTTGGCGACAAGCGAAGAACCCCCATAGGAGAGAAATGGTGTGGTTAGTCCGGTCAAGGGAATCAGCCGGGTGACTCCCCCGATGACGACAAAGACCTGCAGTGCGAGGACGATTGACAGGCCGGTGGCGAGCAACGTCCCGAAGGCGTCGCGGCAGGCAATGCCTGTTCGCATGCCACGTTCGACCAGGATCGCGTAGAGGACGAGTATGGCCATCACGCCCGCAAGCCCCAGTTCTTCGCCGAAAGCGGCCATGATGAAGTCGGTCTTTGCGAACGGAACCAGTTGCGGATAGCCCTGACCGAGACCGGCTCCCAGCAATCCGCCGTTTGCGAGTCCATAGAGCGACTGCACGATTTGGAACCCGTTGTCCGCGGCATCGGCAAACGGATCAATCCAGACCTGAACTCTGATCCGTACATGGCCAAACGCGTAATACGAAAGTGTGGCCCCCAGGATGAATAGCAATGCCCCGAGGATCAACCATGAGCGGCGTTGCGTTGCGACATACAGCAATGACACGAATAGCCCAAAGAAAAGCAACGACGTGCCGAGGTCGCGCTGAAACACGAGTACGGCCAAGCTGATCAACCACGCAACGATGAGTGGGCCGAGGTCGCGTCCGCGAGGAAACTCCAGGCCCAGAAACTTGGTACGTACGAGGGCGAGACTGTCGCGGGTAACCACGAGATAGCCGGCAAAGAAGATCGTCAACGCGATCTTCGCGAGTTCCGCGGGCTGAAAACTGAAGCCTGCCGCGCGTATCCACAACGTGGCGCCGTTGACGGTCGTGCCAATCACTGGCATGAGTGGAAGTACGAGAAGGACGAGACCGACAAACAGCGACGTATAGGTGAATCGTTGCAGTCGACGGTGATCACGTACGACCAGAACGACGGCGATGAACAGGGCGACACCGACAGCGGTCCAGGTGAGTTGCGACGGCAGATCGGGCGTCGGAGCGGTACCTCCGGCGCGTTCAGTGCGTATTTGTTCGGCCAGATCGAGGCGATGAATCATCGCGACGCCGAGGATGTTCAGGGCCGCGACGACTGGCAGCATCACGGGGTCCGCAAAGGGAATCGTGAAACGCACAACGATGTGGGCGCCGGCCAGGAGCGCAGACATGACGGCGACAGTCACGAATGTGCTAGTGAGAATTTGGTTGTAAAGCGCGAGATCTACTGAAATCAAAGCGAATGTGCCCACCGCGATGGCCACGGCGAGCAAGAGGGCCTCGGTGTTTCGTCGGGTTGGTTGTCTGTATTCCGGAAGCGGTCGATTGCCGATGGTGCCCGCATTGGGTGCGCTCATGGAGTTGGACTCGACAACGTCATTGCAGCCGTCGCGGATCCCAACGCGTGCGGCGTCCCAGCGGCCGGGGAGACGACGGCGGGGATAGTGGCCCGTGGGCAGCCTTCGCCAGCAGGTACGGCCTTGCAGGCAGCAGCGGCAGCAGATGCTCGCGCGACGATGGAGGCGGCATCTGGTTGGGAAGTGGCGCTGATGGATTGAGTTATCTGCGTGCGCCAGATCTCGGGGAGTTCATCGACGAGGGTTTCGCTGACGACGATCGGTTGCGACAAGGAAATCGGTCCGAGGCTTGCCGCGACTCCCTGAAAAATCGCGACTTTACCGTTGGAGGAACCGACGTAGTACTGCCCCCGCGTCCATGCTCCGATTGCAGCAATGACGACAACGACCAAGACAACAATGGCGATCAAGAGAGCCAACGCGGGACCGCGTCGAATTCCGGCGATGCGCTTCGGTCGCTGATCAGCGTAGATGGCCGCGACCGCACTGATGTCGGCTCCTGGCGGAATGGGAGCGACTCCACCGGGAGTGATCGCATTGTCGGCTTGCGGTGCTGGCTCGATAGTGTCCGGATCACGTGCGGCGTCCGCTGGGAAGGTCAGACCCGGCAGGCGTTCCCGTGTTCGTGGTTCCCCCGCGGCCCCGACGACAACCGGCAACCCGGAGTCGTCGGTCGAATCTACAACGTCGGCAACGACAGCCGTCACGTTGTCGGGGGCACCTGCTTCGAGTGCCGCCTCGACAAGCGCAGTGACTGCGGCGGTCGGATTGGACAAGGCAAGACCGCGTGCCAACTCAACGCTGGAGACCACTCCGGAAAGTCCGTCGCTACATAGGAGGAAGCGATCACCTTCTCGTGCCTCGCGTACCGACACGTCCGCTTCAACGACGTGAGTTCCGTCGATGGCTCGCATCAATAGCGACCGTCGCGGATGAACGAGCGCCTCTTCGGGAGTGATCCGGCCTGCGTCAACCAATGTTTGGACATAGGTGTGATCGTGGGTGATCTGAGTGATCTCGCCATCGCGCAACAAGTACGCCCGAGAATCGCCCACGTGGATCAACGCGATGCGGTCGTCGAGCATCGCGATTGCGGTGAGCGTCGTACCCATACCGCTCAGATCGGGGTTTGTGTCGATGACGTCAACGATGCGCTGGCCCGACCTTGTGACCGCATCGGCAAGTTCCTCGATCAGGGCATCGTTGTTGAGCCCCGGGCGATCCAACTCGGCCACAGTGGCGACTGTCATGGCGCTAGCGAGTTCGCCCGCCGCGTGCCCACCCATCCCATCGGCCACTGCGACAAGTCGCGGACCGGCGTACGCAGAATCTTCGTTCCCAGATCGGATCAATCCGATCTCTGAACGCGCGGCATACCGCAAGGCCAGTGGCACGGACTACTTCCTCAGTTCGAGTGTCGTGCGTCCTACTTTGATTGGCACGCCCAGAGGCACGGCGGTTGGTGCAGTAATGCGGGTCCGATCCAACCAGGTGCCATTGGTGGAGCCGAGGTCTTCGACGATCCAGCGGCCGCCTTCGGCCGGAGTCATCCGCGCGTGTCGGTTACTTGCGTAGTCGTCATCGAGAACAACGGTGGACTCGGGGGCGCGGCCTAACGTGATTGGCGCTGACGTAAGCGGGATGACGGTTCCCTCCAACGCCCCGCCGGTGACGACCAATGTACGCGGCCCACCTTTGTTCGCCTTCTGTGCCTTCGGGGGTTTCGGTCGTGATGTGGCCCCGCCCCGCGATGTCGAGACCGCGAGTGGACGAGCTTCGCGCGGTGCTCGCAGATCCCGACGAAGTACTCCAATTGCGATGAGCACGAGACTCCACAGCACCAATAGGAAGACCAACCGGATGACGGTGAGTGCGAGTTCGGTCATGTGCGGTGCCTAGGGCCTATCCGCGCCGGAAAGTGATCGTCGTTTTCCCAAGTTGAAGGACGTCACCATCCTGCAAAGGTGCGTCATGAATCTTGGACCCGGCCAGGAACGTGCCATTCGTAGAACCAAGATCGCGAACGGTGACATCTTGGCCCATCAGGAATTCTGCGTGGAATCGTGAGATGCCCGGGTCCTCGATCCGGATGTCGGCCTCGCTCCCGCGTCCGACCCGGGTGACTGGCTTGGTCAGCGCGTGGCTAACTCCGTCGATGACTAGCCGGGCTTGACCGGACCGGATCACTGGCTTCGGTGCAACAACAGGGAAGTCGGAGTCCTCGACGTCGGGAGCCGCTTCGCTGCGTACTCGGAATACGCCGGTATCGAGGCTGGTGTCCTCGCCGAGCTTGATCGCGACCCCGCTGATCAAGGTGTACTGCTGTTCACCGGCGTACTCCTGGACCATGGCCGCGAGTTCGCCCCGCAGCGCCGCGGAGTAGACCGAGAGGCGCTCGTGGTCGCGGGGTGCGAGATCGATCGTGAAGGAATTTGGTACGACGGTGCGACCCCGCGCGATAACCGCAGCGTGGTCTTCCATTTCACGTTGGATAGCCGAGGCAATCTCCACCGGCTGAACCTCGGCTTTGAAGGCCTTGGCAAATGCACCGTTGACGAGGCGGTCGAGCCGCTGCTCGAACCGATCGAGCAGACCCACGAGTCCTCCTCCGACGATGTGCAAACACCTCAACGTAGGCGCCTGATCTCAGACGCTCCCTCGTGTTCGCGATCGTATCTGGGGTGGGCGTACTTTCTCGGCCAAGGTGGCGATGCAGTCGAATCTGCGAGCCCGAGTCGGGTCGCCCCTGCGTGTTAGCCTTGCGCCGCATTGCCCGACATTTGGGCGTCACGCGCGAGTGGCGGAATTGGCAGACGCGCACGGTTCAGGTCCGTGTGCCCGTAAGGGTGTGGGGGTTCAAGTCCCCCCTCGCGCACACATCACCGCGTCCGCCTCGTCGGGACTTATGGCCCTTTTCCGGGCCGTCTGAGGGCTTTTTCCCCAGACTCAGTGGGGGGGCTACATGGATTCGTCGACGACGTTGCCAGCCAGATGCAGGCGCAGCGGATCGATCCGCACGATCCCGGGCGGACCGGCTAACAGCGGGGGCATCTCTTCCATCATCCGGTGAAACGCCGACGACTGCTGATGCGCCACCTGCGCGTCGGAGTCGCGGAACCACTCGTGCAGCCAGACCAAGTCTTGGTCATCGGGGTCGAGGCACACGAGAAACATTTCGGTACCGGGTTCATCAACCGCGATCGCATCGATATACCGATTGAGAATATCCAACACGGCGGTACGCGCACCCGGCTTGGCAGGAATTCGTACCAACATCCCGATGCGCCCCGGCAGCAGGGCGTTCACCGGTCGCGCAACGAGGCCTTCGGAACTCTCGGTCATGGCCTCATCATCGCCCCTCGAACCGCAGATCGACGCGTTGGCATGGCCCCGGGAGCACGCCAAGATGGGCTCATGCCCGAAATGCCCGAGGTGCAGGCCCTGGCTGATGCGATCCGCCGCGCGGCGGGCGGGTCCCGAATTGCCCGTGTCGAACTCGCGTCGCTCAGCGCCCTCAAGACGTACGACCCGCCGATCACCGCGCTAGAAGGCGGGGTCTTGGTGGACGTTGGCAGGCGCGGCAAGTTCCTCGATTTTGTGGTTCAGACCGATGGGCCATACTCCGCGTTGCATCTCATCGTGCATTTGGCTCGCGCGGGTTGGCTGCAGTGGCGCGAACAAGTTCCCGCGACCCCACCGAAACCGGGCAAGGGACCACTTGCTTTCCGGGTGGGTTTTGTTGATAACGATGGCGCAGCATTGGGCGGATTCGACCTGACCGAAGCTGGTACGCAAAAGAAACTGGCCGTGTATGTGGTTCGAGATCCGCAGGAGATACCCGGCGTTGCGCGACTCGGCCCCGATCCGCTGGCCGACGACTTCGGCATTGAGTCCTTTCGCGCGATCCTCGACGAGGAGGGCCGAAAGCAACTCAAGGGAATACTTCGCGATCAGTCCGTCATCGCCGGTATCGGGAATGCCTACAGCGACGAGATATTGCACGTCGCGCGGTTGAGTCCCTTCAAGACGGCGGCTGGCCTGAGCCCCGCCGAAACTGAACAGTTGTATCGCGCCATGCGCGACACCTTGACCGACGCAGTGACTCGCTCGGCGGGGTTGGGAGCTGCCTCCTTGAAGGCGGAGAAGAAACTCGGTATGCGCGTACACGGTCGGACCGGTCAAGCCTGCCCCGAATGCGGTGATCTCGTTCGAGAGGTGTCGTTCGCCGATTCGAGTTTGCAGTATTGCCCCACCTGTCAAACCGGGGGAGAACCGTTGGCGGACAGGCGAATGTCGCGATTGCTGAAGTGACATGAGAGGCGAGTTCGCCGGGGGTGTACGGTCCGACCACCACCGCGGGAGTCCGGCGCATCGGACTGAGAGGGCGACATGAGGGTCGCCGACCGCTTGAACCTGTCCGGGTCATGCCGGCGTAGGGAGAGGGCCCACTGTGACATCGACGCTGCCGAATCCAGTTCCGGATACATCGTCGACTTCGCGATCAACGGAAGCGCCACTCGTCCTTGATCTCGGATCACCACCACCACGGCCGCTGAGTTTCCTTGATCAAGCATCGCTGTGGTGCTCACTCGGAGTGAGTTTGCTCATTCCCGCATCAGCGCTGTTCGTCCTCTACCCAGTCGTCGATGCGCCGGGGATGACAATCGCAGCCGCTTTGACGGCAATCGTGCTCGGCAGTCTCGCGGGTTCGGCATTGCTGGGGCTGTGCGCAGCTCCGGGGGCGAGAACCGGTGCCCCGGCGATGGCTCTGCTCCGCGGGTTGCTCGGTCATCGCACGTCATACCTGCCGACCGTGCTGAACTTGCTGCAATGTTTCGGGTGGGCCGCGCTGGAAATCTACGTGATCGCTGAGACGGCAACCAGGTTGACCTCGTCGTCGTGGCGTACGACCTGGGTGATCGCCGCCGGCCTGATTGCGACGTTCATGGCGGTGCGACCGCTCGGGGCCGTCAAGCTGGTCCGCAAATACCTGATCTGGCTGGTGCTGCTTGCCACGATCTACCTCTTCTGGGGTGTCGTGCGCGACGGGATCACGGCTCCCGTTGGCGGAGACTGGTCTGGATTTTGGGTTGCTTTCGATGTCGTTGTTGCGTTGCCGATTTCGTGGGCACCCCTCGCGGCTGACTATTCGCGGCATTCGCGTACGTCCCGCGCCGCGTTCAGTGGCGCGTTCTTTGGATACGCGGCGTCGTGCATCACCTACTTCACTCTGGGGTTGTTCGCGGTGCTCGCCGTGGCGGGGGCAGGCGATGCGTTTACACCAACCGCTTTCGTGGGTGCGTTGTTGGCCGTGCCCGCCGGCGCGTTGGCACTGGTCGTGTTGGCGGTGGATGAAGTCGATGAGGCGTTCGCCAACATCTATTCGACTGCGATGAGTACGCAGAACTTGATTCCCCGGTTGGATCGCCGCGTGCTGGCGGCGTTGATCGGTGCAGTCGCGACAGTCGCTGCGTTGCTGGTGGATCTAGAGAGCTATCAATCCTTCCTGTTCCTCATCGGCGCGGTCTTTGTTCCGCTGGCTGTGACGTTGATTGTTGATTTCTATGTAGTGCGTCGGATCGCCTTGGGTGCTTCGGGTGCCGGATACGACGTTGTGGCGCCCGGTCGGCTGCGATGGTTGATGTTGCTCCCGTGGGTTGTGGGATTCTCGGCGTACAACTTGATCAATCCGGGGCTCGTCGATTGGTGGGCACAACGCTGGGTGTCAATACGTGACGCCCTCGGTTTCGTTCCACCCGCCTGGTTGTCGGCGTCGGTGTTCTCAGGCTTTGTGGCGGCACTCTTGACTTTGGCCATCGGGATCCCGCTTGCTCGGACTCTGCGTACGACTTCGGTGCCTGAGTCCACAATGACTTCGTGACCCAACTGCCACCGAGCCGCGCTTCGGGGGAGTTCATTGATCGCCTCACGGCGGCGGTCGGTCTCGAACATGTGCTCGTCGGTACCGAGGCGACTGTGGCGTATACGACCGATTGGACTCGCCGATTTCACGGACCGAGCACGGCCGTTGTCCGGCCCGCAAACGTCACCGAGGTCGCCGAGGTTGTCCGCGCCTGCGGTGAGTACGGGGTGGCGATCGTGCCCCAAGGCGGCAACACCGGTTTGGTCGGTGGATCCGTGCCCGGCGCTGCCGTGGGTGGCGCTGCAGCACCGATCGTGATGTCGACGAGTCGGTTGAATGTCGTTGGCGATGTCGATGTGCAACGTGCGCAAGTGACGGCGCAAGCTGGTGTCACCGTCGCCAACCTTCGCCAACACGCCCACGTCGCGGGATGGGAGTACGGCGTCGACCTCGCCGCTCGAGACACCGCAACCGTCGGCGGCACGATTGCGACGAATGCTGGCGGTGTGCGGGTATGCGCCTACGGCACGACGCGTGCGCAAGTGCTGGGAGTCCAGGCGGTGATGGCTGATGGCTCGGTGATCGAACAACTCTCGGGTCTCGTCAAGGACAACAGCGGATACGACCTTGCGGGACTACTCACGGGGAGCGAAGGAACACTCGCGATTGTCACAGCGGCGCGACTTCGACTGGTCCCGCGGCCGAGGGCCGGGATTGTGACGATGATGGGAGTTGCGACGTACGACGAAGGAATTGCGGTGCTGACCGAAATCCGCGCAGCCGGGTTGCGGGTGCTCGCCGCGGAAATCATGGATGCGCCCGGCACGCGACTTGTCTGCGATGTCGCGGGGTTGCCCTGGCCGCTGATGCGCACTGACCACAGCCACATTGCATTGTTTGAAGTCGAGGAAACCGAAACTGGCAATGCAGTCGTCGAGTTGGGCGAGGTGATTGTCGGTCATCGAGAGAACTCTGATTCAATCGTGGCGACTGACGTGAGTGATCGAGTCCGCCTCTGGTCGTACCGCGAACGACAAACCGAAGCGGTGTCCACGTTGGGTGTGGTTCACAAACTCGACGTGAGTGTGCCCCTGAGTCGTCTGCAGGATTTCGCTGATGGACTGGTGCGCATCGTCAGCGAAAACCCTGTCGTCGAACAACAAGTGGTCTTTGGGCATCTGGCCGAGGCCAACTTGCACATCGAAATCGTCGGGCCGGATTCGGCCGACGAACGAGTGGACGCGGCCGTACTGGCGTGGGCCGCCTCCTGTGGCGGATCCGTGTCCGCTGAACACGGCATCGGTCGGGCAAAGGCGGCGTACCTGCCGTTGTGTCGGTCTGCGGACGACATCAAAGCCATGGCGACCATCAAGCGATCTCTAGACCCGAGGGGCATTTTCAATCCCGGGGTCCTGTTCGCCTAGAGGCGATTTGTGGTTGGGCCTGTCATTCTTTGGCAGTGTCCGATCGTTTGATGCCCCTCGTCGTCGCCCACCGCGGGTCCAGTAGTGATTTTGCCGAGCACACATTCGCGGCCTACGTGAAGGCACTCGCCGACGGGGCCGATGCGCTCGAATGCGATGTACGCCTCACGGCTGATGGACATTTGGTGTGCGTCCACGATCGACGCATCGATCGAGTCAGTGACGGTTACGGCGTCGTGTCGACCCAGACTCTTGCGCAACTCAATGCGCGCGATTTTGGGTCTTGGAGAGACGATTGGTCTGACTACGAAGCCCCACCGGACCTCGATGATGCACATCGCCGGGTACTCACCCTGGAACGACTACTCGAACTCGTAACGCATGCGGATCGATCCGTTGGTCTCCTCATTGAGACCAAGCATCCGACCCGTTTCGCTGGGCTGGTGGAAGAGCGAGTGACGGAGACCCTGCGTCGATTCGGTTTGATCGCCGAGCCGGGTCGGGCACTCATGGGTACCGACGAGTGGAGTGGGGTGTTGGCGCCGGACCGCAACGAGATCCGCCCGTGGGTACACGTGATGTCATTCGGGCAAATCGCGATGCGAAGGATGCGGATTTTAGCGCCGACGGTGCCGACGGTGTTTTTGATGGAACGCGTACCACTCCGTTTTCGCGATGGAAGTCTCCCGTTTAAGGCCGACATAGCTGGTCCCAGCATCGAGGTGATTCGCGAGCACCCGCGGTACGTCGAAAAGGTGCACGCCGCCGGCGGACGCGTCTTCGTGTGGACTGTGGATGACCTTGACGACGTCGAGTTGTGTCTACGACTCGGAGTTGATGCGGTGATCACCAACCGTCCTGAGGCGGTGCGGGCCCACCTCCTCGGAACGTCCTGAAGCTCGCTGTCGCTGTTGTGCACCAGATGATGAACAGTGTTGATTATCCAATGGGGATCAACGCCGTGGTCGACCCGTACGATGCGTAACCATGGCAAAGTCGTCGAAGTCCGTGCCCGTAGAAGTTCCCGTCGTTGGCATGCGCGAGCCTTGTCCGTGCGGCTCGGGTCGGCGCTACAAGGCCTGCCACGGGCGCACGGCGTCACACGCAAGCCAATCGTTGGTCACTCGACCGTTCGAGGGTCTCGCCGGGGAATGCGACATCGTCGCGATGCGGGAACTCGTACCATCGGCGACGATCAAACTGACGTTGCGCCCCGAGTACGCCGCGCGAGCCAATGGCCATCGCGTGACGCTCGCGACCGTTCTGCCTCTTGCGTGGCCCGCCTTGCGTCGCCTCGACGGTGAGGTGTTCGCCGGACTCCAAGTAAGTGTCAACTCTGGAGATGCGTCTCGCGATATCGCCGATGCACTCGACCGAGCGCTCGACGCCAAGCCCGGTACCCCGATTCCGCCGTCCGGGCGCCCCGGACCGGGACCGCGATTGCAGGATTTGCTCGAGGCATCCGCGCCAATGACCGTCGACATGCACGACGGGTTCGACTTCTGGGTTGACGGAGCCGACGAACTCAAGGAAGAACAACTTGCGTCGTTGCAACGCGCCAACGACAACCTCATCCCAACAAATCGGTTGTCCTCAGTGGCGGCGGCGTACTGGTGCCGAATTGGTGAGAAGACTCATCTGCGTTGGGCCCTTCCGTACGCCGAAGATGCCGCACTCGATGCCTTCGCGCGCCTGCATGCGGCGCGCGCGGATGGGTTGGGTGTTGGTACGCGCTACATCGGATCCTTTCGCGCTCATGGTCTGCTTGTCCCGGTCTGGGATCTGCGGCCGGACACAGAAGCCGACGACGTGGAATCCGAAGCGGCGGACTATCTCAATCGCCTGCAAGACGCCCTCGCGACAACGGCCAAATTGACCGGTGACGAGCGTCGAGCCAGGGCTGGAGTGGTCAATCGTCAGGTCACCCTGCGTTAGCGATTCCGGCAATTCGGGCATCTCGTACCCCGGAAATCGGGAGCGCCGTCACGTAGGGTGAGTGATCTGCGACGAAAGTTCCAAGTTTCAAGAAAACATCTAGCAATTGAGATGGCTGGGTTGTTTGCCACCGGTATCGGCTCTAGGGTCGGGGCGTCCGGACGCTGCTGCATCCCCCGTCGGCGGCGTCCGGACACATCTATGTCCGGCGGCGTCCGGAGGCAAGGCAGCTTGCTAGTCGCCCACGCCAGGTCGCCCACTGCGACCTCCGGGCATCCGATTCTCCGGGCGTACTGGAGCGATCGGAGCCAGCGGCGGGGTCCGCGGCCCGGACCACAAAGCCGGGACCGCATCAATGCGGCGAGCCAATTCAAAGGCAACAGTTTCGTAGTTCACTCGCCAACCGCGAAAGTGCGGATAAGCGTCTTGCGGAGTCCGGGACATCGGGTAACCCACCTGCGCAAGTGCACGGCACGCTTCGACAAATTCGTCCTCTGTCACCGAGATTGGAGTGTCGGGATCTGGATCAGTGTCGTAGGTAATGCGCTCGGAATCCGCGATGTCGTGCAGGCAAACGAAGCCCTGCCGCAATGCCACCCGTGCGCGCCCCTCCGGAAGATCCGGATTGAGTGCTAGCTGCATCGCGATGGCGTCGAGAATCGAGAGCAGCGCGATGAGCCAATTGCGTTCAGGTTTCGAGGACCGCACGTGCACAAGAATTGCGTAGTTGGTGTGACTCTCGCCGACGTCGGCCGCCCATCGCTCCCACTCACGCCAGAGCGGTTCGAGCTCGTCCAGTGTGCGCACGACTGCGTGACGACCGAGCAACTCCGGTCCCCAGTTTGGCTCGCCCGCCCGCGCGTGCAAAAGGGTGACTTCAGTTTCGCGCCGGTTGTACGCGCTGTAGAGCGAGGGCAGGTAACCAATCAGCAGACCGATCACGATCGGTCCAGTCGCCGCCGCCACAAAATCGATTGACTCGATGCGGGGTTCGTCGGTAGCTGCGAAGCCGAGTGTAAAGAGACTGGAACCGGATTCGCGTAAGCAGAAGCCCAGCGAAAGTTGGCTAAGACCGAACAGAAGCAGGGCATAGCCAAAGAAGAAATGCAACAGCCACACGATCAACGTTGCAACGATTGTCGAGGGCGCTGCCCAGGTCATGACAGCGTCGCGACCCTCGTAACTGCTGCGGTGCCGCGCGATAGACCGATGAACTCCGACCACTACCCATTGCGTGCTGGCCGCCAACTTTGAACGGAGCCCACGCGGGGCTATCAACGTGCGCATAACCGACGACGCGGCGGCGCCAATGAGGAAGAGCCCCGCAATGATCGCGAATAAGTGGCTCAGTTCCACCCGTTCACCGGCCTTTCCACCCTGGTACGACCGGGCAGCTATTCGGATGCATGAGCCGCGGGGCGCGGTCGGGGTCAGCGCTTCATTGACGACCCTAGCGGCCCGTTACCCTTGCCCGCGTGTCCCTCAACCCCACCGCTCGTGACGTCTTGGTGATCGTTGCCCTCAGCGTCGCTGTTCTCTCTCTGCTGGTGGCGTTGTGGTCGCACATCCGTGTCACCAAGATTCGTCGGCGGATGATTTTGCTTCAAGGCCGCGACGGGACTGAGTCATTCGTCGACGTCGTAAGCGAGGAGATCCGCGCTGTTCAGGTGCTTCGCCAAGATGTTGTGGGGCTTCACCTCACCGTGGAACAAGCGCGGGCTGATGTGGCGGCCGCATTGCGTCACGTCGGGGTTGTGAGATACGACGCGTTCAACGATATGGGTGGTCGAATGTCATTCTCGGCGGCGATGCTCGATGACGCTGGCAACGGGATGGTGATCACGTCCATTCACGGTCGCACCGAGTCGCGTACCTATCTCAAGAGCGTGAATGCCACCCAAGGTGAGAACCTCTCGCCCGAAGAAGTCGAAGTCGTCGCTGATGCGGCACGCGGACTGCCGGGAGGACGAGGTCGATGAGTACGAGCATCACGAAAGCTGCCGCCAGAGACTCGGAGTTGACGTACGCCTACTTAGGCCCGCGTGGGACTTTCAGCGAAGCAGCATTGCGGTCAATGGCGCAGAGTCGCGATGCGATGATTGAGCCGTACGAGTCGGTAAATGCGGCTCTGGGTGCGGTGCGATCGATGAAGGCGACCGGCGCGCTCGTCCCGATCGAAAACTCGGTCGAAGGCTCTGTGTCAGCAACCCTGGATGAGTTGGCACACGGCGAACCTCTGGTAATCGTGGATGAGTACGCCTTGCCCGTGACATTCGCGCTGATGGCTCGCCCCGGTACCGCCCTCGGCGATATCCGACGTATTGCCACGCACCCACATGCTCTGGCTCAGTGCCGCGTCTGGGTAGCCGCGAATCTGCCTGGGGCACATGGGATTCCTGCGCTTTCGACAGCACACGCGGCCATGTCACTCAATGAGGATCCACCGCCGTACGACGCAGCGATAGCGCCAGCAATAGCGGCCGAACACTATGGCCTC
Organism: Candidatus Nanopelagicales bacterium; assembly: GCA_038244765.1. Lineage (GTDB taxonomy): Bacteria > Actinomycetota > Actinomycetes > S36-B12 > JBBRLC01 > JBBRLC01. Next base: position 14,373 of record JBBRTC010000012.1, on the reverse strand, counting down.
GAAGTGCTCGCGAGCGACATCGGTGACAATGATGACGCGTCCACTCGGTTCGTGCTTGTGTCCCGGCCAGGCACGACGCCGGAACCCACCACGGCGGACAAAACGACGTTGACCCTATATATGCGCGAGGATCACCCGGGTGCTCTCCTCGAGATCTTGACGGAGTTTTCCGTTCGTGGTGTCAACCTGACACGTATCGAATCTCGCCCGACGAAACGCGCACTAGGCGACTACTACTTTTCGGTGGACTGCGAAGGGCATGTCGATGATGCGCGAGTTGGTGAGGCCTTGATGGGGCTCCGCCGGGTTTGTGCGGATGTGCGTTTTCTCGGTTCGTACCCCCGCCACGACGGCAAGGAACCGCACCTTCGTGCTGGCGTTACTGACTCCGATTTTGCTGAAGCGCAGGCGTGGTTAGCACGCGTTCGCAACGCGAGATAGCACCGGGACATATCCGCGATTCGGACGGATGGAATTTCGCCGATCTTGTCAATTTTTCGGCGCATTGCCGGTGCGTCGAGTCGTGTTGGTTGTGATGTCGATGCCACGATGCGTTCATCGGTGCGGGCACTCGCGCCCGACACCGCATGAGCGACGGACCCGGCCTCCCTCCCCCCGGCGGTCGGGTCCGTCCCATGTTCGAGACGTTGCGGAACAACGCTTGAGGCGCAGAGTTCGCCTTTGGTGATCGTCGCTCGACTAGAAGAGGCGTCTCGCGCCGGAGAAGTGTTTGCGGTACCAACGGTCGTTGATGCTGGAGTTCATGACGTCGTCGCGTGGGTTGGCGGCGTGAATCATCCGACCGTGGCCAATGTAGACGGCGACATGGTGAACCCCACCCTTGAAATAGAACAACAGGTCTCCCGGTCGCAATTGGGAGAGCTTCACCGCGCGGAGTTTGTGGAACTGTTCGCGTGAAGAGTGCGGGAGGAAGCGATGCGCGCCGTGGCGCCACACGTACATCGCGAATCCGGAGCAGTCGAATCGACGTGGACCTGCTGCGCCAGCGGAGTACGTCATGCCAAGACGTGAGCGAGCGATTCGCACAATGCGTGAACGGACGTTGGTCATGTAGCGCGCGCGAGTCGCGACAGCTCGGGCAGCGAGGACGCGCGCCGAGGGTGCGGCTGTTGGGAACGCCCGTGCGACAGCAACCGAACTCACTTTGGCTACCGAATTGGGCGCCGCGACCGTCACCGCGCTTTCAGCAGCAGTTGCAGTCGCACTCGAGGCGAGGGCACTCGACGCGAGCACTACCCCGAGGAAGCCGATTGCGATCCGAGATATCGTCTGGCGACCGGGACGACGTCGGTCGATGAAGTCCGGTTCTTGGGCACGACGTGACGAAACGACGAACGAACGCATGTAGGGAAGCCCCTCCAGGGACGCCGACCGGGTTAGCTGACGGGCTCGGGCGCGGAGGTGCCCTACCGAACGTGGTTCGGATTCGCCCCAGGAACTTGGTTCCCCGGTACGTGAAGCGGCAGATACGCCGTTGCACGATTTGGCGGATGTCCGTGCACCAATCTCGGTGCGTGGGCGGACAACCCGAGTGACGTTAGCCGCGCGCACCAAGGACAACCGACCCGCTTCACCGGTAATCGAACGCTCCCCCGTGCGATGTGACCGGTCGCACACTCGATCGGGTGAGCGCAGCACACACTCGTTGGCGCAGAGCGCCCTCCCTCGCTAACGCTCGCCGCGAAGCATTTGCTCGATCAACATTGCGACTCCGTCGTCATCGTTTGCCGGCAGAAATCCGTCAACTACTCGTCGGACGTCGTCGTGTGCGTTCTCTACGGCGTACGCCTGACCCGCCCATTTCAACATCGAAAGATCGTTGGGCATGTCGCCAACCGCGACAACGTCTGACTGTGGGATTCCGAAATGCTGGGCAATCTCGGCCAGCGCCGACGCTTTGCTCACTCCGTGCGCACTGACTTCAAGCAATAGGTCTGCTGCGTTCGAATGCGTCACTTCGACGATCCCTTCAAGTTCAGCGATCGCGATCTTCAGAAGAGTGTCAGCGCTGTGGTCCACATCGATGGGCGCACGTCCGAGAAGCTTGACGACATCACCGGTGGCTACCAGTTCGTCGATGTCTCCAACCGGCGTTCCCGCAGGCATCGGCCATTTCGGGACGTACGCCGGATCATGAGCAAAGGGGTGGGTTCGAGTTTCGTCACCTTCACGCCAGAGTTTTTGGCTGAGGGGAAGTCGTTCGACGGCAAACCCAATTCCCGGGACGATTTGCTTCAGGGTGGCCGCCGCCGCTCGAGCCACCTCAGCATCGAGCGGATGTGCAGTGACGGTCTGCTCGGAGACGGCATCCCAGATCATTGCGCCATTTGCGCACGCCAGCATCGAGCGGTGTTGTGTCTCGTCAATCGCGAGCCCGAGCCATCGAAGTGGGCGGCCAGTCATGAAAACGACCCGAACGCCAGTTGAACGGGCGTCGGCGAGGGCACGACGAGTGCGGTCGCTGACCGACAAGTCTGAACGTAGGAGCGTTCCGTCGAGATCCGTGGCGAGCAGGCGGGTCATCGAGCAGCGAGGGGGTCAATGGTTTCGAGTCCACCGAGATAGGGCCGAAGGGCCACCGGAACGTTGACGGAACCGTCGGGTCGTTGGTGATTTTCAAACAGAGCAACGATCGTCCGTGTGACAGCGCAAAGCGTGCCGTTCAGCGTTGCTACTGGTGCGACGTCGCCCACGAGTGACCTCGATCGGATTCGAAGTCTCCGTGCTTGGAATTGCGTGCAATTCGATGTCGACGTCACTTCGCGATATCGCTGCTGCGAGGGAACCCAGGCCTCGCAATCAAACTTACGCGCGGCAGATGCACCGAGGTCGCCACTTGCCACATCGATGACGCGATAGGGGATCTCGAGAGCGTCGAGGAATTCTTGTTCCCACTGGAGTAGTCGCCGATGCTCGGCTGCTGCTTCCTCGGGAAGACAGAATGTGAACATCTCCACCTTGTCGAACCAGTGCACTCGAAAGATTCCGCGCGTGTCCTTGCCGTGCGACCCAGCCTCGCGGCGAAAGCTCGGCGAATAGCCGACGTAACGGCGTGGCATCGTCGCACCGTCGAGAATCTCGTGCATGTGGTACGCCGCAAGAGGTACTTCGGCAGTTCCCACGAGATAGAGATCATCAGCCTCAAGACGATAGACATTTTCGGCAGCTTGGCCGAGGAAGCCGGTCCCTTCCATCGCCGCTGGCTTGACCAGCGACGGCGGAATCATCGGCATGAACCCAGCCGCGGTAGCGCGGGCGATCGCGAAGTTCACCAACGCAAGTTCCAATAGCGCGCCGGGGCCGGTGAGGTAGTAGAAGCGCGAACCGGACACCTTGGCGCCGCGTTCGATATCGATCGCGCCGAGAATTTCGCCGAGCTCCACGTGATCACGCGGCTCAAAACCAAGCGCCGCGAAATCTGGGCGCTCGCCATACTCGCCGATGAGGGTGAAGTCGTCCTCACCTCCGCGTGGCGCATCGTCGTCGATGAGATTGGACAGTTCGAGTAAAAGAGCCGTGGCGATCTGGTCGGCTTCGTCGCGTACGGCCTCGGCTGCCTTGAGGTCGTTGGACAACGTCGTAGCACGGTCCATAAGGACGTCGAGTTCGCTTTGCGCGATGGCTCGGTCCACGTCGCTTGTCGCGTTCTTGATACGACCTTGTAGCGGCCCGATGCTTTTGCTGAGGGTCTTTTGATTGTTGCGAAGTTCGTCGTAGCGCTGCGATGCGGTCCGACGGGCTTCATCGGCGACGAGCAATCGGTCCACGATGCTGGGATCTTCGCCGCGGGCCGTTTGACTCGCCCGGACACGTTTGGGGTCGTCTCGGACGATGCGCAGGTCGATCACGCGTGAACCTTAGGCCCCGCCTTTGCGTTTCGATCTAGAGGTACGGGCCGCTTGGCTCGCGCTCTGAACTACCGGCCGGCGCGCTGCCGCTGCCGGTAGGTCCGGCGGGCAATGCGCGCCGGCGCATCTCCTCGAACTGAGCCTGCGCGGACATCTGCTGGGCAAACAGTGCGGTCTGGATGCCATGGAAGAGCCCCTCAAGCCAACCAACCAGTTGGGCTTGGGCAATCCGCAGTTCGGCCTCGGTCGGGGTTCCTTCATCGGTGAACGGCAACGAAATTCGTTCCAGTTCGTCGACGAGTTCGGGTGCAAGTCCGGTCTCTAGTTCCTTGATCGAACGTTGATGTATTTCCTTTAGCCGAGCACGACTCGCTTCGTCGAGGGGCGCAGATTTCACTTCTTCGAGGAGTTGTTTGATCATGCTGCCGATGCGCATGACCTTGGCTGGCTGTTCGACCAGGTCTACCACCGAAGTCAGTTGGCCGCCCTCGTCATCATCGACGACGACCTCTCCCATCGGTTGCCCGTCTGGACCGATCAGCACGACCCGATGCGATTCGTCGTCCGGTCCGGCCTGGGTGGCATTTGCGTGCGTCGATAAAGGTTCGGTCATGACGTGATTGTGTCATCGGCGCTTGGGGGGGCGGGTCCAGTCAGCGGAGATCCATGCCCGGCGGGGGGCCTCACGGGCCGACGGCTTGCCGAAATGGCCGACGAAATTGGGATGACGCACGGCTGTCGGTACGACATGCTGCGGTCTCGTGACTGATACACCCGCCCTGAACTCCCCGGACCTGATCATCGGTGAGGTGTTGCCGAGTGGCTACGCCGTACGCGCGCCTCGTCTGGTCGGAGACGACGGTGGTCCTGACGTCGACGCTGCGTACGCAGTCGTGAGTGCGTCGGAAACTCGAGTCTCAGGCGCCAGCGATCAATCCCGGGGAGAAGTTCTTGGCGGTCTTACCGGTCACGAAAGTGACGTTGAGGGGTGCCGACTCGTCTTTGATCCCGATGCGAGGCCGATTGGCTACCTCTGCATCGCCGCCGACTGGGAATCACATCTTGTTTTCATTGATGCGTACGCCGCAGATGTCTGCGGCACCGCCAGCACTCCGGCGGGATTGCTCGCGGCCTTTCTACGGGCCGGGATTGCTCGTGCAGCAGAGATCATGCGCACTCGTGGAGCTGAATTTGCCCAGACCGGGGATCAGCCGTGGCGTGTCGCCGTGGGGGCGTTGGAGAAAGACTCTGAATATCGCGACGTCATCGTGTCGGTGGGACTCGAGCCGGTCCGCGTCTTTTACCGAATGCGGATCGGTTTCGACGGTCCCGTCGCTCCTCCGGTAATTCCTGCCGACGTGACGATCAGCGTTGCGACGTCCGATGATGATCGTCGGTTGATTCACGATGTTCATGAGCGCTCATTTGCTGATCATTGGGACTACACACCGCATTCGTTAGAGGGCTTCATCGACTATGCGACGTCGGCCTTCGGCTACGACCCATCCAGGTGGTGGCTGTTGCGGGTAGACGGAGCGCCGGCTGGGCTTTGCGTCGGGACAGACGAGTCCAAGGAGTTCGGCGACGGCTACATCAAGTGGCTCGGGATTCTCCGCAAGTTTCGGGGCCAAGGGCTCGCAAAGTTGTTGCTACACCACACCTTCCATGACTACTCGTCACACGGCTATCTGGGCGTACGTCTCGGTGTTGATGCGTCTAGCTCGACTGGAGCGACGCACCTCTATGAGTCGATGGGTATGGCGCCGATCGAAGCTGTTCATGTGTATAACCACGACCTCAGCTAGGCCGACATCCTTGGTGGGATCACCGGACGTCGAGAACGACCTTGCCGATGTGTTCACTTGATTCGATGAGTTGATGGGCGGCCACGGCATCGATGATTGATATGCGGCGATCGATGATTGGTACAATTTGCCCTGCTTCAATCAGTGGCCACACAACCTCGACGACCTTGGCGCAGATCGCTGCCTTCTCGTGGGTAGGTCGGCCGCGAAGTGAGGTGGCCATCACTGTCGCTCGTTTGCGCATCAAGAGACTGAGATCCAATTCAGCCTTGACACCCCCTTGCAAACCGATGATGACGAGCCGACCATCGATGGCGAGGGCCTCGACGTTGCGGGCTAGATACTTCGCACCCATGTTGTCGAGAATCACGTCCGCACCTTTGCCGCCGGTGGCCCCTTTGGTTAACTCGACGAAGTCTTCCGTTCGGTAGTTGATTCCGAAGTCCGCGCCCAGCGCTGCGCAGCGCTCGAGTTTTTCCGCCGTACCCGCTGTGACCGCGACGCGTGCCCCAACCGCGTGTGCGAACTGAATCGCCATCGTGCCAATGCCGCTCGAGCCACCATGGATGAGGAGGAGCTCCCCGGGCTGGAGTGCTGCGGTCATCATCAGGTTTGACCAGACAGTCGCCGCGACTTCCGGAAGAGCGGCGGCATCATGGAGTAGAACTCCGTCGGGGATTCGCATCACTTGCCCTGCCGACACGGCGACTTGTTCGGCGTACCCGCCGCCATTGAGCAGAGCGATGCATTCGTCCCCGATGGCCCAACCGTGAACGGTCGATCCCACTTCGCGGATTGTGCCCGAGCATTCGAGACCCAGATAGGGGCTCGCACCGGGCGGCGGCGGGTAAAAGCCGCGGCGCTGCATGATGTCGGCGCGATTGACCGCGGTAGCTGCGACATCGATCACTACCTCGTCAGGCGCGCCGATCGGGTCATCGACCTCTCGCCATTTCATGACGTCGGCGTCACCAGGCTCCTCGACCACGACTGCGTGCACGGGGTGACGGTACCGGCGTACGGCGTACGCCGGTGGGCACGGTCGGGCACACTGCGGTGTTGAATCGGGAGGTGGCCGGAGTGGATCGCGGAGACGACAAGGGAAACGCTGCCGTGATGACGTCGATCGTCGCCGGTGTAGCGACGATCACGATGACGCGTCCCGAACGACGCAACGTGTTGGACCCCGAATCGATCGGTGCCCTTCAAGCGGCTTTCGAATGGTGTGCTGGTGACGACGTACGTGTGGTCGTGCTCGCGGCAATCGGACCGACCTTTTGTGCCGGGGCCGACCTTCGGGGAGCGGCAGCCGCGTCCGATGGTTCGTTTGCCGGGAGCGCTCCCACCGCACTCTCGGTGCTGCTCACCGCCATGATTGAGCATCCGAAACCGATCATTGCCGCCATTGAAGGGGACGTGTTTGGTGGCGGCAACGGCCTCGTTGCCGCGTGCGATATCGCTGTGGCTTCGGAGTCGGCACGTTTCGCATTCTCCGAAGTCCGAGTGGGTGTCGCGCCCGCGGTTGTCTCGGTTGTATGCCTTGCTCGGATGGATTCGCGCGCCGCGTCGCGGTTGATGTTGACTGGGGAGAGGGTCCCTGCCTCGGTCGTGCTCGACGCGGGGCTGATCACCGAAGTCGTCGAAGTCGGCGCGGTAGTCGAACGGGTGCGAGCCTACGGCGACCAACTCGTACGCGGGGGACCGCAAGCGGTTGCCGCGACCAAGGAGTTGTTGCGACGCGTACCAGCCCTTTCTATCGCGGAGGGATTCCAGTGGACGGCCGAACTCTCGGCCCGGCTCTTCGGCTCCGAAGAAGCACGCGAGGGGATGGCCGCGTTCGTGGAGAAGCGCGATCCCGAGTGGGTGCCGAAGGTGTAACGGCGGCTCGCCGCTCATTCCTGAATCGACGGGGGGGCGGGGGATCAATCCGGGAGGGTGGGGTGTCACCGGACTGATTCGTCCGCTACCTTCAACTGAAACGACGTTCCAACAACACCGCTGTCCGTTACAGGGGAGTAGTCATGGCCCATCCGGGGGGAGACGGGACCTGGCCACCACCAGACTCGAATGGGTCCGGGCATGACCAGCACGGTCCCCGTCGACCCGAAGATCTGATCGGTCCCGACCCGCACGGGCACGACCACGAGGGTCGTCGACGGACTGGCACCGTGGTCCGTTTCGTGGTGCTCATGGCGTTGGCCGGGGTCGCCACTTTCGCGCTGTTCGCCCTCTATTACGACGGTCGACTCGGCGCCGATCCCTCGGGCGCGGCTGGCTCCCGCACGGCTCCCTGTGTGCCCGCGAAACCACTCGAGACTCCCAACAATCTCGACGCAACACCAAGCGGCACCGACCTTCCGACCGTCACCCCGAGCGCAACGGATTCTTCTTCGTCGACTCCTACCGGCACCGCCGGCGTCGGTGCTGCAGTCGGTCAAGTCGGAGGGATCGATCTGGGCCCACCGACCGATATCGATGGCCAGATCAGCGTCAGCGATCTCACCCGCGGCTATCGCCTTCACCTGCCCGCGACCTACGACGGGAGCAGACCCATGCCGCTCGTGGTGCTTCTGACGGGGACGGGCGGAACCATCGACTCGATGGAGAGTTACACCGGGCTGCCCGAGGTCGCTCTTGCTCGCGGGTACGCCGTGGTCACTCCCGCGCAAGTCACACCGACCGATGGGCAACCGAGCCACTGGACCGTACCGGGTCAGCCTGGGCCGTCCGATGTTGCGTTTGTGCAGAGCCTAGTGACGTCTCTGGAAGCCACGTATTGCCTGGATCCCCAGCGCGTCTATGCCACCGGTATGGCTGCGGGCGGGGGTTTTGCGACCTATCTGGCCTGCCAAACAACCATGTTTGCCGCGATCGCGCCGGTCTCGGGCTTGAATTTGATTCGCAAATGCGACGGCGCCCCAGAGGCTGTTCTCACCTTCCACGGCACGTCAGACAATTCGGTGTCGTACCGCGGTGTTGAAGACCAGTACACCGTCAATGGGCTGCTCACTAATCCCGACACGTACTTCAACGGCCCCATTGAAACGTCGGTCCGTGGATGGGCTGACCGGGATGAATGCAAATCAATGAGCAGCGCTCGCCTGCAACCCGACGTCACCGTGCTTTCGTACACGAACTGCCGTGACAACAGTGCGGTCGTCTTCTATTCCATCGAGGGTGGAGGAGATGCGTGGCCGGGGCTTGGCGATGCGGCGGCGAGTGATTCTGGGGCAATTGGAACGGGCGGGGGAGTCCAGGTGGAACACTCCACCACCACCATTCGAGCCAATGACGTGATGCTCGATTTCTTCAACGACCACGTGAAGACGTCCTAAGCGAGCTGCCGAAGACGCATCTCCACGTGGGGCAATTCGTCGTAAGTTGGCGACATGCCACTGACTCAGCAAGCAATCGAATCTTTGCGCACCGCGGTTGCGTCGGATATGGCGCGCGTGCGAACTGAACTTGAGACGCTGATCCGCATCCCGTCCATCGCCTTCCCTGGCTATCCCGATGCTCCGGTGCGGGCAGCAGCGGCCGAGGTCGTACACCTGTTGCGCGATGCGGGAGCTGCGGATCCGGTGCTGTTGACGACATCAACTGGGTCGCAGGCTGTGTACGCCGAAATCCCTGGACCACCAGGTGCGCCGACCGTCTTGCTGTACGCGCACTATGACGTGCAGCCGCCCGGCGACGAAGGCGCTTGGCTTTCGGAACCCTTCGATCCAGCCGAGCGCGAAGGTCGGCTCTACGGCCGGGGGGCTGCCGACGACAAGAGTGGCGTCGTGATCCACGCGGCGGTGCTCCGGGCCTTCAAAGGCGTACCTCCATGCACTCTTCGCATCGTCGTGGAAGGAGACGAAGAGGTGGGAGGCACACTGGACGTCTATGCCCGCGAACATCCTGAGCTGTTCCAAGCTGACGCGATGGTGATCGCCGACACCGGCAATTTGCGGATCGGTGAACCGACCTTCTCGACAACGTTGCGGGGATTCGCCGAGGTGTACGTCGAAGTCCAAACCCTTTCCGGCCCGATGCATAGTGGCATGTTTGGTGGACCCGCGCCCGATGCGTTGATGGTATTGATCCGGTTGCTCAATTCGCTGTGGGATGCAGAAGGAAACGCAGCCGTCGCTGGTGTTTCCGGCTACGAATGGGATGGCGCCGACTATCCGGAGGGTGAATACCGCGAGTTGGCTGGCTTGGGCGTCGACGTTCCGCTGACGGGTTCGGGTTCGCTGTCGAGTCGATTGTTTTCCCAACCCGTCATCACCGTTGTCGGTCTGGATGCGCCGGCGGTCGCCACAGCGCCCAATGCCTTGCCACACATCGCCGGAGCGAAGGTCAGCATGCGGGTTCCGCCTGGCGTTGCATCTGCCAATGCTCGCGATCACTTAGTTGCGCATCTGCGCGCTAACCAGCCGTACGGCGTCACCGTCACGTTGATCCCGGGCGACAACGGCGACGGACTGGTCGTACCGACCGGCGGACCCGCCTATGACGCGGCACGGCGGGCTTTGGTGGGTGCCTACGGTCGGGACGTGGTCGAGATCGGTGTTGGTGGCTCGATTCCGCTGGTTTCCGTGCTGCACGAACTCGTTCCGCAGGCCGAGTTGCTCCTCTTTGGCGCGCAAGACCCGAAGGCCAAGATCCACGCGCCGAACGAAAGCGTCGACCTCGGTGAACTGGAGTCGGCGGTACTAGCGCAAGCACTCTTCATCGCCGAGTACGCCGAGTCGAAGGGTTGACTTCTCCGACGTTCGGGAGAAGCCTTCCCGCCGTAGCCCGGTACGGCTTGGGCACCCGGCCCACGCGTGCTGGCAGGGAGGTTGCAATGTCGAAGTACATGTTCCGCGCGACATACACGTCCGCGGGCGCTAAGGGTCTGCTCAAAGATGGCGGCACTGCTCGGGCGAAGCTCCTCGATCACCTGATCCAAGAACTCGGCGGCGAAATGGAGTCCATGCATTGGGGCTTCGGCGGCGACGACGTCTTCATCATCTGCACGCTGCCTGACGCCAAGACTGCGGCCGCCGTGTCGATGACCGTGAGTGCTAGTGGCGCCGTGGCGTGCACGACCGTGCCTTTGCTCACCGCAGCCGATATCGATGAAGTCGCGCGTGTATCAGTGGCCTATCGACCGCCAGGTTCGTGATCAGCTGATTCGATCGAGCCAGGGGTCCTGCCACGAGGGATAGCCGCGGAGAAGCTTGTCCGCTTCCTTGGGACCCCAGGAACCCTTCTCGTACGGGATGACTGGCGGGGGGTTGTCCAGCAGGGGCTGAACGAGTCGCCACGTTTCCTCGATGGTCGCCTCCCCGGTGAACAGACTTCGGTCACCCGCGAGCGCGTCGCTCAGGAGGCGTTCGTAGGGCTCAGGTGCTTGGCCGAGCGCTTGGGAGAAGATCAACGAGAGATCAACGCCGCGGGTGGCTCGCTCGCCGGGCTTCTTCGCGCGTACGCCCAAACTCGCACCCGGTGTCGGATCAATTCGAATGACAAAGTGATTCGCATCGGGTGCGAGGTGGGGCGCAAAGGCCAATTTCGGTGGCTTCTTGAATACCACACGTACTTCGGTGACCTTGGTGCCCAAATTCTTGCCCGCGCGAATGAAGAACGGCACCCCGGACCAACGCCAGTTGTCAATGTCAAGACGCAGTGCGCAAAACGTCTCCGTCGTGGACTCAGGGGCCACACCTTTGACGTCGAGGTAGCCGTCGTATTGCCCTCGAACATAATTCGACGGCCGCAAATCCGGCATTGCACGAAAAACGTCGACCCGTCGACGCCGAATTGCGTCGGCATCTGCGGAGGCTGGCGGTTCCATCGCGACCAGCGCCAGTAGTTGCAGTAGGTGGTTTTGTACGACATCGCGCATCGCGCCGACCGGATCGTAAAATTGGCCGCGGTCTTCGACGCCGAAGTTTTCAGCCATGGTGATTTGCACGGAAGCAATGTTGTTGCGGTCCCAGATTGGTTCAAAGATCGAGTTGGCAAACCGCAGGAACATGATATCCATGGCGGGTTCTTTGCCGAGAAAGTGATCGATGCGCAGGATTTGGTCTTCGTCCAACACCATCCGTAGGTCCGCGTTGAGCACTCGCGCGGACTCGAGATCGTGACCAAACGGCTTTTCAACGACCACTCGTGCGTTCTTGGTCAGGTCAGCATCGGCGAGGCCCTGGACCACGCGACCAAAAAGAAACGGCGGTATCTCAAGGTAGAACACAGGCTTGTTCTTGCCGCTAATTGCCTCCGCCACGAGTTGGTAGGTTTCCGGCGCGGTGTAGTCCCCCACGACGTAGGACAACCTGGCGGCCAAGCGGCCAAATACGGCGTCATCCACCGTTTCTCCCGAGTCTGCAATTGCCTGGCGCCCATGCTCAATGAGGTGATCGCGCGACCAGTCATCAATTGCGACGCCGACGATGGGGCACTCCAGCTTCTTACGCCGTTCCAAGCGATACAGCGCCCGAAAAGTCATCTTGCGAGCGAGGTCTCCGGTGATACCAAAGATCACCATGACATCGGCGGGCTCGTTCGCATTCATCTCGACTGCCGATCTGTGAGGGTCCAGGTTGCGAGGAGACATTACTTCCGGGCCCCATGGCTCGGGGACGTGTGCTAGAAACTCGACAGCGATTCCCGTACGGCCCGGTTATCTAGATCCCTGTGGATTTCGGCCCTAGCAGTGGTCCGCGGACAACGTCCAGCAGAAAGAGGTGCGGTCGTGAGCACGGACAAGCCCATGCAGCTCGGAATGGTCGGACTTGGACGGATGGGCGCCAACATCGTGCGCCGAGTCATGCGCGACGGACACGAAACCGTCGTGTACGACGTGAACGAAGCGCCAATCAAGGAATTGGCGGGCGAGGGGGCAACCGGCGCGTCCACCCTTGACGACTTTGTGGCCTCGTTGAGTACCCCACGCGCGGTGTGGATCATGGTGCCCGCAGGCGACATCACTGAGCGCACCGTTGCAGATCTTGCGTCGCGCCTAGAGCCGGGCGACATGATCATTGACGGTGGCAATTCTTACTACCGCGACGACATCCGTCGCGCGGCGGAATTGAAGGCCAAGGGCATTCACTACGTTGATGTCGGGACAAGTGGCGGTGTCTTCGGACTCGACCGCGGCTACTGCCTGATGATTGGCGCCGAAGATGACATCTTCAGCCACCTCGAGCCAATCTTCCGGACGATTGCGCCGGGTGTCGGCGATGTTGAACGCACTCCGGGGCGCACGGGTGAGTTAGCTATGTCCGAACGCGGCTACTTACACTGCGGCCCCAACGGCGCCGGGCACTTCGTCAAGATGGTTCACAACGGTATTGAGTACGGCATCATGGCTGCCTTTGCAGAAGGTTTGAACATCCTCAAGAACGCCAACGTTGGCAAGGTGTCGCGTGACGCCGATGCCGAGACTGCGCCGCTCGAAGAACCGCAGTACTACCAGTACGACATTGACACGACCGAAGTCGCTGAAGTGTGGCGTCGCGGCAGCGTTGTCGGTGCGTGGCTACTCGACCTGACTGCAACTGCGTTGTTTGAGTCGCCGGGTTTGGAAGAGTTTTCCGGGCGGGTGTCTGACTCGGGCGAAGGCCGATGGACGTCGATCGCGGCCATCGATGAAGGCGTACCAACTCCGGTGTTGACCAGCGCGTTGTATTCGCGTTTCGCGTCGCGAGGCCTTGATGACTTTGCCGACAAGGTGCTTTCTGCGATGCGCAAGCAGTTCGGTGGGCACGACGAAAAGAAGGCCTGATCCGATTGGTGCGACTCGAGGTCTTCCCTGAGGCTGACGCGCTCGCTCACGCGGCCGCTGACTTTGTCGTTGACCGGGCTCGTGCGGCAGTTGCGTCGAACGGCCGGTTTACGTTCGCGGTCAGCGGAGGTCGTACACCGTGGGCGATGTTCGCGCATCTCACCAAAGACGAGGTGCCGTGGGATCGGATGGAAATCTTTCAAGTGGATGAACGCGTTGCGCCTGCAGGCGACCCTGATCGCAACTTGACGCATCTCCAGCGGAGTTTGCCGGCCGAGACGATCATCCATCCGATGCTGGTGGAGTCCGCTGATTTAGTGGCGGCATCCGCGGCGTACGCCACCGAATTGCCGGCACAATTCGATCTGATCCATCTCGGCCTCGGCCCCGATGGGCACACCGCGTCGTTGGTCCCCGGCGATCCCGTGCTCGATGTCGTCGACACGGATGTTTCCGTGACGCAGCCGTACATGGGACATCGACGGATGACTCTGACCTATCCGGTGCTAAACCGCGCAACTGAGGTGCTGTGGCTAGTCGCGGGGCCTGACAAAGTGGAGGCGCTGCATCGTCTGGGAGTCGGCGACCAGAGCATCCCGGCTGGTCGCGTCATCGCACCGAATCAAGTGATCTTCGCTGACCGCGCCGCCGCCCCATGACACTCGAAGTACGGGCGGTGGTGTTCGACATCGATGGCACCCTGCTCACTACCGGTGGGGCTGGAGCCAAGGCGTGGGCACGGGCGTTCCACGACGAGTTTGGCGTCGACGCCGACATCGAGGACTACACCGAAGACGGCATGCCCGATCACGACGTGTGCAAGGCGACGTTCGAGGGTGTCATGGGACGTATACCAACGGAGCGCGAAATCGCGACGCTGATTCCTAACTATGTCGGTCACCTCTGGGACACCATCGAGGAGAGCGACGCGTAT
>JBBRTC010000011.1:0-48907 GCA_038244765.1 Candidatus Nanopelagicales bacterium | reverse complement strand
TTCTGCGAGGCGGGCTTCTTCAGCGAGGCGGGCTTCTTCAGCGAGGCGGGCTTCTTCAGCGAGGCGGGCTTCTTCAGCGAGGCGGGCTTCTTCAGCGAGGCGGGCTTCTTCAGCCAACCGGGCTTCTTCAGCCAACCGGGCTTCTTCTGCGCGGCGTTCGTCCTCAACGAGTTGTGCTTCGGCGGCGATCCGTCGAGCGTCCTCGGCCCGCGTCGCCTCATTTGCTGCGAACAGATCGGTCAACGCGGCAGTAACGCGCGCGACGGAATTAGCGACGTCAAGGTCGTCGTCCAGGTCTACTTCTGCTTCCTCAACTGGCTCGTCAATGACGGGTGCTGGTTCTTCGATGTCGAGCAGCCCAGCGTTGATAAGACCCTCAACGACCTGGGCCGTCTCGAAAAGCGTGAAACCACAGTCATCTCCGAGTTCAGCCAACGTCCTCGTACCGTCGACCTTGCAGAGCAAGGACCACTCATTGGGTCCGAGCACGACATCCGTTTGATCCAGGTCCGCCGTGCCCAGTGTCGGGATCGAATCGGCGCCTCCCACGCGGGCGTGCATCTCTGCCCATTGGGCGCGCCGAACTACCGCGTCCGCGATCAACGAATCGACGTCCACCGGTGGCGCGACGTCTTGTCGAGTTTTTCGACCGCTACGGAATCGGTACCTGGCAATCTCCCACGCCAACAAATCAGCCATTTGGTCGTGAAGTTGTTCCAGCACGAAGGCTTCCACCACGTCGCGATCGACGAATCCGAGATGGACGAGGAGTTCGCCGAGTTTCCAGCCCTGCAACTCCGTGCGCTGGGCCTCGAGCGCCTCGGCGAGGGCTTCTGGAGCCAACGCACCACACGACATCAGCCGGACGCCGAGAAGCGGTCGCCGACCGGGAACTTGGACGGAATAGACCAGGCCGTCTTTCAGCCACACCAAGGCTTCTTGGTCGGCATGGTCATCTACGCGCAAGCAGCCGGTGGCCTGCTGAGTGGCCAAGTCCTCGAGAAGTTGGTCGATGTGCACGGAGTGGCCGCGTTCAGTCATCGGCGACTCCTCCTCACGGCACGATCGAATTCCGGTAGTCGGATCCACCGACTCCTTGACCTTGTTGGCATCGGCCATCCGCCGCTCGGTGTTGAGCGTCGACGAGGCATTTTTTCACCCAAATGCCGCAAGCGCGCACGGGCGAGTCGGGGCATGCCACCATGGCCGCTGTGACGTCTTCCACGCTAATCACCGTGGCCCCTACCGGGGCTGAAACAGCCAAGGCTGAGGTGCCGGGACTCCCCGTCACCCTCGACGAGCTTGTTTCGACGGCAAAGGACTGCCAGAGCGCCGGAGCCGCGGTGATCCACATCCACATCCGTGACACCGACGCCCAACCCTCCCTGGACCCCGTGGCTCTGCGAGAAACGGTCCAAGCTGTCCGAGAGACGACCGATCTGATCGTTCAGCTCTCGACGGGCGGCGCAGTCACCGATCCGCTGTCGGCTCGAATTGCGGTCCTCGAGGCCGAGCCTGACTCGTGTTCCTTGACCTGCGGCACGCTGAATTTTGGCGACGACGTCTTCTCGAACCCGTGGCCCTTCATCGTGGATCTGTTCCGGCGTACTCAAGAAGCCGAGGTGGTCCCGGAATTCGAGCTGTTTGACCTGGGGCAGGTTCACACGCTGAGGCGATTGCTCGACAAAGCAGGCGCGCCATACGGGGGCAAGGTCCACTGCGACTTCGTCTTAGGAGTCCCCGGTGGGATGCCGGGGACGATTCAGGCGCTGGGAGCCGGAATCGCCGCCCTCCCGGAAGGTGCGACCTGGTCGGCGACCGGAGTAGGGCGCCAAACTCTGCCGGTGGCCCTCGCCGCGCTGGCGGCAGGAGGGCATCTGAGGGTCGGGATGGAGGACACCCTGACCTACGCGCCGGGGCGTCCAGTGCGGGACAATGTAGAACTGGTCGAGCGGGCCGCTACTCTCGCCACGCTGGCTCTGCGTCCGCCCATGTCGACGGATGAGGCTCGCGCCATGCTCAACGTCAAGGACCGGCGTGCCGGATCCAGAGGGGTGGTCTGATGACCAAGCCGGTACCCGGAGGTCGACGCCGTGTCGACCTAGTGCTTGCCGAGGATTTCATCGCCAATCTTGCCGGGATGGATATCACCGAAATCCGCTCCCGGCGCTTCCTCGCTGAGCAGGAGGAAGCCGACTTGTCGTTCTTGCGCCGGATGCTGCACGGACGAATCGACATCGTGCGTGCTGAGTTGGCTCGTCGGGACCCGGCGAACGAGGGACGAAGTTTGATCGACAGCTTGGTCGAGATCTTGTCCGACCCTCGTCCCGAACCGCGTGGATTAGGTCGACATGTCAGTGTTGAACCGACACGCGTCGATGATCATCGCCGCCGGGCCGAACAGGCGATCTCCGACGCGGTCATGTCTGATGTCGGCGCGAGATCGATTGAAGAACTTGACGCCGCCATTGTCAGTTTATTGCGGCATGAGCAGGAAGTATCAATAACTCGGGGACAGGTACAGAAGGTTGCCGATGCGCTCAGCGAAGAGATGACTCGTCGCTATCAAGAAGGCTCTGCGAATGTTGACGTGTTGCTTGAGACCCGCTCGGAGTCCTGAACTGACGACCCGGGAGTCAGTGTCATGGTCCACTCCGTAGAACTCGTCGACGTTGTCCGATCCGGTTTCATTGAAGGGCGTCACCGAGGTTCGTTGGTCGTTCTCCACGAAGACGGATCGATCGCAGTGGAGTTGGGCGATCCTCACGCCCCAATTTTTCCGCGATCAACCAACAAGCCGATGCAAGCCGCAGGAATGGTGTCGTGTGGGCTGGACATCGAAGATCATCTGCTGGCCCTATCTGCTGCTTCGCACAGCGGAGAGGAATTCCACCTCGAAGGCGTGCGCACGATCTTGACCCTGGCAGGGTTGACGGAGGTCGCGCTGGCCACGCCCGAGTCATTGCCGTACGGCGAGGAAGTTCGTGCAGAGTGGCTTCGCACGGGGCGTGGTCCATCGTCGATCGCGATGAATTGTTCTGGGAAACACGCGGCCATGCTCGCAACCTGCGTCATTCAGGGTTGGGACCAGCGATCGTATTGCCGGCCAGATCATCCACTGCAGCAGGCGATTTCTACACTGCTGGCCGAACAGACCGATGAACCAGTACGCCACGTGGGAGTCGACGGGTGTGGTGCGCCGGTCTTGAGTTCGACCCTCATTGGGGTCGCAAGGGCATTCCGTACCCACGTGCTCGCCGATCCCGGACAGCCGACGCGACGCGTCGCTGACGCAATGCGGGCGTACCCGGAGTGGGTTGGTGGGACCAATCGCGATGTCACGGAATTGATGCGCGGAATTCCGGGGCTGCTGGCGAAGGACGGCGCCGAGGCGGTCTATGCCGCGTCCCTCCCTGATGGTCGGGCCATCGCGTTCAAGATCGACGATGGTGGGATGAGGGCACGGCCGATCGTCATGGCAACGGTCTTGACTCGTCTCGGAATTCAAGCAGAGGTGCTTGAAGAGCAGTCGACCGCGCCTCTTTTGGGCGGAGGCGCGGTCGTCGGTGAACTGCGAGCTTCGAGCGTGCTGCAGTCGCTGTAGCGGGTGTTGGTTAGCAGTCGTAGCAGGGTGCGCAGTCCCCAGCCTCGCAGATCAGATCTTCAACCCTGGACTTGGCCACGGCGGCCATCAAATCCATCATGTCTCCTCCTCAGTGCTGGTGCTCATCATATCGATAAACGTCGATGGTTCATCCTGGACCTATCCATCGATATATGTCAATATTGATATATGTCGAAACAGACCCGGTCGACCAAAGATTCCCGACGAGACAAGATTCTGGCCCTTGATGTTGTTTCGTGCTGTGAGCCCATTCGCCGAGACGCGCTCGACGACGCTGAAGCACAGGCGCTCGCGGACGCCTTTAAGGCGCTGGGTGATCCCGTGCGCATCCAGTTGCTCAGCCTGATCGCGTCCGCTGAGGATGGTGAGGCCTGCGCCTGTGACCTTGTTGAGCCGGTGGGTCGAAGCCAGCCGACCGTGAGTCATCACCTCAAGATTTTGCGCGAAGCCGGGTTGGTCCAGTCGGAGAAGAGGGGCACCTGGGTCTGGTACTCCGTAGTTCCCGCCAGGCTCGAGGCACTTCGTCGCACGCTGGGTCGGGCCTGACGTGGCGCACGCAACGCTGAGTCGTCGCCTGCTCGCTGAATTTCTAGGTACGGCCTTCCTCGTTGCCGCGGTGGTGGGTTCCGGAATTGCGGCCGCTCGCCGATCGCCATCAGACTCGGGTCTCCAACTGCTGGAGAATTCGTTGGCTACCGGCGCTGTGCTACTCGCATTGATCGTCGTTTTCGGGTCGGTGTCGGGAGCGCACTTCAACCCGGTCGTGACGCTGGTGGATCGCGAACTCACGGGTGCGCATCGGGGTGAGACAGCCGCGTACATCGCGATTCAGATTCTCGGTGGAGTATCTGGAGCCATTGCTGCGAACGCGATGTTTGGCCTTTCGGCGGTCAGCATTTCGGCAACGACCCGAGCCACGAGTTCGACGTTCCTCGCCGAGGTCATCGCCACCTTTGGTCTCAGTCTCGTGATCTTTGGCTTAGTGCGTGGTGGCCGAGGCGCGTGGGTACCTGTCGCTGTCGCCGGCTACATCACCGGGGCCTATTGGTTCACGTCGTCGACTTCGTTTGCCAATCCGGCAGTCACCATCGCGAGGGTGTTCTCCGACACCTTCGCGGGCATCGCACCGTCGAGCGTGTTGCCATTCATTACCGCGCAACTCTTCGGCGGGCTTCTCGCTCTTTTCGCCATCAAGTTCTTATGGCCTCAAGTCCAACCAACGATGACAGTTGCGAACCTCGCCCGGGAGGCATCATGACCCCGACCGTGCTCGTCGCGTGCCGCAAGAACGCGGGACGCTCCCAAGTCGCAGCCGCGTTGATGCGCCACTACGCCCACAACGCCGTTGTTGTGCTTTCTGGTGGAAGTGAGCCCGCCGACGCGGTCCACCCCGAAGTACGCGTGGTGCTTTCCGAACTCGGTCTCGTGCCGGAGGCGCACCCGAAGGCGTTCGATGCGGCGATGGTTCAAGCGGCTGACGTGGTGGTCACGATGGGCTGCGGAGAGTCGTGCCCGTACTACCCGGGGCGCCTCTACCTGGACTGGCCTGTAGACGATCCCTACGATCAGCCGCTCCCTGAGGTACGCCGGATCGTGGCCGACATCGACGGCCGCGTTTTGGCCCTGCTCGCCGAGGTTGTCCCAGAGCTTGAGCTTCCGCGAAACCCTCTGTCGGGGGTGCTCGAAAGCACCGATCGATAGGGACTGTGGGGCAAGTCACGCCCAAGCGCTTGCTCTCCGCTTGCTCTAGCAAGCACTCCCGGGGCATCATGGGGTCATGGCCAGGATTGACGTCACCGGACTCGGGGACTACATCCGCGAACAACGCAACGCTGCTCAACTGTCGCTTCGACAGTTAGCCGCAAACGCAGGAGTTTCCAACCCGTACCTCAGCCAAGTCGAGCGTGGGCTACGCAAGCCCAGCGCCGAGATTTTGGCTCAGATTGCCAAAGGTCTGCGGATCTCCGCGGAGACCTTGTACGTGCGGGCCGGAATTCTGCAAGAACGTGCCGGTGACGAGGCTGTGACCGCGTCAATAGCTGGTGACACGACGCTGACCGAGCGACAACGCTCGGTCCTGCTTGAAATCTATGCGGCGTTCCAGATTGAGAACGACGCAAGCCGTACCAACGGCGACAACTCGAAGGGAACACCGTGAGCGACACCAGCACACCACTGACAAACACCACCAAGGCCGCGAAAAAGACGACTGCGAAGCGGACCACTGCCAAGCGCCCCGCGGCAAAGAAGCCGGTTACTCGCAAGACGACAGCCAAGAAGTCCACGTCCAAGCGCACCACAAAGGCCCCCGCGTCGAAGACGACAGCCAAGCGGGCAGCAGCTCAGACCTCCCCAGCTGGGTTTGTGGCGGCTGCTGAGAGCGCGGTCGCGGCAATGCAAGCAAGACTCCCGTTTGACCTACCCACGATCGACCTCTCCAAGGTCTCGTTGGCAGGCGTTGAAATTCCGAGAGTCGATTTCTCGAAGATCGATCTGTCGAAGTTTGACTTCCGCAACATCGACTTCACCGCGATCGAAGATGCGGCTCGTCCGCCTCTTCACGCCGTCCGCAACCGTGTGAGCGACGTTGTTGACACTGTCACCGCGGCCGCCATCACCGCGCCGGGTCGCGTGTCATTGGTCGTTGGTGACATTCGTGGCCGCGCCGAGCAGGCTGGATCGATTGTTCGCGAGGCACTTCCCCTCTAGAACTGATTCGCTTCGGTTGTGACTCGACCCTGCCATGGTGACGCCGCTTAGACGACGCCCAAGGCGGGGTCGAACTCCTTGGCGACGTAGGCTTGGATCATGAGCAATCCAGTTGGTCTGATCATCACGGGGATCATTTTCATCATGATCGGACTCGGAATCTGGGCATTCATTGACTGCCTGCGTAGGCGGGCGGATGCGTTCCCTGCTATCGATCGCCAAACCAAACAGACGTGGTTGCTCCTGACTGGAGCCTCGCCGATCGTTCAACTCTTGTTCGGCTACTTCGGTCTACTGGGATTGTTAGGAATCGCTGGCGCGGTGGTTGCTTTGGTCTATCTCGTGGACGTTCGACCGAAAATTATCGCGATCACCAGCGGGCGATGAATCCGCGTTTGGTGAAGGTGGCCCGATCGCGCGCCTCATACGCCGAGACCTCGCCACATGTCTCCCGCCGGAAATAGTCACAAGCCCGAAGGTGTGATTACCCGGGGAACCACTGCCCCGAATCGGCTGCGACGCGTTGATCGTTGGATTGCGTCCGCCCTGGGCCAGCGCCTTCGTGCACCCGACCGAAGCGTTGTTGTCGACTTGGGATTCGGACGCAGCCCGGTCACAACTCGCGAGTGGTTTGATCGCTTGCGCCACGACTTCGGTGAGCGCATTGACGTCGTCGGCGTGGAAGTGGATCCTTCGCGCGTACGAGACGCCAAACCGTTCGAACGCGAGGGTTTGACCTTCCGCCTCGGAGACTTTGAAATCTCGAATCCGAGTGACGATCGCCCGCGCATCGTCAGGGCCTTAAATGTGTTGCGGCAGTACAACGAATCCGAGGTCGGGTTGGCGTGGTTGCGAGTCGTCTCCGGGCTTGCCGATGACGGGGTGTTCGTTGAGGGCACGTGCGACGAAGTCGGTCGCTTGTGTGCGTGGGTCGCCCTCTACGCCGAAGACATGTCGGCCACTGGAGCCGTACGACCGCGGACTCTTACCTTCGCTGCCAGGCTGGCATCGCTGTCGACGCCCAGTGATTTGGCCCCACGGCTCCCTAAGGCGCTCATCCATCGCAACGTCCCCGGCGAAGCGATCCATGCGTTTTTTGCGTCCTGGGATCGAGCGTGGGAACTCGCCGTACCAGCGAAAGCCTTTGGGGTCCGACAGCGGTGGATCGAGGCGGCGTACATCCTAAGGGAAAGTGGTGCCCCCTTAGTGGGACCTGCATCTCGATGGCGACTCGGCGAATTGTCAGTCGAGTGGTCAGCCGTCGCACCTAGGGCGTAGTCCCGGGATTTTGATGGTCGAGACGCCCCTCGAACGCAAGCGAGAGTGAATGAAATGCGCTGGCGGAGTGGGCAACGAGTCGGACGAGCTGAACCGCAAAATTGCCTCCATCACGTCCCAGCAAAGACGCGACTCGCGATGTGGCGTCATCGAGAGGCCAGCCGTACGCCCCGGTCGAAATGCTGGGGAACGCGATGGAGTTGGCTCCGAGTTCCTCGGCGAGTTGAAGCGTCGCGCGATAGCAATCGTCCAATAGCGGGCCATCGTGAAAGGGATCGTCCTCGCATGATTCTGAGCGACCGGGACCCAGAGTGCGCATGCGATACACCGGGCCCACGGTGTGAATCACCCACTGTGCCGGTAGATCCCCGGCCGTTGTTTCGACCGCGTGTCCGGTCGGGAGTCCCGCGGGGTAACGCGTGCGGCGAAGTTCGCGGCACGCTGCCACGATGCTAGGTCCGCCCACCCGATGAATCGCGCCATCGACACCTCCACCGCCGAGCAGGTGCGGTGCTGCAGCGTTGACGATCACGTCCACGTGTCCGGTCGTGATGTCACCCCGGATGATCTCAACCTGCATACGTCATAGGTTGGCTCACATGGAAGACATCGGCGGCGAAATTGGCCAAACGCCACGATTGGCGATTCGCGATTGGCGCCCGGACTCCGAGTCAGACGTAGACGCGGCGTACGACACGTACTCCCGTCCGGAGGTCGCACGGTGGTTGGGGGCCAAGCCGGTTGTATGTGCAGATCGCGATGAGGCACGCGCGCGGATCGAGCGGTTTGTTTCGTTGCGCACAGGCGCGTTTGGAGCATGGGCATTCGTTCAGTCCGATGACGATCAACTCCCGATCGGTACGGCACTGTTTCTCGATTTGCCTCGGTCTGATGGGGAGCCGTCCACTCAGGTCGAGATTGGTTGGCACCTGAATCCCGCGTCGTGGGGACGCGGCTTCGCGACCGAGGTCGGGGGTTGGCTGGTCGAGCGTTCGCGAAACGCGGGATACGACGTCCTCCACGCGGTCGTCTATCCCGACAACGTGAAGTCCTTGGCGGTATGCGACCGACTCGGGATGGCGAGACTGGGTCTCACCGACGAGTGGTACGGCGTACAGCTCGTGGATCACACGCTCTTGTTGCACTAGGACGTCGGCTCGCGGGTGAGGATTCCGCCGAGTTTCCCCGCGCTCTCGGCTATCCGTGTGAGCGCTAAGCCAGGGCGATACGAATCCGGCGAAACGTCTTCCCTTTGTTTTCGACCTTCACCACTCGCATCCGACCGATGGACTTCGTCGATGCGACGTGCGTACCCCCGTCGGCTTGTACGTCCAACCCGACGATGTCGACGATGCGGACAACTTCGATCGTTGGCGGAAGCAGATTGGTGGCCGTCCGGATGACGTCAGGGATCTCAAACGCTTCGTCGCGAGCCAGTTCGTATGCCTGGATCGCGCGATCGGCGTCAACTTCGACATTGCACGCGGCCTCGATGGCATCACGGAAACCCTCAGGGATCGCGTCCATGTTGAAATCAAGTCGGCCGGTGAGTGGCTCCATGTTGGACCCGGTCACTAGTGCGCCGAAGTCTCGGAATACCACTC
Organism: Candidatus Nanopelagicales bacterium; assembly: GCA_038244765.1. Taxonomy (GTDB): domain Bacteria; phylum Actinomycetota; class Actinomycetes; order S36-B12; family JBBRLC01; genus JBBRLC01. The sequence continues at coordinate 39,691 of JBBRTC010000011.1, read as the reverse complement.
CGCTGAGTAGGTGAAGTCCGGAGTGCGTGCGCATGAGCGCTGTTCGGCGTTCGTCTTCGATAGCTCCGGTGACCAGGGTGCCGACGGGCGGGAGGGGATCGGTTGGTTCGGGGACCAGGAAGAGGTCGTCGCCTCGGCGGATGTCAACGATGCGCGTCTCTACGCCACGCCAGAGGAGTACGCCATGATCTGGTGGCTGACCCCCGCCGCCGGGATAGAAGGCACATCGATCAAGGACGACTCCTTCGTCTGGCGACGAATGCAAGACTGTCGCCTCCCATTCGCGGAGAGTCGAATCCGATAGTTCGAGTCGTTGCGTCTTGCCGTGCAAATCGTCGCTCACGAATTGTCAGCGACCTTGATTTGCGACGGCCTCGGAGGCAGCGCTCGCGGCTTCGGGATCGAGATATTCGCCCCCAAGGATCGTCGGTCGCAGCGACTCGTCGAGCCGGTACACCAAAGGGATACCCGTCGGGATATTGAGTCCGGCAATGTCCTCGTCGGAGATCCCATCGAGGTGCTTAACCAAAGCGCGCAATGAATTGCCATGAGCCGCAACCAAGATCACCCGTCCCGTGCGCAGATCCGGAACGATCACATCCTCCCAATACGGCAAAAGCCGGTGCACGACGTCGGCGAGGCATTCTGTCGCCGGTCGCGCATCCGGTGGAAGCCACGAATAGCGTGCATCGTTGGTTTGCGCCCATTGGTCATCGGGATCGATTGGTGGCGGTGGCGTGTCGTACGAGCGTCGCCACAGCATGAACTGTTCTTCACCGTAGGTCTCCAACGTTTGCTTCTTGTCCTTGCCCTGGAGCGCCCCGTAGTGCCGTTCGTTCAGTCGCCAATTTCGAATCACCGGGATCCAGTGTCGATCGCAGGCGTTGAGCGCGAATTCCGCAGTAGTTATCGCGCGGCGAAGCAGCGATGTGTGCAAGGAGTCGGGCAGCAGCCCGGCCGCGGCAAGTAGTTGCCCGGCCCGTACGCCTTCGGCCGAGCCCTTCTCGGTCAGCGCCACGTCCACCCAGCCGGTAAAGAGATTGCGTGCGTTCCACTCGCTCTCGCCGTGGCGCAACAGGACCAAGGTGTACGGCGCTTCACTCACGCCCCGGTTAGTCATGCCTCGGATTCTGCCCGCCTCCCACTTTCCCGATGACGGTGCCCCTCAGGGTCGAGATGTCCGAATCCTTCTGCACCGCACGGCGTACGCCCCGATGAATGTGCCGATTGTCCGATCGAGTGGGACGAGTGTGAACGTTACTCGGGGAAGTCAGGTGGGCTGGGGGTGTCCATGAGGTGAGTGAACGCGTCGAGGTTGTCAGTGGGTTCCCCCCGAGAGACTCGCCAGGCCCACTCACGGCGAATCGACGACGCAAAACCCAACTCGAGAATCGTGTTGAACGAACTATCGGCGTACTCCAGGACCGATCCGAGAATGCGATCAACTTCGTCGACTGTCACCGCATGGAGTGGTAGCCGCCCCGACAAGTAAATGTCGCCCAGGTGATCAACACAGAACGCGACGCCAAAGAGGCGAGCGTTGCGCTCAAGCAACCAGCGATGCACGGCATCGGTATTTTCGTCGGGGTGGCGCGCCACAAAAGCATTGATGCTCAACGAGTGTGCACCGACGACCAGTGAACAAGTCGTGCGTTGTTTGTGTTCGCCGGGAAGTACCACCACAAACGTGTCTTGGTTCGGTGACTCGCACTCAAGACCGGTCTCGGTCAGTGCGTATCTGAGCGTCTCGCGAACTCTCGGGTCATCCAACGCGAGCCCGCGTCAATCGGCGTACCTCGACATCGGAGGCCGCCATCGCCTCGCTGTACACCTCGAGCAGGGCGTCGGTCGTTCGATCCCACCCAAACATTCGCGCGTGCGCGAGTGCTCCCCGCGAAAGACGCGCGTGTTCGGTGGGGTCAGAGATCACTCGGTGAATCGCGAGCATGTAGTCGACGGGATCGTGTCCTGTCACGAGTAGGCCGGAGGCACCATCAGCAACCGCTGTACGCAGTCCACCGACCGCCGCAGCAATCACCGGGGTTCCGCAGGCCTGCGCTTCGACTGCGACGAGGCCGAACGATTCGTTGTAAGACGGTACGACGCACACGTCGGCGCTTCGATACCAATCGGCTAGCACGCGTCGCTCCATCGGCGGCACGAATCGCACTGTTTTAGCCAGTCCCAGCGAGGAGGCCAAGTGTTCGAGGTGATGCGGCCGCTCGAGACCCGAACCGGACGGTCCACCCGCGATCACGACCTCCAGCCGGTTCGCCAGACTTGGGTCATGCGCGAGCAATTCCGCAGCCGCCCGCACGAGTACGTCGGGTGCTTTCAACGGCTGAATGCGACCGACGAACAACAGCACGACCGCGTCGTGAGCGATGCCGACTCGAGCCCGCGCTCCGGGGCGATCCGCGGGCGTAAATACATCGAGGTCAACGCCAGGATGTACGACCGCAACGCGTTCCGGGTCAGCCTCGTAGAACTCGATCAATTCGCGGGCCTCATCGGCGGTGTTAGCGATCAGGCGGTCAGCGGCGTCGACGACTTGCTGCTCACCAATGACCCGCATTTGCGGTTCGGGCGTATCTCCTCCGGCCAGCTGCAAGTTCTTGACCTTCGCCATAGTGTGCATGGAATGCACGAGAGGGACGCCCCATCGTTCCTTCGCCAGCCACGCCACCTGACCTGATAGCCAGTAGTGAGAATGGATCAGGTCGTACCAGCCTTCGGCCCGGGATGCTTCGGCGCGCAACACACCGGCGGTGACTGCACACAGTTGAGCCGGAAGGTCTTCCTTACGAAGGCCTTCGAAGGGTCCGGCCGTGACGTGGCGAACCGTGACGCCGGGTGCGAGGATCACGTTGGGCGGAAGGTCGGAGGTTGTGGCGCGGGTAAAGATCTCGACCTCGACGCCTCGCGCGGCGAGCCGTTTCGCCGACTCGACGATGTAGACGTTCATCCCCCCGGCGTCGCCCGTACCCGGCTGATCCAGCGGCGATGTGTGGACGGACAGCACAGCGATCCGTTGTGGGCGCCGTCGCCCTACGGAGACAACCGACACGGACACCTCCTGCAGTCGCGCAACCACCCGATGCGATTGATCTCTAACAACCGATGATCATCCTGGCGCATTCCGTAGACGGCGGCCACCCGGGTCAGTCGAGACTCGGCGGGGTGGGGTCAGGGCCGCGCCGTAACTGAGGCGTACGGCTCGCCAGTCACGATGTGGACGACGCGGCGGGCGATGGTGACTGCGTGGTCGGCGAAGCGCTCGTAGTAGCGACTGAGCAGAGTCACGTCGATCGCGGCCTCGACCCCATGAGTCCAGCTCGGATCCAAAACGATCGTGAAGAGTTCGCGATGGAGTCGATCCATCTCGTCATCATGGCGTTCGATGTCTTCGGCAAGTGCCACGTTGCGAGCGGCAATGACCTGACCGGTCTTCGTGGTGACGGCTTCGGCAACCCGCCCCATTTGCGCGAAGGTCTCGAGCAATTCATGCGGAATTGCGTGCGATGGATAGCGCAAGCGAGTTTGTTTAGCGACATGAGCCGCCAGGTCACCCATCCGCTCCAAAGACGACGACATCCGAATCGCGGACATGACAACTCGCAGGTCAGTGGCCACTGGCTGCTGAAGTGCGGCCAAATCCAGGCATCGTTCCTCGAGTTGGTCGTTGACGGCGTTGATGGCGGAATCCTCAGCGATCACGACTTCGGCCAGCGAGAGATCAGCGTTGAGAAGTGACTCTGTCGCTCGTGAAATGGCGGTGCCAACCAGGCGCGTCATAGTGCCCAGGTCGTCGCTGATTTGGGCAAGTTGGTCGTGATAGGTCTCGCGCATAGCCACAGAGTAAAGGCTGCCCCCGCGTACGTGAACCCGACTGCAATACAAACGCCAGGCCACCGAATGGTGAACATCGGGTTACCCGCATGAACAGTCGACGAACGTGTCCCTCCAACGACCCCTCTGGGTCGGATTGCGCCGAAATCAGACATATCCTCAGGTTGTGGATGTTTCGGTAGGTGCTCTCAGCGCAATCTTGTCTATTGGGTTGCTCCTGGTGGTTGTCGCCGTTCTGGCCGTACGCCTCAGCGATCGTGAGGAACGCCTCCAGCAACCGGAGCCTCTCGACGAAGGAGCGCGAGCCTGGGAGGCAATAGCTCGGGTACTTGCTGCCTTGCCGTCAGCATCGCTCGTGTTGTCTCAGGACGGTCAGATTATTCGGTCATCCGCACAGGCGTCGGCATTAGGCCTAGTGCACGGGTCTCAGCTAACTGCGATCGAGGTCATTCGGCTCGTCGAGTTGGTACGTCGTGACGGCGTCACCCGTTCAGTTGAATTCCAATCTCGTCGACCGCCGTTGGGCAAAGGACGGCTGGAGTTGCGGGCACGAGTCGCGGTGCTGGACTCGGAGTCCTTGTTGGTCTTGGTGGAAGACCTCTCCGAGGCGCATCGTCTCGAAGCCGTCCGACGAGACTTCGTCGCCAACGTCTCCCATGAACTCAAGACACCGGTCGGTGCCCTATCGCTGTTGGCTGAGGCTGTTCAGGCCGCCAGCGACGACCCCGATGCTGTCCGCCACTTTTCCAAGCGGATGCAGATCGAAGCAACCCGACTGTCCTACCTCGTCCGCGACATCATCGACCTGTCCCGCCTGCAGGGGGGCGAGGCCACCAAGGTCCCTGAGCGACTCGAAGTTGACCGGGTCGTCAACGAGGCGATTGATGCCACCCGGCTCGTCGCACAGGCGAAAGATATTGACGTTGTCGTCGGCGGCGGCCACGGGCTTCAAATCTTCGGTGACGACGCGCAACTGGTGATGGCACTTCGTAATCTGCTCACGAACGCCGTTGCCTATTCCCCGGATCACACCCGCGTGTCCATCGGGGTGCGAGAAGTTGGCGGGGTTGCCGAAATTTCGGTAACCGACCAAGGAATTGGGATCTCGGCAGTTGACCGTGAGCGAATCTTTGAGCGGTTTTACCGGGTAGATCCGGCACGATCGCGTGAAACCGGTGGCACCGGACTGGGACTCGCGATTGTCAAGCACGTCTGCGCAAACCATGCAGGCGAATGCCGAGTGTGGTCAGCGACCGGTGAAGGTTCGACGTTCACGCTGCGACTGCCGATAGCCGCCAAGGAATTCATTCCGCAGTTGATTGAAGAAGGGGAGACAGTTCGTTGACACGCGTACTGGTTGTGGAGGATGAGGAGTCCTTCAGTGACGCATTGTCTTTCATGCTGCGCAAGGAGGGTTTTGAAGTCGCAGTTGCGTCCACGGGACCCGACGGTCTCGATGAGTTCGAACGCCACGGAGCGGATCTTGTTCTGCTCGACCTCATGCTTCCCGGCATCTCCGGCACCGAGGTATGCCGCACGCTTCGAGCAAAGTCGAATGTCCCGATCATCATGGTGACGGCCAAAGACGGAGAGATCGACAAGGTCGTCGGCCTCGAACTCGGTGCCGACGACTATGTGACCAAGCCGTTCAGTTCGCGAGAGTTGGTTGCTCGAGTACGTGCAGTGTTGCGTCGCCGAGGTGAGCCCGAGGAACTGCTTCCGGCAACACTGGAATGCGGTCCAGTCCGGATGGACATCGAACGGCATACCGTCTCAGTCGATGGTGCCGGCGTCGCCTTTCCGCTCAAGGAATTCGAACTACTCGAGATGTTGCTCCGCAATTCGGGCCGTGTGCTTACCCGAGGTCAACTCATCGATCGGGTGTGGGGTTCGGACTACGTCGGCGACGGCAAGACGCTCGACGTACACGTCAAGAGATTGCGTTCAAAAATTGAACCGGATGCGGCGAACCCGCGCTATCTCGTCACCGTGCGCGGTTTGGGTTACAAGTTTGAGGCCTAGCCAGCCCCTACACATTGTGAGCGCCTGTTCCACTAAGGGACAGGCACACTGGAGTTGTAACCGGCGGCTGGTACCACCAGAACGGGCACCGTCACATTGCCGGCATTCTTGAACTGAAGAGTGACATCGACGAAGGCACTGGATGTCGTCTTAAGCCCAACAATCTTGATCGCTGGCACGAGACCACCTTGTCCCACGCTGACGTTCGATGCCGGTGGAAGATCAATGGGGACGAAGCCTCCAGGCGCCGGCGGGAGCACGGTCGGCAACGCTCCGGCGGACGTCGGTTGTCCTTGCACCGTCACGACTGATTGAGCCCGCCCTGCGGGGAGCGAGACGCCGATCAGTTGATCGTTGTCGCTTCCGTTGAAGACGCGCAACATCAACGACGCATCGGTCGCAGCCGATCCCTTTCCCTCCGTCGGCACCACGATGTTGATGCCGTTGACCGAGAGCGGCCCAACAACGACCGAGGCGCCGTTGCCAGAAGCGCGTTGCATGTTGGATTGGGCCGCTATGCCCGTGCTACAGCCCGCCACGACAGGGGTCAACAACAGAAGAGCCGCGAAGGCGAGGTGACGACGGGACACGTTCGATGCTCCCTGCGATCAGGACGACAACTGCCTCAACGCTTGCCGTCGTCAATGTGACGTCGATCTGATGTTAGTGACCAAGGCCCAACCAAAACGATCTGCTGGCACGGGCGAGGTCAGGGTACTGGTCGCGCGCTGTCGACGTACATGCACATCAAGATCATGTCGTCAACCCCCATTAGGCCGTTGACCTGCAGTTACGTCGATCGGGGGCGATGTGATGCGTGTTACCCTAGGGGTCCTTGAAAGGGGAACCCGCCACATGACTTTCCAGGTCGGCGACACTGTCGTCTACCCCCATCACGGGGCAGCACTTATCGAGTCAATCGAAATGCGAAGCGTCAAGGGAGTTGAGCGGGAGTACCTCGTTCTTCGGGTCGCTCAAGGCGATCTGACCGTACGCGTCCCATCCGAGAACGTTGACCTCGTCGGCGTACGCGATGTCGTGAACGCCGAGGGTCTGGACCGCGTATTCGACGTACTGCGTCAGCCGTACACCGAGGAACCGACTAACTGGTCGCGCCGTTACAAGGCCAACCTGGAGAAGCTCGCATCCGGTGACGTGATCAAGGTTGCTGAGGTCGTGCGGGATCTGTGGCGTCGTGAGCGTGAACGTGGATTGTCCGCCGGCGAGAAGCGAATGTTGGCAAAAGCCCGCCAAATCCTTGTGTCAGAGCTTGCACTTGCCGAGAAGACCAATGAGGACAAGGCCGAGGCAATCCTGGACGAGGTGCTCGCCTCCTAGCGGGAGTGTGGCGGTCGGCCGTCTTCATTGACTCCGACCCTGCGCTGACGAAGGAGAGCTCCGATGGCTCCTCGGCTAACCCGAGTTCCTAGCGTCGCCGTCGAGTTGCTGCGCCTCCTGCTCGTCGCTTTCGGCGCTGGAGTGGGCTACACCCTGGCCGAGCGTTGGGGCGCCACTCCTGGAACGTACGTGTTGGGTTCCTTTGACGGCGTGTGGATGGGCGTCGTTCTCGGTGCGGCGATCGGCTTTGTCGTGGGCGGAATCCTGTCTCGATTCATCGTCCGCCGACTCGATCGGGCTGAGCGCACCCTGCAAGGGCTCGCTCCCGAGCAGGTAGTCGCCGGTGGTTTCGGTGCGTTGGTCGGGGTCGCACTCGTCGCGATCGTCGCGTGGCCGCTTTTCCTCGTCGGCAACCCGGTTTTGGTGTTGCCGTTGTTCTTTTTCATGGTCGTCATAGGTGGGCTCTTTGGTGCCCGCGTTGCCCAACGCCGTCGTGAGGCTGTGCTGACTGCCGTCGGTGGTCGCGCCGGGATGGCACCGCGTCGAGGGTCGACGGCGTTACTGCCGCGCGTACTCGACACGTCGGTCGCCGTTGATGGCCGGATACTCGATGTTGTACGCGCCGGTTTCCTCGCAGGCCGAATGCTGGTCCCCGAGCCGGTTCTCGGTGAATTGCAAGCGTTAGCTGATTCTCCCGATGTCTTACGTCGGGCAAAGGGGCGTCGGGGTCTCGATGTCCTGACCGCGTTGCAGCGAGAATCCAACGTCGAATTAGAGGCCATCGCCGACGAGGCACCGTCTTTTCTCGAGGTGGATTCGAAGCTGGTCCATATCTGCCAGCAGCGCGGCGCGGCGTTGCTGACCTTTGATACCAATCTCGCAAAAGTGGCCGAGATCGCCGGTGTGCGGGTGCTGAACCTCCACGGCCTGGCGCTCGCGCTGCGCCCGCCGGTCGTCGTCGGGGACGAAATCAACGTGCACATGCTGAAGGCTGGCCGCGATGCTGGGCAGGCCGTCGGATATCTCGATGACGGAACAATGGTGGTTACCGAGCACGCGGCCGACTGGATCGGGCACGATTGCTCCGTGATGGTCACGAGTGTTCTGACGACAGGTAACGGGCGAATGGTTTTTGCCAAGCTCATTTCTGGCAGTGCGACGCCGGGCAGTCCCGGTGGAGTCGCATCTGAAGGCGTTGGAGCGGCAAGCACCGCGCCGAGTCGGACCCAGGAGTCTGCGCACGGCCGCTCCTGATGGCCAACGCATCTGGGCGTACGGCGGCAGTAGTTCCCGCCGCCGGTCGTGGTGAGCGACTCGGGGCAGGTGGGCCCAAGGCGTTGCGCGACCTCGGTGGCGTGCCCATCTTGGTCCACGCGGTTCGAGCGCTCGCGGGAGCGCGCTCGATCGACCTTGTGGTCGTTGCCGCCCCGGCCGAGGAAGTCGCCGGAGTTCGCGCACTGCTCCGAGGACTCGATGCTGGTGCAGAAGTGTGGATCGTCGCCGGTGGTGATACCCGGCAGGAGTCGGTTGGCGCCGCCCTGATGGCCCTTCCCGATGGTGTCGATGTCGTGTTGGTCCACGATGCAGCGCGCCCCTTGGTGCCGGTCACGCTTGTCGATGCAGTGGCGGCTGCTGTTCGCGCCGGATCTGATGCGGTCGTACCAGGGATCGCCATCGCGGATACGACTAAACAAGTCGATGAAGCTGGGCGAGTCGAAGCGACATTGGATCGAAGTCGACTACGCGCGATTCAGACGCCGCAGGGATTTCGTCGGTCGGTGCTGGAGTCCGCGCACGAGTCGGCGCGCATCGAGAGCTCGCTGCATGATGAGGCGGTGGTGGCCACCGATGACGCGGGTCTCGTCGAACGTTTTGGGACGACTGTGATGGTTGTGCCCGGACACGAAGATGCGTTTAAGGTGACGCGGCCGATCGATCTATTGCTCGCTGAAGCCGTACTCGCGAGGCGGAGGGCTGCCGGTGTCCACGCCTGAATTCCGTACCGGCATAGGCGTGGATGTGCACGCATTTGATCCGACCCGGCCGTTGTGGCTGGCCGGATTGCACTGGCCCGACGAAACGGGGTTGGCCGGTCACTCCGATGCCGATGTTGCGGCGCATGCCTTGTGTGATGCGTTGCTCTCGGCGGCAGGGCTGGGTGATCTTGGCGCGCAGTTTGGCGTCGATCGATCTGAGTGGGCTGACACGCAGGGATTAGTGCTCCTTGGGGAAGTTGTTCGTCTTGTGACAGTTGAGGGTTGGACCGTAAGTAACGCGGCAATTCAAATTGTCGGTAATCGACCTCGATTCGCAGCACGACGCAGTGAAGCCCAATTGGTTCTCAGCGAGGCGTGTGGTGGACCAGTCAGTGTGTCTGCGACAACCACGGACGGCCTCGGGCTGACTGGTCGAGATGAAGGGATCGCCGCGATCGCGACTGCGTTGCTCGTACGAACGGTTTAGAGTCGCCCAATGAGTTCTACGTTGAATGCGTCCGCGAGGGCGCTGCTGGATACGCCCGAGTACGCCACGATCGCGACGATGGAGCCGAACGGACAACCTCAACTGTCCGTCGTCTGGGTGGGACGTGACGGTGACGACGTGCTCGTGTCGACAATCAAAGGTCGGCGCAAACACACCAACATTGAGCGAAATCCCCTGGTGACCGTGCTCGTTTTCCCCAAGGGCGATCCTGACTCCTACCTCGAAGTCCGCGGCACGGCCACGATGACCGAAGAGGGCGGTCGCGAACTCATTGACCAGTTTGCGCGGGAATACCGAGGAGTGCCGAGGTACACCGGCGACGACGGCACAGAGAACGTCCGTGTCGTCGTACGCATCACTCCGACCCGAGTGGTCACTCGCGGCTGATTCTCGGCGGCTAGGCTCCGCCGGGTGACCTTGCACCTTTACGACACTGCCACGCGCTCCGTGCGCGAGTTCGTGCCGCTTGTTGCGGGTCAGGCCTCGATGTACCTGTGTGGCGCGACGGTGCAGGCTCCGCCGCATGTGGGTCACATCCGCTCCGGGATCAACTTCGACGTGCTCGGCCGATGGCTGCAGGTGAGCGGTTACGACGTCGTGTTCTGCCGCAACGTCACCGACATTGACGACAAGATCATCGCGAAGGCATTGGTCGAGGACCGCCCGTGGTGGGCGGTTGCCACCGCGTACGAACGAGCGTTTGCGTGGGCGTACGACATGTTGGGTTGTACCCGCCCGACGGTCGAGCCCAGGGCTACCGGACACATCCCGGAAATGATTGTGCTGATGCAACGGCTCATCGACGCAGGTCATGCGTATGCGTCTGAGGGCGATGTCTACTTCGCCGTGAGTTCCTATCCCGCGTATGGCGTGCTCTCGGGCCAACGGCCCGACGACATGTTGCCCGCGACCGACAGTGACTTCGAGTCGCGTAAGCGAGACCCCCGCGACTTTGCGTTGTGGAAATCGGCGAAGCACGGCGAGCCATCGTGGGATACGCCGTGGGGCGATGGGCGGCCCGGATGGCACTTGGAGTGTTCAGCGATGGCGAGCAAGTATCTCGGTCCGGCGTTCGACATTCACGGCGGCGGACTCGACTTGATCTTCCCGCACCATGAAAACGAAGTGGCCCAATCGAAGGCCGTCGGGGACGGCTTCGCTAACTACTGGGTACACAACGGATGGGTCACGACGTCCGGGGAAAAGATGAGCAAGTCGCTAGGCAACTCATTGCTCGTGACCGAAGTTGTCAGTCGTGTGCGCCCGATTGAGCTCCGGTACTACCTCGCGTCAGCGCACTACCGAAGCACGATCGAATTCTCTTTCGAAGCCCTCGAAGAGAACGCGTCGGCTTTTCGACGCATTGAAGGGTTCCTCACTCGAGCGTCGGCGCGGATAGGCGAGGTCGCGCATGTCCAACAAAGTGCCCCGGTTGGAATCGATCCGGTGTTCGCTGCTGCCATGGATGACGATCTCGGCGTACCGGCGGCTCTGGCTGTCGTCCATGACCGCGTCACAGAAGGAAACAGGCTTCTCTCGGAATCCGCCCAAGGCTCGAACACACAGTTGGTGAACGTGGTCACGTCGGTGCGGGCGATGTTGGACGCTCTCGGCATCGATCCTGCAGCAGAGACATGGGCCGAGGGAGGTTCGGCCGAGAGAGACTCGCTGCGTGACGTCGTCGATCGTCTCGTGACCGATGCCCTACAAGAGCGCAGCGCAGCTCGTGAGCGCAAAGACTTTGCCGGCGCCGACGCCGTACGAGATCGACTGCGCGCCGCTGGCGTTGCGGTGGAAGACACGCCAACGGGCGCACACTGGTCGTTGGCCACAAGTGAGGACGACTAGTCGTGGCAGGCAACAGTCAGCGCAAGGGTTCGATGCGCAAGGCAGGTACCAAGAAGGGTCCGACCGCCGGATCCGGGGGGCAACGCCGACAAGGGCTTGAACCCAAGAAGCCAACCCCGAAAGCCACCGAACGCGATAAGCATCCCGCTGCTCGTCGCGCTCGAGCGAGTGCCAAGCGTGCCGCGGTGGGCACATCCCGTACCTCGACCACCCGCGCGCGATCGTCGCGGTCGAGTCGACCGAAAAAGGACGGCTACGAATACGTCGCCGGACGCAACTCCGTGGTCGAAGCGCTTCGTGCCCATGTGCCCGCGAAGACGCTCTACGTGCAGCAGTACGTCGACAGTGATGATCGTGTGCGCGAAGCGATCACGACCGCGGCGGGTCGTGGCATCGCGTTGATCGAGACAACGAAGGGCGACATCGAGCGCTTGACGGGCGCGGTGGTGCATCAAGGGTTGGCCCTGCAAGTCCCGGCGTACAAGTACGCGGAACCAAGCGAGCTTTTCTCCGCAGCACTCGAAGTTGAGGCGGGACTACTCGTCGCGCTCGATGGCGTCACCGACCCGCGCAACCTCGGGGCGGTGGTGCGGTCGGCCGCCGGATTCGGGGCACAAGGTGTCTTCGTGCCCGAACGTCGTGCCGCCGGGATGACGGCATCGGCGTGGAAGTCAAGTGCTGGAGCGGCTGCACGCGTCCCGGTGGGTCGAGTCACAAATATGACACGCACCTTGAAGGCTGCACAAAAGGCTGGCTTTGCTGTCATCGGATTAGCCGCCGATGGCGATGTTTCGCTGAACACCCTCGATTCTGCAATCGCCTCTGCACCAGTAGTTTTGGTGATCGGCAGCGAGGGCAAGGGGTTATCGCGATTGGTCGCCGAAACTTGCGACGTCCTCGTCTCGATTCCAATGTCCGCAGACACCGAATCACTCAATGCAGGTGTGGCCGCGGGTATCGCGTTGTACGCATTGGCTGGCGCGCGCCGCTAAGCCTGTTCCAGCGCGTGCGCGACTCGAATCACGCCGAGGTGGGAGTACGCCTGGGGATGGTTGCCGAGTCCGCGCCCGGTTTCCGGGTCGTACTGCTCGGGCAACAGACCGGTAGGACCCGTCGTGGCGAGGATGTCGCGGAAGAGTAACTCCGCATCATCGCGCCGACCGGACAGGAGGTACGCCTCGGCAAGCCAGGTCGCGCAGATATACATACCCCCTTCGATACCGGGCAGGGCATCGTCGAAGCGGTAACGGTAGACCGCAGCGCCGTTGCGGAGTTGGTCTTCGACCGCGTTGACCGTCCCCACAAACCGTGGGTCGTCGCCAGCCAACATGCCAGAGAGTCCGATATGAAGCGACGCAGCATCGATGTCGACCCGACCGTAGGACGAAACGAACGACGCGACGTTGGTGTCATAACCCTTCGACAGGACCTCTAGCTCAATGCGGTGGCGAAGTTGATTCCAGCGCGGCCGGTGTTCGTTGCGCATGTCAGCCATTCGAAGTGCCCGATCGACGGCGAGCCAACACATCACCTTGGAATGGACATGGTGTCGAGGACGATCCCGGATTTCCCAGATGCCGTGATCTGGCTGATCCCACCGCCGTTCCACCCCGTGGATGAGCGCCTCGACGAGCATCCAGTGCTCGTCGGTGACGCCGCCACGACGCGTGGAGAAGGCTTCAATGAGATCCACCACTGGGCCAAATACGTCGATTTGGACTTGGCCCTGCGCGGCATTTCCCACCCGAACAGGACGGCTCCCGGCATAGCCGGGCAACGTGTCGATGACCGCCTCTGGTCCCAATGTGTTGCCGTACAGGGTATACAGCGGATGCAGATGTTCTGGCGATGGAAGATCGCTCATCACCCGAGCCATCCAACGTAGGAACGCGTCGGCCTCCGCGTCGCTACCTAGCAGCAGCAAGGCGTACGCCGTCATGGACGCATCGCGAATCCAGCAGTAGCGGTAATCCCAGTTGCGCAGCCCGCCGATTTGTTCAGGCAAACTCGTGGTGGCTGCGGCCAAAATTGACCCGGTTGGTTCGTGACACAACGCGCGCAGCGTCAGCGCCGATCGGGCCACCTCGGCAGTATTTCGTTTTGGAAGAGTGAGTGCCTCTAGCCAACTCCGCCAGTCGTCGTGGGTACGCGCGCGACGAACGGGTTCGGCGGCGTGGTGAGGGCCCATATCCGCTGAGCCGCAGCGCAATTCGAGGACGACATCGCCCGCGCTGGGATCAACTGTCGCGACGGCGGTTTGATGCGGGCCCTCGTTGTGTACCTCCCAGGTGACCCCCTCCGCGCGCAATGTCAGGGGATCAGATGCACCTACGACCATGACCCCGTCGGGTACGACTTGGAGGCGGGTAGAAACATGACCAAATTGTGGCCGAGGTGCAAAGACGACTCGTGCGGGCGTACGCCCCGAAAGCACGCGAACGAGGCGCGTGGGACGCGCGCCGTCTCGATCGTGGCTATGGACGCTCCGGTCGAGATAGTCCAACAGGGTTAGGCCCGCCCACGTCGTACGGACGGTCAAAGTTGAATCCACGTACGACTGTGATTGCACGCCCCCACCGTGCAGTGGATGAATGCTGAAGTGTCCAGCGCTTGAGTCGCCCAAGAGGGAGGCAAAGACGGCTGGCGAGTCTGGGTCGGGATAACAGAGCCAGACCAGCGAGGCATCGGGTCCAATCAACGCCACAGTGCGACCGTCCCCTGTCATGGAGATTCTTTCGATGGGCGGCGCGTGCCCGCCGGTGAGCCAGAGGCCACGTTCTTCGGCGATCAGTGCAAGCAAATTCGCGACCGCCTCCGGCCCGTCGACGCGATGAGTCGCTAAGCTCTCCCCTTGGCCAACCTTGACGCCCACATCAGGGCCCGTGAGTCGTACGAACACTTTTTCGTCGGTCCGGTCGTCGCCGATGAAGATGGCCGCAGTGCTTCCAGTGCGGTGTCGCAAGATGTCCAGTGCGCGACCTTTATCGGTGTCGACGACGGAAAGCTCGATGACCTCGCTGCCCTCGGTGACGTGTACGCCGGTCAAGCGTGCGGGGCCTTGTCGAACGGCGTCGAGAATGTGAGCGGCGGTCATTCGGTCGCAGCGTCGCACGTGCACGGCGAGCGCGGCGGGTTTCGTTTCGATAAGTACGCCTGGGACATCGTCGGCGATGGAATGAACGCTGCTCAGAACTTCCTGGAGGAGTTCTTGTTCGTGAGCGCCTAGGGAATCGACGACCCCGACATCAAACTCGGAACCGTGGCTGCCGATGAGGTGGACTTCGGCGGGTAGGCGCGACATGGCGGCCAGGTCGCGCAGAGATCGACCGCTGATGACCGTGGCCGTTGTGGTGGGCAGAGTGGCGATCGCGCGCAGCGCAGCAATTGCATGGGGCAGGGGTCGCGCGGTTGACGGATCCTCCACGATCGGAGCAATCGTGCCGTCATAGTCGCACCCGACAAGCAGGTGCGGCGTGCGTACCGCTTCCCGGACTGCGTGACGGAGATCGGTAGGGAGAGCCTCGATGCCCGCACTCGTCAGTCGTGGCGCGACACCGTTTCCCGCGATCACCCAGTCTCCTCCCCAAGAGCGTTGAGGAAGTCATGCGCCCACTTCGACACATCATGCTGGAAAAGGGAGGCACGCATCGTGCTCATCCGACGTTGGCGGTCCCGCATGTCGGAATTGACCGCCGACATGATCGCGGATTTGACTGCCTCGGGGTCGTAGGGGTTGACGATCCACGCATCGGTGAGTTCAAACGCAGCGCCGGCGAATTCACTCAGCACTAACGCACCGTCTTCGTATGGCCGGGCAGCGACGTACTCCTTCGCGACGAGGTTCATCCCGTCTCGAAGTGGCGTCACCAACATGATGTCTGCCGCGACGTAGAACGCAACGATCTCCTCGACGGCGAGATTCTGATGCAAGTAGTGGATCGGTGGCGACCCCACTCGGGCGTGCTCGCCGATGACACGGCCGATAGCCAATTCGATCTCGGCCCGGATGCGTTGGTACTCGTCAATGCCTTCGCGGCTCGGGGTCGCTACCTGAACGAACACCGCATCATCGGGTTCGAGTTGACCCGACAACAGCAACTCAGCGAATGCGCTGATGCGCACGTCGATTCCCTTGGTGTAGTCAAGGCGATCAACACCGAGGAGCACGATCTTTGGATCCCCGAGTTCCTTGCGAATTTGCTCGGCCCGGGCGCGCACGATCGGGTCCCGAGCGAGTTCGTCGATGCGTTGAGTGTCGATCGACACTGGGAAGTCGGCCACGCGCACTTCTCGTAGCGGCGTGCCGTTGTTGAGTATGACTCGATCGCCACGCACCGGCAGTCCGAGCAGCCGATCGGCGAGATGGAGGAAGTTACGTACGGCCCCCGGCACTTGGAAGCCAATGAGGTCCGCACCAAGTAAACCGTTGAGGATTTCTCGTCGCCATGGGAGTTGAGCAAACAACTCCGACGGCGGGAACGGAATGTGCAAGAAGAAGCCGATGCGCAGATCTGGTCGCAGGGCGCGCAAATACTGAGGAACGAGTTGCAGGTGGTAGTCGTGGATCCACACAGTCGCCCCGGGCGCGGAGACTGACGCGATCTCGTTTGCGAACCGCGAGTTCACCAGGCGATACGCCGCCCACTGGTTACGGTCGTAGACCCGACCTGCGACGCCATCGTGATAGAGCGGCCAAAGCGCTGAGTTCGCAAAACCGGCGTAGTACGCCTCGACTTCGTGGCTGGTGAGTTCCACTTGATGGAGTCGGCACGAATCGACCTGCTTGGGCGGTTCTGGTGCGTTGGTGACTTGGTCATCGTCGTAGTAGGTCTTGGCATCGCTCGTTTGTCCGCTCCAGCCAACCCACACGCAATCGCGTTCGCGCATGATTGGTTCGAGTGCTGTAACGAGCCCGCCAGGTGAGCGTTCCCACGAGATTTCGCCGTCGGCGTCGCGATGTGCTTCAAACGGAAGCCGATTTGCTACCAGGACAAAGTCAGAAAGTTCAGGAGCGGAGGCAACGGCGGTTGCCTGGCTCGTGTCCTCGGGTGGTGTGCCGCGGTGGGACCTATGTCGACCTCGTAGGCGCATGGGCGAACCTCTCCTCGTGGGAGCCTCGCAGCGGTCGAAAGCAGGTGACCGCGAGGCGGTGTTCCGACTCCACGTTAGGCGAGTGACCCTGATCCGTCGCCCCTCCGTCCGAAGGTGGGACGCAAATGTGGGCTGAACGGGGCATGGGTGCCCGAAGTCACTCACAGTGAAACGTTGTCACGACCAAATGGGTCGCAGCATCTATACGAGCGCCTACGTGGGAGCCAAGGAAAGCGCGGTTGGACGTCGAATTGGGGACGTACGCGAGGTTCTCTAGACTTCACGGGCACGGTCTGCCGACGTGGCGCAACTGGTAGCGCACCCGACTTGTAATCGGGCGGTTAGGGGTTCAAGTCCCCTCGTCGGCCCTCATTTCTTGTGTGACTTTATCGCTCTGGATGATCAACAATGTTGATCATCCGTCAACGATACACGGAGTGTCGCGCCCAAATCCTGTCGTACGGTCAACAAAGCCACCAGCGTGTGACGAGCCGGCCAACTGAGTAACCAGCATTCACCAACTTAGCGCCGGTTGTTCACCTTCACGTGAGCCGCGGTAACCCAAAGCCCGTCACTGTTCCCTCATCCGCGCAGTCCGAATGCGTTGACGACGAGGGAGGTGGTTGTACGTGGCACATATGCGATTCCGATTTGTGCCAGGAGCGCGCCTGTTGGGTCCCGTCGGGTCTGGGCTCGTGGGTTGGCGCCTGCTGGGGGGAAACAACCGCGAACTCGGTCGAAGCGCCACGGTCTACCCCAACGCCGAGGCCGCCGCTACGTCAGTTGCGCGTGTCAAGCGTCAAGCCGCAGAGGCAACAAGCAGATTCACACTCGATCGCGCTTCTGGCACGTGGAGTTGGTCACTCGATTTGAACGGAGAAGTCGTCGCGATCTCCGGGCGTGGTTTCCGCCGTGAACGCGAATGTCGCTACAACCTCGAGCAGTTTCGTATTGGCGCACCTTCGGCGCCCTTCGACGAACGCGAAGCGGCATGACAACCGCGACAACCGTGCCAACGGCGACAACCGTGCCCCCCGGACCTCCACCCAGTTCCGCCACGACCCGGCCATTCGAGACCCCCGACCCGATCGACGAAGTACGCCGCGCTCAAAGTTCAGCGCGCACGCGCTCCGACCGAATCTTCCGCGGGATCGCGCGAGGAAGCGGGATTGCCGTACTGGCGGTGATGTCGCTGGTGGGCGTGTTCCTGACCTACCGCGCGCTCGAGGCAATTCGAGTCGGCGGCGTTTCCTTCCTCACCACCTCCGATTGGGACCCCGACGCTGGCACCGGCCACTTCGGTATTGCGGCAGTCATCACCGGAACAATTCTGATTGCACTTGTCGCGATATCCGTGGCGGTTCCCCTCGCCATGGGTACCGCGCTCTACATCTCCGAGTACGCTCCAGCCCGACTAAAACGCACGATGATCAGCCTCGTCGATCTGATGGCGGCGGTGCCCAGCGTGGTTTTCGGCCTGTGGGGTTTCTTCCTCCTGCAGGGGTACGTCCGTGATTTGTCGCGTTGGATCTCGACGTACTTCGGTTGGATTCCGGTCTTCTCCGTCGATGGAACCGACCCCAGCGATCCGCTGGCAACCTCGACCGTTTACACGTCGTCGACCTTCATCGCCGGCATCGTCGTGGCGTTGATGGTCACTCCCATCATGTGCTCGGTAATGCGCGAAGTGTTCTCCCAAGCGCCCGCAGGTGAACGTGAAGGCGCCTTGGCGCTGGGCTCAACAAAGTGGGGAATGATCCGCTCTGTCGTTCTGCCATTCGGTAAGGGCGGCATCATCGGTGGAACCATGCTCGGCCTCGGTCGCGCCCTTGGCGAAACGATCGCCGTTTTCATGATCATCTCACCGATCTTCGCCGTTCAGCCGCATATCTTGCAAAACGGTGCCAACTCTGTTTCTTCGCTAATTGCGCTGCGATATGGCAACTCCACGCCGTTCGGTACCTCAGCACTCATGGCTGCCGGCCTCGCGCTTTTCATCATGACACTCATCGTCAATTTCATTGCGTCTTCCATCGCGATGCGAAGCCGATCTGGCGCATCGAGTGACGCCTGACATGACCACGACGCCGCTGGATTACCACATGACGATGACGACGATCGCCCCGAGCGACACCTTCGTCGACGTGACAGATGTGGCAATCGGTCAGAGCCATAGCACGACGGTCACCGTGGTCGAACCCATCGGACCCGAAACCAAACGATCAGTGAACGGGATTCGGCGAAGCGATGTGCTTTCGCTCGTCGGGTCGTTTGTCGCGGCGATTTGCCTCACCGGGCTGCTGTTTACCCAGGTTGCTCCTTTCGGCGGAGTACTCGGTTTCATGGTGATGACGTACGTCTTCTTCATTGGTTTGTACGGCGTGTTGGTGTCCTTCGACGAAAAGGGAACAGCCGTTCGAGATCGCATTGCGGCAGCGATGATCCACGGAACCGCGGCAATGTTGATTTTCGGACTCGTCGTGATCATCGGTTACACGTTGTTTCGCGGTTACTCGGCGTTGGTGCACGCAAACTTCTTCACGCAAGACATGTCTGACGCCGGCCCCCTCGATCCACTAACGGTGGGTGGTATCGCCCATGCCATGGTGGGCACGCTCATCATGATCTCGATCGCGTTGGCCATTGTGATTCCGTTAGGAATCACGTGCGCGATCTATCTCAATGAAGTGCCTGGCAAGTTTTCGCGCTTCGTCCGCACGATCGCTGAGGCAATGTCGGCGCTGCCTTCGGTCATTGCCGGACTCTTCATTTACGCCACCTGGATTCTCATCCTCGGCCGCGATAAGTCGGGATTCGCCGCGTCGCTCGCAATCAGCGTGATGATGTTGCCGATCATCATTCGCGCGTCTGATGTCGTCATCCGACTCGTCCCCGGGACGTTGAAGGAAGCCTCGTACGCCCTGGGCTCAACGCAGTGGCGCACGGTCTGGCACGTTGTGCTGCCCACTACGCGCAGCGGACTCACAACCGCCGTCATCTTGGGTACGGCGCGCGGAATCGGCGAGACGTCCCCGGTACTGCTCACTGCTGGCTTCACCGCGGCGCTCAACACGAACCCCTTTAACGGCCCGATGGTCTCGCTTCCCTTGGAGACATTTCAGTTGGTTCAGTCACCGCAGCAGACGCTTATCGAACGGGGTTTCGGTTGTGCTGCTGCACTCATGCTTCTGGTTCTTGTGCTCTTTGTGATTGCTCGGATCATCGGCGGTCGCGGTCCGGGCCAACTCAATCGACGCCAACAGAAGAGTCGCGCCGCTGCATCGATCGCCGACGAGCGTCGTTTCGCGCATCGTGATGCTGCCCGCAATGAGCTGTCTCCTGCACCGCCCAACAATCCCATCGGAGTTCGATCGTGACCGTCCACGAAGTCCATCCTCGGGTAGGCCGGTCCCAGCCCAGTCTTCGCCGACTCAGGTCCCTCAGCGTGGCCGTCTTGGTGGTTCTTGCTTCGGCGCTTGTGCTGCCCGACGCCAATGCGGAGACGTACGTCCCTATCAGCGGTGCCGGATCAACCTGGAGTCAGAACGCACTTGACCAATGGCGCCGCAACGTCAACCAGTACGGCTTACGAGTCAACTACCAAGGCACGGGCTCGTCAGACGGTCGCAATCAATTCCGTAACGGCACGGTCGACTTCGCCGTGACCGAGATCCCATACGGCCTCAAAGACGGCGGGGTTGTCGATCAACCCCCCCAACGACCATTCGCCTACATGCCGATCGTTGCTGGTGGCACGTCCTTCATGTACAACTTGAAAATTGGCGGACGACGCGTCACGAACTTGCGGCTCTCGGGAGAGAACCTCACCAAAATATTCACCGGTGTTTTGAAGAAGTGGTCAGACCCAGCGATCAAAGCCGACAACCCCGGGCTCACTCTTCCTGCCCGCCAAATCGTTCCGGTCGTGCGCTCCGACGGTTCGGGGACCACGGCGCAAGCAACGTCCTTCTTTTCCAAGAAGTACGCCTCACTGTGGGACTCATACTGCGCGAGGGCCGGACGGCCCACGCCATGCGGCTCCACTTCCTTCTTTCCAGTCATTCCCGGCAGCGGCTTTACGGCTCAATCCGGATCGCTTGGCGTTTCCGGCTATGTCTCACAAGGTCAAAACGAAGGAACCATCACCTACGTCGAATACTCCTATGCGCTGAATGCGGGCTTTCCGGTCGTGAAGGTCCTGAACAACGCGGGCTACTACGTTGAGCCGACCTCGAACAGTGTCGCCGTCGCGTTGCTTGCTGCGCAGATCGACGAGAACCCCTCCTCGTCGACTTACCTCACGCCCAATTTGATTCCCGTCTACAACAACGCCGATCGACGCACGTACCCGCTGTCGAGCTACAGCTACATGGTCATTCCCACGGGAACTACCAATACATTCAGTGTGGACAAGGGCAAAACCCTGGGGGCCTTCGCCTACTACTTTCTTTGCGAAGGTCAGCAGCAAGCGCCGGTTCTCGGCTATTCGCCGCTGCCAATCAACTTGGTTCAGGCCGGCCTCAAACAGGTACGCCGAATCCCAGGAGTTCAGGCGCAGTCGATCGACATCCGGAAGTGCAACAACCCGACTTTCTCCTCATCCGGCGTGAACACGCTGGCCAAGACGGCGCCTTACCCAACGGCGTGTGACCGTCAAGGTCGCTACCAATGCACCGCCGGGACCGGCGGAGCTGCGAGTACGCCGACGTCGGTCAATGCCGGCGCGACGCCCGGTGGTACGTCATCGGCCGGCAGTTCGGGCGGCAATTCGTCGTCAGGTGGTACCGCGGGAGCGGGCAAATCGAACGGTACGGGCGGCGGGGGATCGAACGGCACGACAGCCGGTGGCGGCACCGGAAGAACTGGTGTCGGGACGGCGGGCGGCACGACCGGGACAACTATCGATCCGGACACGGGCCAGGTCGTGCAGCAAGGCGCCAACACCTCGGGGGGTGGTGACGGCTCCGTCGTCGCCGCCGTACCCGTCACGACGGACGCTGCGAGTGGTTGGCACACCCAGCAGTCCTTGATGTTGATCGCCGCGTTGCTACTTCTCGGAATGGTGATTGGACCGCCTCTGTTTGCCCGCCGAATGCAATCCCAAGGTGGCTCCAATTGAGCCGGCGCGGGCGTCACGTAGGTCGTCGCCACCACCTACCACGAACACGCGCAGGGCTTGTGAGCGCGCTGCTTGGCCTCGCGGGGATCATTGGCCTAGCGCCGGTGGGGACCGTGGGTAGTGCGGCGATCGCTTCAACCGGTGGGTCGGCAGTAACAATTCAGGGCACTGGTGAATTCGCGGGTCTGGCCGTGACCGTGGCGCAGACGCGCAATCTGGTCAATCAAGTAGTGAGCGTCAGTTGGAGCGGTGGTAAGCCAACTCAACCCAGCGGTGCCTTCAGCCTTGACTACCTGCAAATCATGCAGTGTTGGGGTTACGACGCCGCGGGACCGGACCGCACCCAATGCGAATTTGGTGGTCGCGCGACGTTCGAAACTCGCGGCGGTGACTACACGCGTACCCGGCAAGCCAACTACAGCCCGCTCTTTGACCCGAATGAACCACTTGTCCCGCCGGGATCAACGGGAAGTGTTTTCGTTCCGTTCAAGTCGGTGACGGGAAAAACCATCTCGGATAACACCAACGAGTTCTTTGATGCCAATACCACGAACGAAATTCCATTCGGTCGGACCAAAGGTGACGGCACCGGTGAAGAGTTCTTCGAAGTTCAGACGCAACGAGAGGCCCCAGGTCTTGGTTGTGGGCAAATCCTTGCTGGTGAACCCGCGCCGCGAAAGTGCTGGTTGGTGATGGTTCCTCGGGGAATCCACGAGGTGGACGGAAGTGTTCGCGACACATCGAACTCGAACCAACTCATCTCCTCCCCGTTGAGCACCACCAACTGGGCGCATCGCCTGGTCGTCCCCCTTGATTTCGCCCCCGTCGGCAACGTGTGTCCGATCGGGTCTAGCGAGCGCCGGACCGTCGGTCTCGAATCGATCGCCGAGGCCGTCACCCGCTGGCAACCTGCGCTGTGCACCGGCGGTGGCCCGGTGTACGGCTACGCCGAGGTTCCTGACTCTGTGGCGCGTCGTCAACTTCTCGGGACCCAGCCCGGAATGGTCTTCATGTCCACCCCAGTGGACCCCGCGCAGGTCCCACCGACAAAGCGACTCGTCTATGCGCCGATTTCATTGTCAGGATTGAGTCTGTCGTTCGTGGTCGAGAGTCAGTCGGCAGCCAACGCTCCTGCAGCGATCAAGGTGCATGACGGTGAGCGCCTCACGTCGCTCAATCTGACGCCACGACTTGTCGCCAAGCTCCTCACACAGTCCTACCGCCTGGCCGTCGACGGCGACGCCGGGTACTTGAAGGACAACCCCGCGGACATGACCAAGGATCCCGAGTTCCTTGCCATCAACCCCGCATTTCGACAGTTGTCATTCACGCGCGGAATTCCCGACATCATCACGCCGGCCGGGCTATCAGATGCAAATAAGCAACTGTGGGAATGGGTCGGAACCGATGCCGAAGCTCGCAACTTCTTGGCCGGTGCACCAGACAAATGGGGCATGCGAATCAACCCCTTCTACCAGGGGCAATCGACGAGCCGTGAAGACTTCCCCAAGCAGGATCCTTACTGCCGCAAGGTTGTTGGAGCCCCCACCAGGTTATGCGCGCTTGATGCGCATCCCTACGTATCGGACTTCCATGAAGGATCGCGAGCTGTTGGTCGCGCCGATTCTCTTGGCCGTACCGCGTGGGATCCGCTGGCGGTTCCGCCGGCATTCAAGCGACTGACCCCGATCCCGGGCGGTCAAAATGCGCTGATCGCATTGACAGATACCGCAACTTCTGCGCGCTACGGATTAACGCCGGCCCGGCTACGTAACGCGTCCGGAGTCTTTGTCGCACCGACCACGTCGAGCTTGACGGCGGCCTACCAATCCATGGGTCCATCAGGCGTTGTTGGTGTCATCAAGCCAAACCCGTTGTCGCGAGTGCGTAGCGCCTACCCCTTGCCGACGGTGTCGTACGCCGTCACCATCCCTGCGCTCCTCGACGCGCGGTCGGCTAAGGACTACGCGAACCTCGTGCGCTTCGCGATCGGCAAGGGCCAACAACCGGGGACAGACCCAGGTCAGTTGCCCGACGGATATGTACCTCTCCCGCGAAGCCTCAAGGCGCTCGCGGCGATCAAGGCCACCGACATCGAAAATCGGGTGACCGCCGTTGTTCCCTCGACGACTGGCAACAGTCCGGGAACCGGATCCGGCTCTGGTGGTGGTGGGCAATCCTCGGGCGGTGGCGGCTCTCCCGGCAGTTCCGGCGGCAGCACGGGTGGTTCGACGACCACTGGCGTGACGAACCCCACGCAACCCGGATCAGCGCCCAAGCCCGCCGCACCTGGCTCCTCCCCTACAGACGCATCCGGACCTCGCGCGCTCACACCGGCAGATCTTGTCGGTGCCGCGCGATACACGGTCGCGTTTGCCCTCCTGCTCGGCGCACTGGCAGCAGGACTCGTGCCTGTCATGCGCCGGAAAGGTGACGCGCTTCGGCCGATGAAGCACGTCGCCGTGCAACACAACTGAACAACAACTGAATAGACCAATACATGGGGAACAGCACACAACGATTTCGACACCCGTCGAAACGTGATCTCTCAACGAGAGGGAAAGTACGTGAAGCTCAAGGCATTCGGTGCCGTCGCGGCAGGCATTGGCCTGATGGCGTTGGCTGTTGCCGCGCCAGCTCAGGCGGACACCAACACGGGAAATCTCACGACGCTCGCTGGCGTCGGCTCGGACACTACGCAGGACGTCGTCGAGGGGTTTAGCAACGCATTTACCTCCGGCGGAAACCCAGTTCTTTCAAACTACAAGGCGACTCCGGCAGGTGGATCGATCTCCACGCGCACCGGAAATGCCCTCTGCACGTTCACCCGCCCGAACGGTTCAGGCGCAGGCATGAACGCGCTCAGCGATGCGATCTCGGCTCGTGCTAACGGCGGCAGCGCGAACATCAGCGGTTGCGTGGACTTCGCTCGCTCGTCAAGTGGGAGCAACCCCTCTACACCTCCGTCCGCAGATGGGGCAGGCGTACAGCGCACCTTGACCTACATCCCGTACGCCACCGACGCGGTGACATACGCGACTCTCACTGTGAGCAACGTCCCCAAGAACTTGCCGTTGGACACGCTCAAAGACATCTACACCCGCAACACGGGCAACTGCCTGTACTCGCCGTTGATCCCGCAGGCCGGATCAGGCACTCGGAAGTTCTTCGCGACAACTGTTCTGGGTCTCGCCAACGACACGATCGGTGCCGTAGGTGGCCCCGGTACGTGCGTGAAGGACGTCAAGGCTGATGGCGTGAGCATCGTGGAAGAGCACGATGGTCGTGCGTTGACCACGGCGGACCAACTGGTGGCCTTTTCGGTCGCGCAGTACATCTCCCAGGCCGGTGGCGTGATCTCCGACCTCCGGGGTCGTGCCTCGCTCGGCTCGGTCGACTTCCCGTTGGGTGCTGACGGATCGACGGCCACATCGCCGTTCCTCCTGCAGACCTCCTTCGGTGTCGGTGCGCGTCCGGTCTACAACGTGGTGAGCACCAACGGGATCGCCTCCGGTGACCCGACGTACAAGCAGGCTCTCGTTGACACGTTTGTCGGCGCGGGTTCACGCGTGTGCGTGGCCACATCGCTCATCCAGAAGTACGGGTTTGCAACGCGTGGTGACTGTGGATCGGTCACGAAGCGGAACACCAACTCACCCGGCACTCCTCAGCCGTAACTCCTGACCACTCAATCACTAGCTGGATTGGACATCATGAACACAATCTTCAAGCGCGTTGCCGCGATCACCGCGACAACGATGCTGGCCACCGGTGTGGCCGTTGTGGGGGCCACGTCGGCCTCCGCAACGCCACCCGGACTTGGCACCGTTGATTTCAGCCCCTCGAGTGGTGCACTGACTGCCACTCCTAACCTCAACACAACGACCGGTTGCCCCGTCAACGACGGCGGTAGCCCGGCAGTTGCAACCAACAACGCTCGCGCCGTCATCAACGGTCCGGGTTGGTCCAACATCACCATCGTCGGCAACACGAGTTCCGGTGTCGTTCACGGTGGAGCTCAATCGTTCCCCATCGCTGACAGCTGGGACGGCATCAAGTTGGGCAATGGACTGCCGGCATTGAACGGCCTGTACGACGTCACCTTGTACTGCCAGAACGCAACCGGAACCGTTGTCAGCGGAACCTTCGCGCGTCAGTTGTTCTTTGACCCGGCGGGCTCGGGAAGCTACGCGCAGGTCAGCACCAACACCACCACGATTTCGGTGTCGCCTTCTGCAGCGTCATCCACCGTGGGCGCGAACGTCACGCTCACTGCGACTGTCACTGCGGTACCTCTTGGCGGTTCAGTTCAATTCAAGAATGGTGTCGCCAACTTGGGCTCCGTTCAAACCGTCGCTGCCAGTGGAACCTCGGCGGCCCTCACGGTGAACAACTTGCCGTTGGGTGCCAACAGCGTCACCGCGGTCTTCACTCCGACTAACGCGGCGCCGCCGGCGGCGCAGTACTCGGCGTCGACTTCGGCTCCGGTCACGGTGACGATCACCAAGGCCACCGCCACTGCGACGTTGACCGCATCGCCAGCCAGCCCGAACATCTTCACGCCAGTCACGCTGTCTGCCAGCGTTTCGGGTGCCTCGGGTACGCCGACCGGTTCGGTCACGTTCACCTACTCGGTGCCCGGTGGTTCTTCCACCACATCGGCTCCCATCGCGCTCTCGGGTGGGTCTGCGTCGCTGAGTTTGGGTGCGCTATCGGCTGGAACCCTGTCTGGACTTTCAGTTGACTACGCCGGTGACGCGACGTACAACACGGCCAGTGGCACTGCCTCTGACGTGACCGTCGTGGCAAGTGACCCCACCAAGATCGCGACCGAATTCATCCGTACCACGGTGGATGCCGGTGCCCTCACGATCACGGTCCAGGGGTTCACTGCTCCGTCTCCATCCACTCCGACGGGTACGCCGGTGGGCTCTCCCACCTACCCATACACAGTGCCGACTTCGGGCGCGACCAACATCGTGATCCTGCCGGCAGCCAACGTGAATAGCACCGGTACCTACATCGTCACGACCGGCAACATCTTGCCGGTCCAGGTTGTTGACACGCGTGCCGGAGACCCCGGCTACCACGTCGATGGTCTGCTCAGTGACTTCGTAGGAGCCACGCCGTCGCACAAGATCAACGCGGCGAACGTTGGGTGGACGCCGAAGTTCATCTCGAGTCTGCGCGTCCCCGCCGCTACAACGGCGGCCGGGGCAGGACTCGTTGATGGTGGAGTGATCGCACCTGCCAACGGCCTCGCCGCTGGCAGTGCGTCCAACCTGGGTCTCGCCCTCACGGCGAAGACCTTGTTCACCGCACCGGCCGGCGCCGGGACGGGCACAGTGTTCTATGGCGCTCTGCTGAGCTTGCAGGCGCCGACGTTCACTGCGGCAGATGACTACCAGGCCACGTTGACCCTGACGGCGGTCTGATAGTTCGAACAAGCGAGCAAAGCACGAAGTCGGGGCGGGATTGGTGCGAACCAGTCCCGCCCCGGCCATTTCCGGCAACGCGATTCCGGCGAATCCGTCATCAGGCAAGCGAGTGGGCGGAACGAGGGCCGATAGCCCGTTCCGCCCACTGCCGCTCAATCTTAATTCCACTTGCGTTCACCAACACGTCACCTCCAGCCGGTTCCCTTACGCCATGACGATCGGACGCGCTGCGGCCCTGTGGGCTCGGATGGTGAGCCTTGCAGCTGCGGTGGCCATCGCCGTTCCTCCCCTGCTGGCTGTCTCGGCGGTCGCGGTTCCAGCCGCGACTCCGAAGCCCGCCCCGAGTCAATCGTCAATCACCGGTGAACCGATCCCTGCGCCAGGCAAAGGCCCGGCCCAAAAACTGACGTTCGGGATCAAACCTCGCGACGCCGCCGGTGCCCCCACGCGCTCAGACTTCGCCTATCTCCTCGCACCGAGTGCCACGACTAACGACGCGGTAAGCATCTACAACTTCTCCCTCGTGCCGCTGAACCTGACTTTGTACGCCACTGACGGGTACACGAATCAGCAAGGGTCTTTCGCACTCAACAGCGCGGCACAGAAAGCCGACGACATTGGCAATTGGATCAAGGTCCTGATCCCGAAGGGCTCGGTACTTCGGGTCCCCGCCCGTACCAAAGTTGACGTGCCGTTTTCATTGAAGATTCCATTCAGGGCCTCGCCAGGGGACCACGCCGGTGGAATTGTGTTGTCGCTTCGGGGCCGTACCAAGAACAAAGACGGAAACGTCGTTGCCGTCGACTCGAGAGTGAGTACGGCGATCAAGGTACGTGTTACCGGTGAAGTCCGGCCGCAACTGTCCGTCGAGAACTTGGCGGCGAAATACGACGGCGAGTGGAAGCCGTGGGCGGCCGGATCTGCGGCCGTATCGTTCACCATTCGCAACACGGGCAACATCGTTCAGGCTGGTCGCCAAGTTGTTTCCCTCGACGGACCCTTCGGAGTCCGCAAAGAGGTTTCCCTTGATGTTCCAAGCATTCTCCCGGGTAGCGCAGTCAACTTCTTGGTCCCGATTAGCGACGTGTGGCCGCTCGTGCGCTATTCGGCGACCGTCGGGGTGTTCCCCGTTGCCGTATCGGGTGACCCCACTGGTACCGCCGTTCGCGCTTCAGTGGATACCTGGGCGATTCCCTGGCCGCAGATCATCACTTTGATTTTGATCGTGCTGTCCCTTTGGTACTACCGACGACGTCGCGCACTTGCGCGACGGGGGCGCCATGCAAACCAGCTCACGCAACATCCGCCACTAGGAGACAAGGTGCTCGTCTCGTGACGACTCGTTCTGCTCGCATTCGTTCCGTTCGTCGCTATTCGGTACGTCGCTGGCACGCGCAACTCGGCGCGGCGCTGATTGTTGCCACGTCGGTTGTGACCCTCGCGCTCGGACTTTCGTCAACCTCGGCGTATGCCGATTCGTCACGCACGTCTTCAGCGTCCATCAAATCGGGTGGATCGCTGACATTCAGCCCTGGCAAGGGCACCGACGTCGCGTCCATCTGGCTGGTGAGCTCGGCTCCATGTCCCGCATCAGCGGAGTCCGTGTCAGCGACAGTGGTGGGAAGAGGCTTTCCTGCACCGGGAGAGATCGTGGTGGCCAATTCCTCGGCCGACATTTCGCGCACCAATCGAATGATTGTTCCGCTTCAAGACACCTTTGAAGGCTTCGCAGCAACACGCGGCATCAAATTGACCGGGCCGTACCAAATCACGCTCAGGTGCATCGACCGAGTCAATACCAAAGTCTTCGCAGCGTTTTCCGGCACTGTCACCTTCAAGAACCCGCACGCATATGTCGCTCCCGCAGCAACTCTGGTGAAACTGCCAACCGACTCCGGACCACCCGTACCTGGTCCTTCTGCCGGTGCAACGCCGGGCTCCACCGGGCCAACCGGATCGGGCGCCAGCGGCGCAGACGATGGCACAACCGCAGGAGGAGCGGGCGGTCAGCAAACCACTGGCGGCTCAGCAACGGACCCGTCTGCGAACACAGCAACGGCACCCTTGCGACCAAACTCGTCTGGGTTGTCCCCGATCCAGTTGACCGCGTTACTTGTTGGAATGGGATTGCTCGGCTGGGGCGGGTACACGCTATTCCGACACCAATACCGATCCGATTCGCACGCTCGCCATGGAAACGGTTCGGCATGAGTACGCACTTAGGCCCCGGGGCGCGCTTCGGTGACGTGCGACGCCGCGTTGTCAGGACTGTCGCAGTGGTTCTCGGAGTCTCACTGCTCTCCGGTGGGCTGGTGGCGACATCGGCGCAAGCCGTAGTTCCGCAGTTGGGCTCACTGACACTCAACCCGGCGAGTGGCTCTGACATCTCCAGCGTGACGCTGACCACCGTCTCGTCGGGCGGAGCCACCGGGTGTAACAAACCCAATGCGGGCGGACTCTCGGCTCGAGCGATCGCCACTGGTCCTGGCGGGTGGTCGACGGGTTTGCTCATCGTGGGCTCAACCAATGTTGGTGTGTCCACCACGGCCGATTTCAGCCTCGACATGAGTGACACATTTCTCGGAATTGGTCAGTCAAATGGCGCGCCTATCACGGTCGGCAAGTACGACATCAAGATCGAGTGCGTGCAATCCAACGTCGCCGTGGGCTATTTCACGTCATCGATCTGGTTTACGACGAGCAAGCTCTTTCAGTCAACCGATCCCGCTGGCCCTACCCCGACAACCACTGCGGTGACAGCAAATCCGGCTTCAACGGCCGCGACGGGAGCAGCCGTCACATTTACAGCTTCGGTGTCGCCACCGTCCGCAACGGGTACCGCGCAATTCGCGGACACCGTGGGCGGAGTGACAACCAATCTCGGATCGGCCGTGGCAGTCGCCGGTGGCCAGGCTCAATTCGTCACCTCGAGCCTCGCCGTGGGTGCCCACAGCGTCAAGGCGACATACACACCAGCGACGGCGGCGTACGGTGGATCCGCGTCGTCAGGTCTCGGCTACACAATTACGGCGCCTGCGACCCCAACAACGACCACGCTGCTTGCAACCCCTGCATCAACGGCCACCGCCGGAACGTCTGTTGGGTTGACTGCCACGGTTGCCCCAAACGCCGCGGGTTCAGTCCAGTTCAACGACACAGTCGGGGGCGTTACGTCTCCCCTCGGCGCCCCTGTTGTTGTCGTCAGTGGGAGCGCGTCGAAGTCGACGACGTCGTTGGCGGTGGGTGCGCATTCTCTGACCGCCGTCTTCGTCCCTACTGACCCGAGCGCTTTCGCTGGTTCCAATTCGAGTCCAACTGCCTATTCGATCACGGCGGCCGCTGGGTCAACGCCGACGTCGTTAAGTCTCGGTTCTACCCCGTCATCGCAGATCGTGTTCGGCCGTACCGCTGTAATCTCAGCGACGGTATCGCCGAGCGCCGCTGGAACGGTCCAGTTCACCGACACCGTGAGCGGAACCACACTGTCCCTCGGTGCGCCGGTCACGGTCGTGGCAGGTGTTGCCTCGATTTCGCGTTCGGACTTCGCCCTCGGCGCCCATTCGCTGGGTGCGACATTCGCGCCCACCGATCCTGGATCGTTCGCACCCTCGACAGCGAGCGCGGTGACGTTGAATGTCGTGGCTCCGCCGTCACTAGGCACAGTGCTGGTGGCACCAGCCACCGGGAGCGACATCTCCGACGTCGCGTTGACCACGGTGTCCTCGGCAATCCCCGCCGGATGTCAACCGTCTGGCCCTGGTGCTATCAGCGCTCGAGCTTCTGCGACCGGACCGGGGGGATGGGCAGCGGGACTTCTCGTCGTCGGGAGCACCACCGCGGGCGTATCAACCACGGCAGACTTCACTCTTAACCTCGGCGACACCCTCCTCGGCTTCTCACAGACGTACGGCGCACCGATCACCGTGGGTAAGTACGACCTCAAAGTCGAGTGCGTGCAGAGCAACGTGGTCGTGGGTTATTTCACCGGATCGATCTGGTTCACCAGTCCCACCGCCTACCAGAACACCGACCCCGGTACGTCAGTCACCGTGACCACGACCGCCCTGGCTGTCAGCCCGAGCGATGTCGCTGATCTAGGCACCCCCGTGTCATTGACCGCGACCATCGCACCGACGAACGCAGTAGGCACCGTGCAGTTCGTCAATGTATTCGGCGGTGGCTCGACCCCACTCGGTCCGCCGGGCGCTGTAGTCGCCGGTCACGCCGTCCTGACTCGCGCCAACCTTCCTCTCGGGATGTACGAGTTTTCTGCCGTCTTCACTCCGACCAACAGCGCGGCGTTTGCGCCGTCGAATACCGACAACGCGACAGTGACGTATGTGGTACGCCTGCCGGCCGCCCCTTCGGCCACCTCTCCGCCGACGGTGGTCGGAATCGCCCGGGTGGGCTACCGGCTCTTCTGCAACCGGGGGCTTTGGAACGGGAACCCCACTTCATTCGCCTACTCATGGTTACGCAATGGTGCGGTCATTGCGCGCGCCACCTCACCGGCGTACACCGCCGTTGGGCTGGACTACGCCCGTGCCCTCACGTGTCGTGTGGTGGCGAAAAACGCCGGTGGCGCGACCACGTGGTCGAGTACCTCGTACCGAGTTGCTCTTGGCGCAGCACCCCGTCTGCGGGTTTCTCCAGTTGTTCTCGGCTCGGCTCGGGTCGGCAATCGCCTGGTCGCCTATCAGGGACGCTGGTCGATAGCAGGAATCGCGGTGAAATACCGATGGACTCGCAATGGTGCTTTTATCCGAGGAGCAACCGGAAAATCCTACAAACTCACGCGCGCCGACAAGCGACGCCGCATCGCCTGCCTGATCCTCACCAGCAAGTACGGCTACGCCAGCGGCCGTGCCACGACTCACTCCAAGCGGGTTCGATGACGTGGCAGTGATGACCCCTAGCGCGCCCGCTCGGCATGCCGGGAATCAACGCGTCCCGTCGGACTCGACATCAACGCCGAGTGCGCTTCGCAGTTACGCCACCGCGATGTTCATGTTGGCGGTCGTCATGTTGGGCTTCGTAGCATCGCTGTTGTTGGTGAGCCCGGTTCGACATGCTCGTGATCAAGAAGTCCTGTGGTCACAACTGCGATCGGACCTCGCAAACGCGGTAGCCCCGGTGGGCGGACCCGGACTCGACGGGACGCTTGCCTCTCCGGGGACACCCATCGCGTTGTTGGAGATTCCCTCTATTGGTGTGCGCGAAGTCGTTGCCGAAGGGACTACGTCCACCACACTGATGTCAGGACCCGGTCACCGCCGCGACACGGTCTTTCCGGGACAAGCTGGAACGAGTGTGATCTTTGGTCGCCAATCGGCGTACGGCGGACCCTTTGGTCGAGTTCGAGAGTTGCTTCCTGGCGATGTCGTCACGGTGACGACAGGACAGGGCATCGGGACGTACAAAGTCACTGACGTTCGTCGTGGTGGCGAGCCGTTGCCCCCCGCCCTGACCTCGGGTCAAGGTCGGCTCACGTTGGTGACCGCAGATGGCTCGCCCTACATACCCGATCAGGTGTTGCGGGTCGACGCGTCGCTCACCTCAGTTGCCCAGCCGACGCCCGCGCGGGTCATCGGTGCTGCGGCAATGGAACCCGCGGAAGCACCAATGGCCGGTGATTCCACGGCGTGGATTCCATTGGTGTTGTGGGGTCAACTGCTGTTGATCGTGACCCTTGTCTTTACCTGGGCGGTACTTCGGTGGGGTCGTTGGCAAGCCTGGATCGTCGGTGTTCCCGTCATTGCATTCCTTGGTCTCGCGGTCGCGGATCAAGTCGTCGCCCTACTGCCGAACCTGATGTGAGGGTCTGATGTCTATCGCTCCCGATCCCGTGCGACCGACCGTGATCACTCCGCAGTTCGTCGTGCCACCGCCTCCCCCACCCGTCCTGCTCCCGCCGCCACCACCCGCACCCCACCAGGTGAGCCCCGGACCGGTCGTGGTTGGTCCTTCTCCGCTACTCAGTCCGCCGCCTCCTCCACCGCTGCCACCCCTCGCTCCTCCGAGCGGACCTCCGCACATGTGGGTTGCCGCTCCTGCGTCGGTGTCCCTGCCGAGCGGCCCGCCGGACATCTCCCCTGGTGCTGCTGGGCTTGCGGGGCTAGATGCCCGCGCGATCTCGGCCTGGTTTGGTGACCGCAAGGTCCTTGACCGGGTGTCGCTGTCGATGCCGGCTGGCCATGTGACGGCCTTGATCGGTCCCTCAGGGTGCGGTAAGTCCACCTTCCTTCGCATCCTCAACCGCATGCACGAACTCATTTCGACTGCATCGCTTGCTGGCGAGGTCATTCTGGATGGGCACGACATCTACGCGCCGGAACGTCGACTGACCGATGCTCGACGCGAGATCGGCATGGTCTTCCAAAAACCAAATCCGTTCCCGGCGATGAGCATCTACGACAACGTCGTGGCAGGGTTGCGACTCACTGGTGTCAAGGCTTCACGGGACACAAAAGATGCGCTCGTCGAGGAGTGCCTCACCAAGGCGGGACTCTGGAAAGAGGTACGGGACAGGCTTCGTCAACCGGGTGGAGCGCTGTCGGGGGGTCAGCAGCAGCGTCTCTGTATCGCGCGATCACTCGCCATCAGGCCGCGCGTACTGCTGATGGATGAGCCGTGCTCCGCTCTGGACCCCACATCGACTCGTCGCATCGAAGAAACGATCGGCGAACTCGCCCACGAGGTGACGATCGTGATCGTCACCCACAACATGCAACAAGCAGCGCGCGTCTCGGACCGGTGCGCGTTCTTCTTGGCTGAGCACGGAACCCCCGGGCGGATCGTTGAACACGGCACGACCACGGCAATGTTCGAATCTCCCGTCGACCCTCGGACGGCCGACTACGTCAATGGCCGCTTCGGCTGATCCGTCGCTCGTTTCTGGGGTCGGTTCTTCGGCGGGGTGAATGGCAGCCTTGTGATTTGGCCCCTACGATGGTCAGGTAGCACAGTTCTCGCTGTGAGTACGACGAGATCTGTGCGGATTGCCTCCGCGGGCCCCAGCGGGGCCTTGGAAGTAATGCCAGCGCCCGGGTCGAAGGACTCGAAGAACGTCGTGAAAGAGGGACCGATGGAGCAGGCAATCTCTGAGCCGATGTCTGGCGAACTGAGTGAGCTGGGCGAACAAGCCGAGGCCGTACTCGAGTTCGAGCGCTACTGGTATCGGTACCCCGGTGCCAAGGAGCAGGCCATCCGCGAGCGCTTCGCCATGAGTGCGACCCGCTACTACCAGATTCTTAATTCGCTCATCGATCGTCCCGAAGCCTTGGTTGCTGACCCCATGCTGGTGAAGCGACTTCGGCGCCTTCGCGCAACGCGGCAGCGAGCTCGATCTGCTCGGCGATTGGGTTTGGAGTCCTAAGACTCGGGCCCGCCGAGCCGAACCGACTCCACGAGACTCATGAGCGAGCGGATCACTCCCGACGAGGAGTACGACGACACGGCACGCCGCGGTCGCGGCGGCGATTCAGTCGACGACGCTCCATCCCGCGAACCGCGCCGGTCAGGGCGCCCCGTGCGCACGAAGTCCACCGGCACGGGAGCGGTGTTGCCGATCGTGTTAATCCTCATTGGTGCGGTGGCGCTGGTCATCGCGTGGGGCACGCTGCAGGACAAGCGCGGTTTGTCGAACCTCGCTGGTGCTTCGGGCCTCCCAACGGAGTCCCCGAGTCCATCTCTCTCAACGCCGTCACCGAGTCTCAGCCCGTCTCCCAGCACGCCGGTATCGCCGTCGGCATCTCCTACCAAGACGCCTAGCCCGTCGAAATCGGGAACCCCGTCACCAACGACGTCTTCGACACCACCTGCCCCCGGCGCCACGTCGTCAGTGGGTGAGGCTCAAAAAACCTCCGTCATTATCTTCAACGCCACGTCCCGCAAGGGCTTGGCCAGCGCGGCCGGGGCGTATCTGAAATCGAAGGGGTGGACGGTTCCTCGAGTCGACAACTGGACCGGCAAGCCGATCACGAAGACCACCATTTTTTATCCGTCCGGCAAGGCAGATCAGGCGCGGCGGCTGGCCACCTTTGTACGCGGCGATGTCGTACTTGTTCTCGCGCCGAGCAACTTGCCCAGTGGAGTCTTCGTCCTTGTGATGGCGGACAACTACCCCACCTAGACCGCTGGTGCAGGGCGGGTTTGCGCCTCGGCGTACTCAGCCACAGTGATCATTGGTGGGCGCTGGAGTCCGGCAATTTCGTACGTCGTCACCTCGAAGCCGTCATCGCCGCGATCGAATTGAGACAGCGTTGAGCCGACTCCGTGCGATCGGCGCAGCGCGCCGCTGGGATCAAGCCGGTCGTAGGCCGTCTGCATGATTTCGCTCGCCATCCGCCCAAGTCGTCGCTCGTCGTGGTGGCGGTGCAGGCGTACGCCCAGGTCGACTTGAGCGATTGTGTCGAGTCCCAGCAACTCCAAGGTGTCGACCAACAGGGCGAACTCAACGCCATACCCGCAGGGAAACGGAAGCTGTTCTAGGAGATCGCGTCGCGCGGCATACTCACCGGAGAGCGGCTGCACAACGCCGGACAGTTCTGGCCAATGCAAGTTCAGCAGCGGGCGAGCCACGAGTTCGGTGACGCGTCCGCCACCGGCGTGAACAAGCGAGGAACCGCTATCGAAGGGCCGTTCGTAGGTGGCCTTCACCAGCGAAATCGTGGAGTCGGTCAGCAGGGGTCCGAGCAATCCCACGATGTAGTCGGAGGTAAAGGATCGAAGGTCTGCGTCAATGAAAACGATGAGGTCACCCGACGTCGCCGCGAGCGATCGCCACATCGCTTCGCCCTTGCCGGTGACCGCGGGCAAGCGCGGCAAGATGCCATCGCGGTGAATCACGTGGGCTCCGGCGGCACGAGCCGCCGCCGCAGTCGAATCCCTCGATCCTGAATCGATCACGACGACCTCATCGACGAGCGGCGCCGTCACGTCCAGGAGTTCCCGCCGGATGCACTCCACGATTGCGCCGACGGTTTCTTCCTCGTTGAGGGCCGGCAACACCACGGATACCGACACACCATGGCGAGCCTTGATCGTCGCGAGATCAGCTGCGGACCAGTCACTGGCGGTTGAGGTACGGCGGTCGAACCATGCAGATACTGCTGGACGCACCCCAAACCCCCTTCGCAATCGATGCCGACATACGGGTACAGTGTTGCCACTCACGTCGTGAGACGACAACTGGAACTACCGTTCTAACGCCCGGCTCATGCGGATCCATTCCGCGTCGGGCGTACGACACAACTAAATACCGCTCATCCAGAGGGGCAGAGGGAACGGCCCGTTGAAGCCCCGGCAACCATTTCGCGATCTTTGCGCGCCCGCGTAGGTATCTACCTCGCGTCGGCAAGCCAGGCCAGTGAAACCGGTGCCAACTCCGACCTCGACAACATGCCGAGGACAGATGAGGAGAGGCCTCGCATGACTACCTACGCAGATTCGTCTGCCACCCCTGATTCACCTCCGCGCGTCTCGGTGTCGGGTGCGTCTGACTTCGGCCGTGCCACCCACCTCAATTGCCGCGAATGTGGCGCTCGCTACGACCTCGGTGCGGCATACGCCTGCAATGAGTGTTTCGGCCCGCTGGAAGTTGCATTCGACTTCGGGACGATCACTCGGGAGGAAATCGAGGCCGGCCCCCAATCAATCTGGCGCTATTCCGCGTTGCTTCCGGTGGCGTCCTACGCCGGGGACGAACCCAATTTGCAACCAGGGTTTACGCAGTTGGTGAAAGCCGACAACCTGGCCAAGGCACTAGGCATGACGGGCACGCTGTGGGTGAAGGACGACAGCGGAAATCCGACTCATTCCTTCAAAGATCGCGTTGTTGCCGTGGCCCAGAGCGCTGCGCGCCGCCTGGGTTTGAGCACGCTGTCGTGCGCGTCGACGGGGAACCTCGCCAACGCCGTGGCCGCAGCCGCTGCCCGTGCGGGGATGGGCTCCGTCGTAGTGATCCCCTCGGACCTTGAACCGGGCAAAGTCATCACGACTGCGACGTACGGTGGCACGCTGCTCGCAGTCGAAGGCAATTACGACGACGTCAACCGACTCTGCGGTGAATTGATCGGCGAGCCGTTCACGGACACCTGGGGATTCGTGAACGTCAACCTTCGGCCGTACTACGCCGAGGGCTCCAAGACGTTGGGTTACGAAGTTGCTGAGCAACTGGGCTGGCGTCTCCCCCCGCAGGTGATCATCCCCATTGCTTCGGGGTCGCTGCTGACCAAGGTCGACAAGGCATTCCGCGAATTCGTCTCGCTCGGCCTGGTCGACGATGCGCCGTACAAAGTATTCGGTGCCCAGGCAACCGGGTGTTCGCCTGTGTCGCAGGCGTTTCGCGCCGGTCTTGATGTCGTCCGCCCGGTACGGCCGGACACGATTGCCAAGTCACTCGCGATCGGTAATCCCGCTGACGGGCCGTACGCGATCGACGCCGTACGCCGTACTGGCGGCAGCATCGGCGACGTCACTGATGCCGAAGTCGTCGAAGGCATTCGCCTGTTGGCCGAGACCGAGGGAATTTTCGCCGAGACTGCTGGCGGCGTGACTGTCGCGACTCTGCGTAAGTTGATTGAGTCTGGGGAGTTGGATCCCAGTGCGGAGACGGTTCTCTTCAATACCGGGGACGGACTGAAGACACTCGACGCCGTCGCCGGTCAAGTTGGTCCCTCCGCAGTGATCGGCCCGCACGTCAACGAAGTAATCGCAATTCTGGGGTCCTAGGAATAGCCCGTCGTACGAAGCACACCGATTCTCTCAAGTAGCACCCACAGACATACAAACAAAGGCGAGCAGATATGAGCGTGACCGTACGCATCCCGACGATCCTGCGGACGTACACCAATGGGGAAGCCGAAGTTGCAGTGGATCCGGCTTCGACATCAGATGGGGCGACGTTGTCGGGAGTGCTGACGGCTCTCGAGGCGACCGCCCCGGGCATTGGCGCGCGTGTGCTCGATGACCAGGGCAAGCTGCGTCGGTTCGTCAACGTGTACGTCAACGACGACGACGTTCGCTTCGCCGACGGCCTGAAGACCGCTACCCCAGACGGTTGTCACGTGTCCGTGATCCCTGCCGTCGCCGGCGGCTGACTCCCTCTGACCCCTATTGATGGATGATCAACATCGTTGATCATCCATCAACCAAGCACGGCGTGTCGCGCCAATTTCCTGCCGTACGGTCAACAAAGCAACCTCGATGGCCGCCACGAGGTGGGCAAATCGGCCCCCCGGCTTGCACTCTCACCCCGAGAGTGCCAAGAATGGCCTTAGCACTCGGACTGTCCGAGTGACAGTTTTGTGGGGAAATCGTCCGGCCGTCGAGGCCGCGGCAAGTCAGTGGACGTGACGCTGGCCCCGTGGTCGCCCGTCGCAGGCGTCGACCGGCGTACGCCCCCGCGTTCCGGGAGGAACCACACACTCATGGCGAAAATGATCGCGTTTGACGAGGAAGCCCGTCGCGCGCTCGAGCGAGGAATGAACGTCCTCGCCGATGCCGTCAAGGTCACCCTCGGTCCCAAGGGCCGCAACGTCGTACTCGAAAAGAAGTGGGGCGCGCCGACAATCACCAACGATGGCGTCTCCATCGCGAAGGAGATTGAGCTCGAAGACCCGTACGAGAAAATCGGTGCCGAGCTCGTCAAAGAGGTCGCGAAGAAGACTGATGACGTCGCGGGTGACGGCACGACCACCGCAACGGTGCTCGCCCAGGCGATGGTGCGCGAAGGTCTGCGCAACGTCGCGGCCGGTGCGAACCCGATGGCGCTCAAGCGCGGCATCGAGAAGGCTGTCGAGGCCGTCAGCGCTCAACTGTTGGAATTGGCCAAAGAGGTCGAGACCAAAGAGCAGATCGCTGCGACTGCATCGATCTCCGCCGCTGACCCGCTGATCGGCGAGATGATCGCTGAAGCGATGGACAAGGTCGGCAAGGAAGGCGTCATCACCGTTGAGGAGAGCAACACGTTCGGTCTCGAGCTGGAGCTCACCGAAGGTATGCGCTTCGACAAGGGCTACATCTCGCCGTACTTCGTCACTGACCCCGAGCGGATGGAGACCGTGATCGAGGACGCGTACGTCCTGATCGCATACTCCAAGATCTCCGCGGTCAAGGACCTGCTCCCGATTCTCGAGAAGGTCATGCAGTCGGGCAAGCCGTTGATGATCATCGCCGAAGACGTTGAGGGCGAGGCCCTTGCGACATTGGTGGTCAACAAGATTCGTGGCACGTTCCGTTCGGTCGCCGTCAAGGCTCCCGGATTTGGCGACCGCCGCAAGGCCATGCTCCAAGACATCGCCATCCTCACCGGCGGTCAGGTCATCTCCGAAGAGGTTGGCCTCAAGTTGGAGTCGACAGGTGTTGAGTTGCTTGGACGCGCACGCAAGGTCGTCGTGACCAAGGACGAGACGACCATCGTCGAGGGCGCTGGGGACTCCGAGCAGATCGCTGGCCGGGTGAACCAGATTCGTGCTGAGATCGAGAAGTCCGACAGCGACTA
>JBBRTC010000010.1:0-50121 GCA_038244765.1 Candidatus Nanopelagicales bacterium | reverse complement strand
TCGCGGGCCCGGTGCCGCTGCCGACTGAGAAGAACGTGTACTGCGTGATCCGCTCGCCGCACAAATACAAGGACAGCCGCGAGCACTTTGAGATGCGCACGCACAAGCGCCTCATCGACATTCTCGACCCGACGCCGAAGACCGTCGACTCGCTGATGCGACTCGACCTCCCGGCTGGTGTCGACATCGAGATCAAGCTCTGACGGGAAGACGCAGACGATGGGCAAGCAAACACAGGGATTGCTGGGCGAAAAGCTCGGTATGACTCAGGTATGGGACGAGAACAATCGCATCGTTCCCGTCACTGTGGTCAAGGCCGGGCCGTGCGTCGTGACGCAGATCCGCAACTCAGAACTCGACGGGTACGAGGCCGTCCAAATCGCTTTCGGTGCGATCGACCCGCGCAAGGTGAACAAGCCGATGGCGGGTCATTTCGCCAAGGCTGGAGTCACTCCGCGGCGCTTCCTCGTGGAGCTTCGTACCGATAACGCATCCGAGTTCAACCTCGGCCAAGAGTTGTCGGTAGAGCTTTTCGAGACCGGCCAGAAGGTCGACGTCACCGGGAAGACCAAGGGCAAGGGCTACGCCGGTGTCATGAAGCGTCACGGCTTCCATGGTCTGCGCGCCTCGCACGGTGTTCAGCGCAAGCACCGGTCACCGGGTTCGATCGGTGGCTGTGCAACGCCGGGTCGCGTTTTTAAGGGCATGAAGATGGCCGGTCGCATGGGTGGCGTACGCCAAACCACGCAGGGTCTGACGATCCAAGGTGTCGACGTGGAGAAGGGCCTGCTGCTCATCAAGGGCGCCGTCCCCGGCCCCAAGGGCGCAGTCGTGCTTATCCGCAACGCGGCGAAGGTGGCCTGACGTGACATCTGTCGATGTGAAGTCCGCGTCCGGTGACGTGACCGGGACCGTTGAGTTGCCCGCCGATGTCTTCGACGTCCAGGTCAATATCCCGTTGATCCACCAAGTAGTTGTCGCCCAGCTCGCTGCCGCCCGCCAAGGAACCCACTCCACGAAGACTCGTGGCGAGGTTCGCGGTGGTGGCCGCAAGCCGTACCGCCAGAAGGGCACCGGTCGTGCTCGCCAGGGCTCAACACGGGCGCCGCAGTTCGCCGGCGGTGGAGTCGTGCACGGCCCCACGCCGCGCAACTACGAGCAACGCACCCCGAAGAAGATGAAGGCGGCCGCGCTTCGTGGAGCCCTCTCGGACCGCGCGCGTAACGGTCGCGTCCATGTCTTCTCGTCCCTCGTCGAGTCCGAGACCCCCTCGACGAAGGTGGCCATCCAGGCCTTGGAGTACGTCTCGGACCGCCGCCACTTGGTAGTGGTTTTGGATCGCGGCGACGACCTGACGTGGAAGAGCCTGCGCAATGTACCTCGCGTGCACTTGCTCTGCCCCGACCAGCTCAACACCTACGACGTCCTCATCAGTGACGACGTGGTCTTCACTTCCGATGCGCTCGAGTCGTTCCTGGCCGGACCGGTCAAGGGCAAGGGCGCGAAGGCAGTTGCCACGAGCAGTGAAGCCGAGAGCGAGGAGGTCGCATCATGAGAATCAATGACCCGCGCGACATCCTGTTGGCGCCCGTGATTTCGGAGAAGAGCTACGGCCTTCTCGATGAGAACAAGTACACGTTCATCGTGTCTCCGGACGCGAACAAGACTCAGATCAAGATCGCTGTGGAGCAGGTCTTCGGCGTTCGCGTCACGAGTGTTAACACCCTTAACCGTCAGGGCAAGAAGCTGCGTACGCGCACTGGGTTCGGCAAGCGTGCCGACACCAAGCGCGCCATCGTGAGCGTTGCCCAGGGCGACCGCATCGACATCTTCGGTGGTCCGGTCTCCTGACCGGATAGACCTACAGACGAGGACGAAGAGAACCAGTCATGGGCATTCGTAAGTACAAGCCGACAACACCGGGCCGTCGTGGCGCGAGTGTTGCCGACTTTGTCGAGATCACCCGGTCCACGCCGGAGAAGTCCCTTGTACGTCCGCTGCCAAAAAATGGCGGTCGTAACAACGCCGGTCGCATCACGACTCGCCATCAAGGCGGTGGTCACAAGCGTGCGTACCGCATCATCGACTTCAAGCGCTTGGACAAGGACGGCGTGCCCGCGAAGGTCGCGCACATCGAGTACGACCCGAACCGCACCGCGCGTATTGCGCTGCTGCACTTCGCTGACGGCGAGAAGCGCTACATCATCGCGCCGCAGAAGTTGAAGCAGGGCGACCGCGTCGAAACCGGTCCGAGCTCAGACATCAAGCCTGGTAACAACTTGCCGTTGCGCAATATCCCCGTGGGTACGGTCATCCACGCTGTGGAGTTGCGTCCCGGCGGTGGCGCCAAGATGGCCCGCTCGGCCGGAGCCAGCATTCAACTCGTCGCTAAGGACGGCCCGTACGCGCAACTGAGGTTGCCGTCCGGCGAAATCCGCAACGTCGATGTGCGCTGCCGCGCAACGATCGGCGAGGTCGGCAACGCCGAGCAGTCCAACATCAACTGGGGTAAGGCCGGCCGTATGCGCTGGAAGGGCAAGCGCCCGACCGTTCGTGGTGTCGCAATGAACCCAGTGGATCACCCGCATGGTGGTGGTGAAGGTAAGACCTCCGGTGGTCGTCACCCCGTCAGCCCGTGGGGTCAGGCCGAAGGCCGTACTCGCAAGAAGAAGAAGCCCAGTAACAAGTTCATCGTCCGCCGCCGCAAGACCGGCAAGAAGCGCTAGGAGTTCACTTCAGATGCCTCGCAGCCTCAAGAAGGGCCCTTTCGTCGACGGCCACCTCGCCAAGAAGGTCGACGATCAGAACACCAAGGGCACCCATAACGTGATCAAGACCTGGTCGCGCCGATCGATGATCGTGCCCGACATGCTCGGTCACACGATCGCCGTACACGACGGGCGCAAGCACGTCCCGGTGTTCGTCACCGAAAACATGGTGGGCCACAAACTTGGCGAGTTCGCGCCTACGCGAACCTTCAAGGGTCACATCAAGGACGACCGCAAGGCCAAGCGCCGCTAGTCGGTGCGGAGACTTACGCGCATCAACTCATAGACCTCACGCAACACACGCCACAAGCAAGGGGATAGCGATGGAAGCCAGGGCCCAGGCGCGGTACGTCCGCGTTACGCCCATGAAGGCACGCAGGGTGGTGGATCTCATTAGAGGTCTGCCCGCGTCGGATGCGCAAGCGATTCTTCGCTTCGCTCCGCAAGCTGCCAGCGAGCCAGTGGGCAAGGTGCTCGATAGCGCCATCGCCAACGCCAGTAACAACCACAGTCTCGACCCGACGACCCTCGTCGTGAGCGAGGCGTACGTCGATGAAGGCCCGACGCTGAAGCGGTTCCGTCCGCGCGCGCAGGGTCGGGCGTACCGAATCCGTAAGCGCACGAGCCACATCACCGTGGTTGTCGAGTCGCGTCCCGCGACCTCGGCACGGAAGAAGGGGTGACCCGCTAGTGGGCCAGAAGATCAACCCGCACGGGTTCCGGCTCGGCATCACCACCGACTTCAAGTCGCGGTGGTTTGCCGACTCGTCCAAGGTCGGTCAGCGCTACCGAGACT
The DNA here is from genome assembly GCA_038244765.1 of Candidatus Nanopelagicales bacterium. Lineage (GTDB taxonomy): Bacteria > Actinomycetota > Actinomycetes > S36-B12 > JBBRLC01 > JBBRLC01. Next base: position 46,557 of record JBBRTC010000010.1, on the reverse strand, counting down.
ATGTCGCTGAAGACGTGGCGATCCGCCGACTCATGGCCAAGGGCATGGAGCGCGCAGGCATCGCAAAGGTCGAGATTGAACGTACCCGCGAGCGAGTACGCGTCGACATCCACACCGCACGCCCCGGCATTGTGATTGGTCGTCGTGGCGCCGAGGCCGACCGCATTCGCGGCGACCTTGAGAAGCTCACTGGCAAGCAGGTACAGCTCAATATCCTCGAGGTAAAGAACCCCGAGGTTGAGGCGCAGTTGGTTGCCCAAGGTGTGGCCGAGCAATTGTCGAGTCGCGTGTCTTTCCGCCGCGCCATGCGCAAGTCCATGCAGAGCTCGCTCAAGGCCGGTGCTAAGGGCATTCGAATTCAGGTTTCGGGTCGCCTTGGCGGCGCGGAAATGAGCCGTACCGAGTTCTACCGTGAAGGTCGCGTGCCGTTGCACACGTTGCGCGCGGACATCGACTACGGCTTCTACGAAGCGCGTACGACGTTCGGTCGCATCGGCGTGAAGGTGTGGATCTACAAGGGTGAGGCCCTGGGCACTCGAGCCGAGCGAGAGGCCGCCGCCGCTGCGGCTCGTCTTGGCGGGGCCGCTCGTGCGCCGCGTCCGACCCGCGCTCGTCGCGAGGGTGGCGATGCTCCGGCTGAGACTGGTGCCGTTGCTATCGCTGAGGCGCCAGTAGTTGCCGTCGTCGCAAGTGTCGAGCCCGTGATCGAAGCACCCGCGGTTGTCGAAACTGCGGCTGTCGAAACTGCGGCTGTCGAGCCTGCGGTTGTCGAGCCTGCGGTTGTCGAGACTCCCGCTGTCGAGACTCCCGCTGTCGAGACTCCCGCTGTCGAGACCCTCGCTGTCGAGACCCCCGCTGTCGAGACCCCCGCTGTCGAGACCCCCGTCGTCGAAACCCCTGCCGCCGAAACTCCCGGAACGGAGGGCTGACGCATGCTCATCCCTCGCAGGGTCAAGCACCGCAAGCAGCACCACCCAAACCGCAGCGGTGCGGCCAAGGGTGGCACCGAAGTGACGTTCGGCGACTGGGGACTTCAGGCTGTCGAGTCGGCGTACGTGACCAACCGTCAGATCGAGGCCGCGCGTATTGCGATGACTCGACACATCAAGCGTGGTGGCAAGGTCTGGATCAACATCTACCCTGACCGCCCGCTCACCAAGAAGCCCGCTGAGACTCGGATGGGTTCCGGTAAGGGTTCGCCCGAGTGGTGGGTTGCCAACGTCAAGCCAGGTCGCGTGATGTTCGAGCTCAGTTACCCGAGTGAGAAGGTCGCGCAGGAAGCGTTGTCGCGCGCGGCGCACAAGCTTCCGATGAAGTGCCGCATTGTGCGGCGCGAGGTAGGTGGTATCTGATGGCCATAGGTACAGCAACGGGTGAACTGCGCAACCTTGATGACGCCGAGTTGGCGGACAAGTTGCGTGAAGGCAAGGAGGAGCTTTTCAACCTCCGCTTTCAAGCTGCGACCGGTCAGTTGGAAAGCCACGGTCGGCTGCGGGCGGTCAAGACAGACATCGCCCGTATTTACACGATCATGCGTGAGCGCGAGCTCGGGATCACCCCAAATGAGGGTGGCACGGCATGAGCACGCAGGAGAACAACGTGACTGAAGACAAGCGCGGCTTCCGAAAGGTGCGCGAAGGGCTCGTCGTAAGCGACAAGATGGATAAGACCGTCGTCGTCGCTGTCGAAGACCGCTTCAAGCACCCCCTCTACGGCAAGGTCGTCCGCCGTACGAGCAAGTTGAAGGCGCATGACGAAGGCAACGCCGCCGGCATTGGCGACCGAGTGTTGCTCATGGAGACCCGTCCGCTGTCAGCGACAAAGCGCTGGCGCGTGGTGGAGATCCTCGAGAAGGCGAAGTAGGGGCGGGAGAACACAGTGATCCAGCAGGAGTCGCGACTACGTGTCGCCGACAACACCGGTGCCAAGGAAATCTTGTGCATCCGTGTTCTCGGTGGCTCGGGTCGTCGGTACGCCGGAATTGGCGACGTCATTGTCGCCACGGTAAAAGACGCGATCCCCGGCGGTGGTGTGAAAAAGGGTGAGGTCGTCAAGGCTGTCATCGTTCGCACCACCAAGGAGCGTCGTCGCGTTGATGGTTCCTACATTCGTTTCGATGAGAACGCAGCGGTGATCCTCAAGGCCGACGGTGAGCCCCGCGGGACTCGCATCTTCGGTCCGGTTGGTCGCGAACTGCGTGAGAAGAAGTTCATGAAGATCATTTCGCTTGCTCCGGAGGTGCTGTGATGGCCGGGGCTCACATTCGCAAGGGCGACACCGTCCAGGTCATCACTGGCAAGGACAAGGGCGTCAAGGGCAAGGTCATCCAGGTTCTTCCTGAGGCCGACCGCGTGCTTGTCGAGGGTGTTAACCGAGTCAAGAAGCACACCAAGATCGGCGAAACGATTCGCGGCGCCAAGTCCGGCGGAATCGTGACCCAAGAGGCGCCCATCCACGTGTCCAACGTCATGTTGGTCAACGAAGATGGCAAAGCCACTCGGGTTGGCTTCCGCAAGGAGACCGTTGAGAAGCGTCGTCCCGACGGCACCACCTACGAGGGCGAGCGCAGCGTACGAGTCGGCAAGCGCACCGGTAAGGACATCTGATGACTTCCACCACTGAAGGTCGCGTGGCCGCGCGGCTCAAGACGCGCTACCGCGACGAGATCGTGCCCGCCCTCCAGTCGGTGTTCGGCCATGCCAACGTGATGCAGGTCCCCGGACTGGCCAAGATCGTGGTCAACATGGGTGTCGGTGAAGCAGCGCGTGACTCGAAATTGATTGAGGGCGCCGTACGCGACTTGGCCACCATCACCGGCCAGAAGCCGCAGGTCACCAAGGCGCGCAAGTCAATCGCGCAGTTCAAGTTGCGTGAAGGCATGCCGATCGGCGCACACGTCACCCTCCGGGGCGACCGTATGTGGGAGTTCCTCGACCGACTCTTGTCGATCGCGCTGCCGCGTATCCGCGACTTCCGGGGGTTGTCACCGCGCCAGTTCGATGGCCGCGGCACCTACACCTTCGGGCTGAACGAGCAGTCGATGTTCCACGAGATCGATCAGGACTCAATTGATCGAGTTCGTGGCATGGACATCACTGTCGTTACCACCGCAACCAACGACCAGGAAGGGCGAGTGCTTCTGAAGATGCTCGGCTTCCCGTTCAAGGAGTCCTGACCGATGGCCAAGACCGCTCTCAAAAACAAAGCAGCCGCGAAGCCGAAGTTCAAGGTTCGTGGTTACACCCGCTGTAACCGTTGCGGTCGCCCGCATTCGGTGTACCGCAAGTTCGGTTTGTGCCGCATCTGCCTTCGCGAGATGGCTCACCGCGGCGAACTACCAGGCGTCACCAAGAGCTCCTGGTAGATCCACTACCCCGAAGGTCCCGCACGCGCGATGCGTCGGGATACCACGGAGAGAAAGAGGCCCGCTGGCCATGACCATGACCGATCCGATTGCAGACATGCTCACTCGTCTGCGCAACGCTAACTCGGCGTACCACGAGACGACCTCGATGCCGCACTCGAAGATCAAGGTGAACATTGCCGAGATCCTCAAGCGTGAGGGCTACATCGCTGGCTTCGTTATCGAAGACGCTGAAGTTGGCAAGACGTTGCGCCTGGACCTGAAGTTTGGCCCTAGCCGTGAGCGCTCCATTGCCGGCATCCGCCGCGTCTCGAAGCCGGGACTGCGCGTGTACGCCAAGAGCACGTCGCTTCCGCGCGTCCTCGGCGGCCTCGGCGTGGCCATCATCTCGACGTCAACTGGCTTGCTCACCGACCGTCAATGCGCAAAGAAGGGCGTAGGTGGGGAAGTCCTCGCCTACGTCTGGTAGGCGGGGAGGAAACCATGTCACGTATTGGCCGTCTCCCCATCGCCATCCCGTCGGGCGTGGACGTTGCGATCGATGGTCGCAAACTCACCGTCAAAGGCCCCAAGGGCACCTTGACTCACGCCGTGGTCGAACCGATCACCGTCGAGCGCACTGACGATGGCACCTTGTCAGTCACGCGCCCCGACGACGAGCGCGACAGCCGTGCTCGTCATGGGCTTACCCGCACACTTGTCGCCAACATGGTGATCGGCGTTACCGAGGGCTACACGAAGGCGCTGGAAATTCAGGGGACTGGTTACCGCGTCGTTGCCAAGGGGCAAGACCTCGAATTCGCCCTCGGCTTCAGCCACCCGGTCTTGATCAATGCGCCCGACGGCATCTCCTTCGTCGTCGAAACGCCCACAAAGTTCAGCGTCTCGGGCATTGACAAGCAAAAGGTCGGCGAAGTCGCCGCGAAGATTCGCAAACTTCGCAAGCCCGACCCGTACAAGGGCAAGGGCGTTCGTTACGCGGGCGAAGTCGTGCGTCGCAAGGCCGGAAAGGCTGGTAAGTAGACATGTCCGTCGTCGTCAAGCTCGGTTCGGGCAACAAAAAGGCTGTCGCTCGCAAGCGTCGCCACACACGCGTACGCAAGAAGGTCACCGGGACCGCGGTTCGTCCGCGCTTGGTGGTCACGCGATCGTCGCGCCACATCTTGGCGCAGGTCGTTGATGATTTTGCCGGTCACACGCTCGCGTTTGCTTCCACGATGGAAGACGACGTACGCGCATTGACCGGGGACAAGACGGCCAAGGCGCGCGAGGTGGGCAAGCTCGTCGCCTCCCGTGCGTCTCAGGCAGGCATTGAGGCTGTGGTCTTCGACCGCGGCGGTAACCGGTACACGGGTCGGGTTGCGGCGCTCGCGGATGGCGCGCGCGAATCTGGCCTGGCGTTCTGACGCTCACGGACGAAGAGGGAAGAGGTACAACTCATGGCTGCAGCCCAGCGCCGCGGTAGTGGCGCCGGCGGCAACGAACGCCGAGACCGTAAAGACGGTCGCGGCGGTCAGGCCGAGAAGAGCGCTTTTGTTGAACGCGTTGTCGCGATCAACCGTGTGTCGAAGGTCGTCAAGGGTGGTCGCCGGTTCAGCTTCACTGCACTTGTTGTGGTGGGCGACGGCGACGGAACCGTTGGTGTCGGCTACGGCAAGGCGAAGGAAGTTCCCGCCGCCATCGCCAAGGGTGTTGAGGAAGCGAAGAAGTCCTTCTTCAAGGTCCCGAGGATCCAGGGCACGATTCCTCACCCCGTCCGGGGTGAGCGGGCAGCTGGAATCGTGATGCTGCGTCCGGCTGCGCCGGGTACCGGCGTCATCGCTGGTGGTCCGGTGCGCGCTGTACTGGAGTGCGCCGGAATTCACGACATACTCAGCAAGTCGTTGGGTTCGGACAACGCGATCAACGTTGTGCACGCAACGGTGGCTGCGCTGCAGTTGCTCGAGCGTCCGGAGGCCGTGGCCGCCCGTCGTGGACTTCCTCTCGAAGATGTTGCGCCGGCGGCAATGTTGCGCGCGCAGGCTGCAGGGATCGGTGGATGATGGGTCAGCTCAAAGTCACGCAGACTCGTTCCGGGATCGGTGGCAAGCAGAACCAGCGCGACTCATTGCGTTCGTTGGGCTTGAAGCGGATCGGCCATGTTGTCGTCAAAGAAGATCGCCCCGAATTCCGCGGCATGCTCAACGTCGTGTCGCACCTTGTCAAGGTTGAGGAGGTCGACTGACATGACTCTCAAAGTCCATCACTTGCGCCCTGCGCCTGGTGCCAAGACGGCCAAGACCCGCGTGGGTCGAGGCGAAGGCTCCAAGGGAAAGACTGCTGGTCGCGGTACGAAGGGTACGAAGGCCCGCTACCAGGTGCCAGCCCGCTTCGAGGGCGGCCAGATGCCTTTGCACATGCGTCTGCCGAAACTCAAAGGCTTCACCAACCCCAACCGGGTCGAATTCCAGGTCGTGAACGTTGCCGCCCTCGCGAAACTCTTTCCGCAGGGAGGCGCCGTCGGCATCACCGACATGGTCAAGGCCGGAGCCGTCCGTAAGGGCGAGCCTGTCAAGGTGCTCGGCAACGGCGACCTCGGCGTTGCGCTTCAACTAACGGCCAACAAGTTCTCTGACTCCGCGACGGCGAAGATCACCGCCGCGGGTGGCACGACCACGGTTATCTGATCCTTTCGACCTGACCTGATTGGCTTAACCAGCGCACGTTAGACCCGGTCACGGCCCCGAAAGGGACCGTGACCGGACTGTTAGGCTCGACGCCGTACGCCAACTGGCGTGATAGTCGAGACGACCCTGACCCCGCTCCTGCGCGAGGTCGCCGTCGCCCGGGAGGAACTGTGCTCAGCGCTTTCGCGTCGGCGTTTCGTACGCCCGACCTGCGCAAGAAGTTGCTCTTCACCCTGGCGATCATCGCGATCTTCCGCTTCGGTTCTGTTCTTCCGACTCCGGGTGTCGACTACACCGCAATTCAACGCTGCGTCAATGTGGTCGAAGGCAATTCACTTTATGGGTTGATCAACCTCTTTAGTGGTGGCGCGCTCCTGCAATTGTCCGTTTTCGCGCTTGGAATCATGCCGTACATCACGGCGAGCATCATCATTCAATTGCTGACGGTGGTGATCCCACGCCTCGAAACCTTGAAGAAGGAAGGCCAGGCCGGCCAGGCGAAGATCACCCAGATCACTCGCTATCTCACCGTCGGGTTGGCGATTCTGCAGGCAACCGCGATCGTTTCCTTGGCGCGGTCGCCGGGTCGACTCTTCCAGGGATGTAACGAGCAACTCGTACCTAATCAGTCACTTGGCCTGATCATCACGATGATCGTGGTCATCACGGCGGGCACGGCCATGATCATGTGGTTGGCCGAACTGATCACCGACCGCGGCGTCGGCAATGGGATGTCGCTGCTGATTTTCACGTCGATTATCGCGTCGTTCCCGGGTCAGTTGGCGACCATCAACACCGTCGACGGCACGGTCACGTTGCTTCTCACCGTTGCGGTCGGACTTGTCATCATCACCGGTGTCGTCTTCGTTGAGCAGGCTCAGCGACGCATCCCGGTCCAGTACGCGAAGCGAATGGTCGGTCGCCGAATGTACGGCGGCACGTCGACCTACATTCCGCTCAAGGTCAACATGGCCGGTGTTATCCCGGTCATCTTTGCGTCGTCACTGCTCTACATCCCACTGCTGGTTGTGCAACTGACCGGATCGCAGTCGGAGTGGGCTCAGTGGATCTCGACGAACATTCAGTCGGGTCGCTCGCTCTACCTGGTCTTCAACTTCGCCTTGATCATGTTCTTCACGTACTTCTACGTGTCGATTACGTTCAACCCCACCGAGGTCGCGGACAACATGAAGCAGTTCGGTGGCTTCATCCCCGGCATCCGGGCGGGCAAGCCCACCGCGGAGTATCTCGATTACGTCCTGTCGCGCATCACGCTGCCGGGCTCGATCTATCTCTCATTACTTGCCACCATTCCGTACATCGCCTTCAACGTGCTCGGTGTCGGGCAACGGTTCCTCTTCGGAGGTACCAGCCTGCTGATCATGGTCGGTGTGGGTCTAGACACCGTGAAGCAGATCGAGAGCCAGTTGCAGCAGCGCAACTACGAAGGTTTCCTGCGTTGATCCGGCTCGTGCTGATGGGTCCTCCCGGCGCGGGAAAGGGGACACAGGCCGCAGTCGTAGCTGACACTCTGGGGACCCCCCACGTCGCCACCGGCGACATCTTCCGCGCGCACGTGGCAGACGAGACAGTGTTGGGCGTCCAGGCGAAGCGCTACATGGACGCTGGCGAGTACGTCCCCGATTCGGTGACCAACGACATGGTCCGCGACCGGCTCGTGCAGGCCGATGCCCTCGGCGGTTTTCTGCTTGACGGGTATCCGCGCACTGTCGCGCAGGTTGACGAACTCGACGAGATGCTCGCCGCTGCGGGCCATAAGTTGGACAGGGTCGTCGCTCTCACCGTCGACACTGACGAAGTTGTCGGGCGCTTGATGAAGCGTGCAGCCGAACAGGGTCGCAGTGACGACACCGAAGACGTGATCCGTCATCGCCTGAAGCTCTACGCCGATCAAACGCAACCGTTGTTGAACGTGTATCGCGACCGCGGTTTGCTGGTGGAGATCGATGGCCTCGGCGCGGTCGAAGACGTGACGGCGCGCGTCCTCGCCGCGCTGCCCAACTAGACCTAAGCGCCACAGCGTCATGGCGTTTGGACGTCGAGCCAAACTCGAAATCAAGACCCCCGAGCAAATCGAAAAGATGCGCGTTGCCGGGTTGGTCGTCGCGCGTACGCTCGCTCGCCTTGCCGAGGCCGTCGCTCCCGGCATGACGACGGCCGAGTTGGACCTCATCTCGGCCACCTCGATCCGCGATGAGGGAGCGACCCCTTCGTTCCTCGGCTACAACGGATTCCCCGCGACCATCTGTACGTCAGTCAACGACGAGGTCGTCCACGGAATCCCCGGGCCGCGCGTACTTCGGGATGGCGATCTCATTTCCATCGACTGCGGGGCGATCGTGGAGGGCTGGCACGGCGATGCGGCCATCAGCGTGCCAGTCGGGGAGATCGCCGAGGACGTCGCACGATTGTCGGCGTTGACGGAAGAGTCGTTGTGGGCTGGCATTGCCGCAGTTCGAATTGGTGGACGCCTCTCCGACGTCGGTCACGCCGTCGAATCGCATGTGCGCTCAGTCGGGGGACCGGCGTACGGAATCTTGGAGGAGTACGTCGGTCACGGGATCGGCACCGCGATGCACCTACCGCCCGATGTCCCCAATTACGGACTCGCGGGCCACGGTCCCGTCATGGAAGCCGGCCTCGCGATTGCGATCGAACCGATGGTGACGCTGGGCAGGCGCCATGTGCACACGTTGGATGATGAGTGGACCGTCGTCACCAAGGACGGCCGCTATGCCGCGCATTGGGAACACACCGTTGCCGTCACCGCCTCCGGCCCGTGGGTGCTGACGGCGCTCGACGGCGGAGCCTCCCGACTCGCCCTGCCTCCGTCCGCGGTCGGCTCCCCCAACCCGAACGCTTGACGGATGATCAACATTGTTGATCATCCGTCAACGAGACACGGCGTGTCGCGGCGTTTTCTTGCCGTACGGTCAACAAAGCCAGCCTGAGTTGGCCACCTGATGACCGTGGGTCGTACGCCAAGCCGTCGCATCGCGATGACCCCCGAGACCCCAACCCCGCTGATCTCTCAGAGATGGCTTCCGACCCCATGACGCGAGCCCGTGCTGTCGCGACCCTGATGCTCTGGGTGCTCGTTGTCGCGCTCAGTGGATCGGCATTGCGACTCGTTTACGTCGCGCTTCAGCACGGTCCCGATCCGCAGTGGGGGACTGTCGTACTCGCCCTCGTTCTCTTCGTCGTCGCCGTACTTCTGGGCCTGGCCGTACTCCGACTTGAGCGCCGCAGCGACACCAACGATTCCACCGACACCAACGATTCCACCGACACCAACGATTCCACCGACAGGTCCACCGACCACCGCCCCGACTAGCCACCCTTTTCCGCCGAGTCGTCAGTTTTTTGTAACTTTTGAGGGTACAAGTGAACAAAAAAATAAGACACGGCGGTGGGGGTTAGGGGCGGGGGGGCGGATAACGTGCGGGCATGTTTGCGAACCAGTCGTACGTCGTGCCCGCAGCCACACTCGACCTTGTCGACGATCCGCTCAACCCAGCCCAAATCGTGAGCGGTGACCCCCTGGTCTCGTCGTTTTCGATTCTCGACGAGTCGACGGCCTCCCCAGTTCCTGTGGACCGCCCAACCGCAATTGGCGCAGATAATCACAGGATTGCGGTCGGGGTATGGCAGCACAGCGTCGGCGTCTCGACCGACGTTGAGGCAGACGAGATCTTCGTCGTGTTGACCGGCAGGGCAACGGTCGAGATTGACGGGGGTCCGACTCTGGAAATCGGCCCTGGCGATGTTGGTGTCCTGACCGCGGGGGCCCGTTCGACCTGGACCGTTCACGAGACTCTTCGCAAGGTCTACTTCGCCCAAAATTGAGCCTGGGACCCCCGGATTTCATGATCCGGGCCCCTCGGGCCTAGACTCGCCTCTTGGCTCTTCGTGAGCTGCGCTGTCGTGTGCCCCAGGTTTCTGAGTCGCGATCGATCGCGCGTACGTCCTGATCCATCCTGACGGCAATCCTCAAGGAGTTGTGCGCGAAGTATGGCCAAGAAAGACGGTGCCATCGAGCTTGAAGGCACAGTGACGGAGTCCCTCCCGAACGCCATGTTCCGGGTCGAACTCGAAAACGGTCACAAAGTACTTGCGCACATCAGCGGCAAGATGCGAATGCACTACATCCGGATTTTGCCCGACGACCGTGTGGTCGTGGAACTCTCGCCCTACGACCTCACCCGTGGACGCATCGTCTATCGGTACAAGTAAGAGAGAGATCGATGAAGGTCCAGCCAAGCGTTAAGAAGATTTGCGACAAGTGCAAAGTGATCCGCCGTCATGGCCGGGTCATGGTCATTTGCGAGAACGTCCGGCACAAGCAGCGCCAGGGCTAATCGCAGGATCACCGCACCCACCCACCAAGTACGGCCCACAACTAAATGCCGGTGACGCTCACGTGAGCGGGCGACCGGGTGTACAAGACAGTGCTCGACCCTCAGGACCGCACACGTGCGCGGACTTGAGACGCTACCTCCGGCATCGAAGGCCGGAGACCTGCTGCGCAGCGCAAGCCGCAAAGGGCTGCAGGAGTGGCACTGTCCCCAGACCTTCGATGAATAGAAACGAGATTGCCCTATGGCACGCCTTGTTGGCGTTGACCTGCCCCGCGACAAGCGGTTGGAGGTTGCGCTCACCTACATCTTTGGCATTGGTCGTTCCTCTGCCAAGCAGACCCTCGAAGCCACCGGAATCAGCGGAGACATTCGCGTGAAGGACCTTGGCGACGACGAGTTGGTCAAACTTCGCGATTACCTCGAGGCTAGCTTCAAGGTCGAAGGTGACTTGCGCCGCGAAGTCCAGGCTGACATCCGCCGCAAGGTGGAAATCGGTTGCTACCAGGGGATCCGCCACCGTCGCGGACTTCCGGTCCGGGGTCAGCGCACGCACACCAACGCCCGTACCCGTAAGGGACCCAAGAAGACAGTCGCCGGCAAGAAGAAGGTCGGCAAGAAGTAGTCCGCCCGGTCCCGACCGCGCACGTCGCGACGGTCACCGTACGGACCGACCACCTCGATAAAGGATTCGTGTATGCCTCCCAAGAGCCGTCAGGCTGGCGCCAAGAAAGTGCGTCGCAAGGAGAAGAAGAACGTGGCCCACGGCCACGCGCACATCAAGAGCACGTTCAACAACACAATCGTGTCGATCACGGACCCCTCAGGTGCCGTGATCGCGTGGTCCTCTGCTGGTCAGGTCGGCTTTAAGGGCTCACGCAAGTCCACGCCCTTCGCCGCCCAGATGGCCGCCGAGGCCGCTGCGCGTCGTGCGATGGAACACGGCATGAAGAAGGTTGACGTTTTCGTCAAGGGTCCAGGTTCGGGCCGCGAGACCGCGATTCGTTCGATTCAGGCCGCTGGCCTGGAGGTCGGACAGATCAGTGACGTCACCCCATCGCCGCACAACGGCTGCCGTCCGCCCAAGCGCCGTCGCGTCTGACCGCCCTAAGCCACGAAAAGAGAGATCCTAATGGCCAGATACACAGGGGCGGACTGCAAGCGCTGCCGCCGCGAGAAAATGAAGTTGTACCTGAAGGGCTCCAAGTGTGAGTCCCCGAAGTGCCCGATCGAGATCCGTCCGTACCCGCCCGGCCAGCACGGCCGCGGTCGTACCAAGGACTCCGAGTACCTGCTGCAGATGCGTGAGAAGCAGAAGTGCGCACGCATGTACGGCGTACTCGAGAAGCAGTTCCGTGGCTACTACGACGAGGCTCACCGCAAGCAGGGCAAGACCGGTGAGAACCTGCTTCGCATCCTCGAGTCCCGTTTGGACAACGTGATTTACCGGGCTGGTTTCGGCAAGTCGCGGGATATGGCGCGTCAGTTGGTGCGTCACGGTCACATCGTCGTCAACGGTGGCAAGGTCGACATCCCGTCGTTCCGCGTCAGCGAAAACGATGTCATCGAGGTACGCCAGTCCTCGCGCGAGTTGACGCCGTTCGTCATCGCTCACGCGGAGTTGGGTGAACGCCCCGTACCCGCCTGGCTTGAGGTCATCCCGAACCGGATGCGCATCCTCGTGCACGCACTTCCCGCGCGCGCGGTTATCGATACGCCGGTCCAAGAGCAGCTAATCGTCGAGCTCTACTCCAAGTAAGCCTTCCCCACGATTCGCGACTTCAAATTGAGGTAGTCGCGGAAAGGACAGCCACGTGCTCATTGCTCAGCGTCCAACATTCACTGAAGAGCCGATCAGCGAGTTCCGCTCGCGATTCATCCTCGAGCCCCTCGAGCCGGGATTCGGTTACACCTTGGGCAACTCGCTTCGGCGTACCTTGCTCTCGTCAATTCCAGGTGCTGCAGTCACGAGCATCCGTATCGACACGGTGTTGCACGAGTTCCAGACCATCGAAGGTGTCAAGGAAGACGTCACCGAGATCATCCTGAACATCAAGAACCTCGTGGTTTCCTCTGAGGTCGACGAGCCCGTCGTCATGTACCTGCGCAAGCAGCTTCCGGGCGCGGTCACCGCAGCCGACATCGCGCCGCCGGCCGGCGTCGAGGTGCACAACCCCGAGTTGCACATCGCGACGCTCAACGGCAAGGGCAAGCTTGAGATGGAGCTCGTTGTCGAGCGCGGTCGCGGTTATGTCTCGGCCAACCTCAACAAGCAGCCCGGTCAGGAGATCGGTCGTATTCCGATCGACTCGATTTATTCGCCCGTGCTGAAGGTGACCTACAAGGTCGAGGCGACTCGTGTCGAGCAGCGCACTGACTTCGACAAGTTGATCGTCGACGTCGAGACCAAGATGTCGATGACTCCGCGCGATGCCGTTGCTTCGGCGGGCAAGACGCTCGTCGAGCTCTTTGGACTCGCCCGTGAGCTCAACCTCGACGCCGAGGGCATCGACATCGGCCCGTCGCCTGCGGACGCGTTCGTTGCCGAGCAGTTGTCGACTCCCATCGAGCAGCTTGATCTGACCGTACGTTCGTACAACTGCTTGAAGCGCGAAGGCGTGCACACCGTCGGTGAGTTGATTTCGCGCAGCGAGGCCGACCTGCTTGACATCCGTAACTTCGGTGCGAAGTCAATCGACGAGGTGAAGGTCAAGTTGGTCGGGTTGGGTCTTTCGCTCAAGGACAGCCCGCCCGGATTCGACCCGACGACAGCGGTGAACTTCTACGCCGATGACGACTTCGACGACCAGGCATACGCCGAGACTGAGCAGCTTTAGTCCTCGGACTGCTGCTTGATTCTCGTCCAACCTCGACCAGGAGAACCACACCATGCCAACGCCCACGAAGGGTGCCCGCCTCGGCGGCGGCCCGGCACACGAGCGGCTGATGCTGGCCAACTTGGCCACCGCGTTGTTCGAGCACGGCAAGATTACGACGACTCATGCCAAGGCCAAGCGGCTTCGGCCATTGGCTGAACGCCTGATCACGTTCGCCAAGCGCGGCGACCTGCACGCGCGACGTCGCGTGTTGATGGTCGTACGCGACAAGGGTGTCGTACATACGCTCTTCGAGGAGATCGGCCCGCGATACGCGACCCGCCCTGGTGGCTACACGCGCATCGTGAAAATCGGCCCACGCAAGGGTGACAACGCACCGATGGCGGTCATTGAATTGGTCGAGCCATTGGCTGAAGCCGTTGTGGCGGAGGCGACCGCGGCGACGAAGCGTTCAGCAAAGGACAAGGCTGCGAAGGCAGACAAGGCTGACGCGACTGGTTCGTCGAAGGCGAGCAAAGCGAGCAAGGCGAGCAAGGCCGCAGAAGTGGCAGCTGCTGCGACAGCCGCTGATCTCAGCGCCGACGAGCCCGCCGCTGATGTGATCGAGGCGGACACTGTTGCCGCTGAGGTTGTTGGAGATGACGTTGCGAGCGATGAGGTTGCTAGCGATGAGGTTGCGAGCGACGCTGCTGGCGAGAAGTCGACGGACGACAAGGCCGACGAGGCCTGAGTCCTCAGATTGTCATGAACGAGCCCCTCATTCCGGAAACGGGTGGGGGGCTTGTTCGTATCCGCATCGACCTTGGCTACGACGGTACGAACTTTCGCGGCTGGGCCATCCAACCCGCACTCCGCACGGTCCAAGGCGTGGTCGAAGACGCGCTGAAGGTTTTGTTCGCGTCGTCTGGACGCATCGCGGTGACCTGCGCGGGGCGAACGGACGCCGGGGTACACGCGCGCGGACAAGTTGCCCACGCGGATCTGTTCGCGGACGGATGGTCACGGCACAACAAGGAAGCGGATCGACGTCTCAATGGGCTCTTGCCCGCCGACGTCATTGTCTACGACGTACGTCGTGCACCTCCGGGGTTCGAAGCGCGCTTCTCGGCGTTGACCCGGCGCTACTCGTACACGATCTTTGACGGCGTGGGTCATTGGGACCCCGTCGTGCGGACGCACGTTTTGCGCCATCGAATCGCCGGCGGTCGGCAGCTCGATTTGGACGCGATGAATGCTGCGTCGCAACAAGTGCTCGGCGAGCAGGACTTTGCCGCGTTCTGTCGACAACGTGAGCGAGCCAGTACGGTGCGAACTTTGCATGACCTCTCCTGGCGTCGCGGTGAGGACGGGCTCGTTCGAGGGGAAGTCATTGCCGATGCGTTCTGCCACTCCATGGTTCGCTCGCTTGTCGGCGCCTTGCTCGTTGTCGGTGACGGTCATCGGCCGCCCGAATGGCCCGGAGCACTCTTGAGATCGAAGGCAGGGACGGGCACGCGTGCGGAAAACTTCCGCGTCGCACCGCCCTGCGGCCTGGTCCTCGAAGAAGTCACCTACCCTGACGAGTCAGATCCAACGATTGCCGAACGCGAACGGGAAAGCGAAACCTCGCTAAGCGCTCATGCAGCCCAAGCGCGACTAGCCCGTACCCGCCGTACCCTCTAACCCCGAGCCCTTTCATGAAAATGGCATCCGTTCAAACCTATTGAATAAAGTGCACATTCAGTTCAGGCCTTCTCGTTGCAGTGCGTCTGGATGAATGCACCGCTCGTTCAATAGAGACTGACGGAACTCCCTTTCACGCAGAAACGGGGGCGCGGGGGAAACGGGCGTGCGCATGAGTGCCGTCAGCGGGCAGGATGGCTGGCTATGGGTCACGTGGAGTTGTCGCACGTTACGCATACGTTGCCCGACGGCCGGGTTCTGCTGAGCGACGTCAGTTTCCGTGTTGGCGATGGGGCTAAGGCCGCACTGGTTGGTGCCAACGGTGCAGGCAAGACCACGCTGATGCGCATGGTCGCTGGCGACCTGGATACCCAAGTTGGTGGAGTCGTGCGCACCGGTGGCCTCGGCATCATGCGGCAGTTCATCGGCCAGCAAACCACGGCGCAAGAGCGCGGCCCCGGCAAGGAGCCGTCCGCTGAGGAGGGGAGCGCGCACCAGGGTGTCGTGACCGTGCGGGACTTGCTGTTGTCGGTTGCCCCGGATCGCGTCCGCCTCGCGGCGGCCGAGGTCGAAGCCGCAGAACTTGCGATGATGGAAGCCGACGATGAACCGACGCAGATGCGGTACGCCCATGCGTTGGCGAATTGGGCCGACGCGGGGGGTTACAACTTCGAAGTTGAGTGGGACGTCTGTTGCACCGAGGCGTTGGGGATTTCCTACGACCGCGCGCAGTGGCGCGAGATCACGACGTTGTCCGGTGGTGAACAAAAGCGATTGGTACTCGAATCCCTACTGCGCGGCCCCGACGAGGTTCTCCTACTCGACGAACCCGATAACTACCTCGACGTGCCAACAAAGCGATGGCTTGAAGACAAACTCCGCGAAACCACAAAGACCGTTCTCTTCGTCTCTCACGATCGCGAACTACTTAATCGCACTGCGACTGCGATCATCACGGTCGAACTCGGTGCCACAGGCAACACCATCTGGACGTACGGCGGTGGCTTCGCGAGCTATCACGAGGCGCGACGGGATCGATTCGCGCGGCTGGAAGAGCTCCGCGTCCGTTGGGATGAGGAGCACGCAAAGCTCAAGGAACTCGTCTACATGTATCGCGCCAAGGCGGCGTACAACGCCGATATGGCTTCGCGGCTTCAGGCGGCTGTCACGCGATTGCGACGCTTCGAAGAGGCCGGACCTCCGATCGCGGTTCCGCGCGAACAAAACGTCAAGATGCGACTGAAGGGCGGTCGAACGGGCAAGCGAGCGATCATCTGCAACGACCTCGCGTTGACTGGACTGACCGAACCGTTCGACCTCGAGGTCTGGTTCGGGGAGCGCATCGCGATTCTTGGCGCGAACGGCTCGGGCAAGTCCCATCTGCTGCGACTGCTCGCCGTGGGTGGGAGCGATCCCGACGTTGAACATCGCCCCGTCGGCGACGTGGAGATCGCGCCTGTGACACACACCGGGACGGCGCGGCTGGGTGCGCGAGTGCGCCCTGGTTGGTTCGCGCAAACCCACCTACGTCCCGACCTCGAAGGCCGGATGCTCGTTGAAATCCTGCATCGCGGCGACGGTCAAAGAAACGGCATGCCGCGCGAAGAGGCAAGTCGCGTCCTGGATCGCTATGAACTCGCTGGTTCGGCGCAGCAGTTGTACGACACGTTGTCCGGCGGTCAGCAGGCCCGGTTCCAGATCCTGCTGCTCGAACTCGGGGGTGCCACCCTGCTCTTACTCGACGAGCCGACAGACAACCTCGATATCGCCAGCGCGGAAGCGTTGGAGGAGGGCCTCAGAGGCTTCGAAGGGACCGTCCTCGCCGTGACCCACGACCGGTGGTTTGCGCGTAGTTTCGACCGATTCGTCGTCCTGGGATCGGACTCGCGGGTCTACGAATCCGACGACGCGGTCTGGGAGGAAACCAAGCCCATCCGGCCCTGACAGTCGGGCCTGTTGGCGGGCGATGGGGGCGTTTTGACCCCCGCTCACCTCCGCGGGTACCCTGGGCGGTCGTTGTGCGTGTTCGTCGCGCTGCCCCAGGTGTCTCCTTCGGAGTTCTCGGGGCCGAAGCGGGACCGCCAACCAATCGAGAACGTACGACCAACACCTCAGTCCAAACGAAGGCGACGCACCGTGCGCACGTACACCCCGAAGCCCGGCGATATAACCCGTCAGTGGCACGTCATCGACGCCACAGATGTGGTGCTTGGCCGCTTGGCGAGCCACGTGGCGACGTTGCTGCGCGGCAAGCACAAGGCCACGTTCGCGCCGCACATTGATACCGGTGACTTCGTCATCATCATCAATGCAGAAAAGGTCGCGCTGACTGGTGCCAAGCTCAACCAGAAGATGGACTATCGCCACTCGGGCTACCCGGGCGGCCTGCGCGCCACCTCGTACACCGAGTTGCTCGAGACCAACCCACGTCGCGCTGTGGAGAAGGCCGTCAAGGGGATGCTTCCGCACAACCGTCTCGGCCGCGCCCAGATCACCAAGCTCAAGGTGTACGCCGGACCGACGCACCCGCACTCAGCGCAGCAGCCCCAGCCGTTCGAGATCACCCAGGTCGCGCAGTAACGCCTCGGGGACCCCATCGACTAATGCTTGACCACCGAAAGGAAACCGTAGCCTGATGACTGAGGCGACCACTGACGTTGTGGACGTCGTCGACGAGAACGACGACGACACTCCCAGCGAGTACACCAGCGAGACCTCGCCCTCTGCGGCGATCCCTTCGCGCGTGATCACGACTGCCCCGGCCGCCGCAACCGGTCGGCGCAAGGAAGCGATCGCGCGCGTGCGCATCGTTCCGGGCACCGGTCGCTGGGTCATCAACGGCCGTACGCTCGAAGACTACTTCCCGAACAAGGTTCACCAGCAGCTCGTCAACGAACCCTTTGTTGTTGTTGAGGCGTCGGGTCGGTTCGATGTCTTCGCGCGCATCCATGGGGGCGGCATCTCGGGTCAGGCCGGTGCGCTTCGCCTGGGTATCGCCCGCTCGCTCAACGAGATCGACGAAGAGGGCAACCGCCCCGCCTTGAAGAAGGCTGGCTTCCTCACTCGTGACCCGCGTGCCACCGAGCGCAAGAAGTACGGACTAAAGAAGGCTCGCAAGGCGCCGCAGTACTCCAAGCGCTGATCGGTCGGTCCCAGTCATGGGCCGGTTGTTCGGCACGGATGGGGTTCGTGGGCTTGCCAACGCAGACCTGACACCCGAACTCGCGGTAGCTATTTCCATTGCTGCTGCACGGGTTCTCGGCGCTGCAGGTCAATTCGCGGCGCATACGTCTGCGGGCCAACGGCCCATCGCGGTCGTCGGCCGTGACCCTCGCGCGAGCGGCGAAATGCTTGAAGCTGCCGTTGTTGCCGGGCTCGCGAGTGCCGGGGTTGATGTGTTACTCGTCGGGGTCCTGCCCACGCCTGCTATCGCCTTCTTGGTTGACCGGCTAGACGCTGACCTCGGCGTGATGCTCTCCGCTTCTCACAACGCGATGCCGGACAACGGGATCAAGTTGTTCTCGCGCGGCGGTCACAAATTGGCTGACGAACTCGAAGACGCGATCGAATCCGAATTGCACTCCGAGGTTGCTCGACCAACTGGTGAGGCGATCGGGCGCGTACGCAATCACCGCGAAGGTGCATCGGAGTACGTCGAACACTTGCTTTCCACCGTGCCGCATTCGTTGAGCGGACTCAAGGTTGTGGTCGACTGCGCCAATGGGGCGGCGTCGGTCGTAAGTCCTGAAGCGCTGCGGCGATCCGGTGCTGAGGTTGTGGCAATTCACGCGACACCGGACGGGTTGAACATCAACGCGGGCTGCGGCTCAACCCACATGGACGACCTGATTCAGTCCGTGCGCGAATCCGGTGCCGATGTCGGAATTGCGCACGACGGAGACGCCGATCGTTGTCTCGCCGTCGATGCGTCCGGTGCCCTCGTTGACGGAGATCAAATCCTCGCAATTCTTGCCCTAGCGATGAGGGAACGCGGCGAACTACGGTCTGACACCGTTGTCGCGACGGTGATGGCGAACCTCGGCTTCAAGATTGCCTTGGAGCGCGAAGGCGTCAAGGTGATCGAGACCGCTGTTGGTGACCGATACGTGCTTGAAGAGATGAAGGCGAATAAGTACACGCTCGGTGGTGAGCAAAGTGGGCACGTGGTCATGCTTGATCACGCAACGACTGGCGACGGGACGCTCACCGCGCTTCATCTAATTGCGCGAATGGCCGCAACCGGTCGCACGCTGAAGGATTTGGCGTCGGTGATGACGCGATTACCACAGGTGCTCGTGAACGTTCGCGACGTCGATCGCACGAGGGTCGATTCCAATAGCAAACTCAGCGCTGCGGTGGAACTCGCTCAAGCCGAGTTAGGCGACGCTGGCCGAGTCTTGTTGCGACCCTCGGGAACTGAGCCCGTTGTACGCGTGATGGTTGAAGCAGCCAGCGAAACTCACGCTCGTGAAGTCGCGGAGCATCTCGCCGCCGTTGTCGCGCGCGAACTCGCACTTAGTTAGCCTCAGGCCACTCGGGGCATCAGAGGGATCCGCGGGCTGCTTCGCGGGTGCGTTCGACGCGGTACCAGAGTCGCTGTAAGACGATCAGCGTGAGGAACCCCGCGAGTGACATCGCACCAATGTTGATGAACAACGTGGCGATGCTCGCCCTGAATGCGCTGAACTGCGTGAAGGCGAGAGACAGCGCCGCGTTGCCAGCCGCTGGCACGGTCGTGACAGAGATGAATACGCCAACGAGTGCGCCAGACCTGTTCGACGTGAGCGCGAGCATGCCGACCGTCCCGGCAAGGAACGCGACAATGAACGACCACTTGTCCGGGCTATAAGCGAAGGCAAGTCCAGGTTGGGTCGTACTCGCGCTGGCGGGCACCTTGAGCCAACCGATCGTGATCATCAACTCGGCCACGAGATAGGTAAACGTGATAGCGACGGCGAATCCGACGATTAAGGCCCGCAGCGCACGTCGAAGCAAATCGAGTCGGCGACGTGCCAATGCGAACCCTGTGGCAGCGATGGGTCCGAATTCTGGACCGACCACCATCGCGCCGATGATCAAGATGAGGGCATCGAGTTCGATGCCAATGGCTGCGATCAACGCCGCGAGGCAAATGAACGCGAGGTAGGCCCAGGTGAGCGCCGACTCTTCGTAGGAGCGATTTTCCACTTGGACCCACACGACGGCATCGGACCCCTGGCCCGGTGCGGCGCGAGCGATCACACGGTTGCGTCGAGATAGCGCCGTGTCGATAGAGCTGATTTGGATGTCGCCGGACTCGTGCACGCCGGTGGCCTGAAGTCGCGAGATGAGTCCGTTTGCCGCCTCACGCGCCACGTCTCCGAACACGAGGTCGCCCTCCGGATCAAGCGACGCGCCGTGTATCAACGCGACGTTGCTCACAAAGGGGTCCTCGCGCAGCAGCGAGACCACCTGCTCCGTGTAGCCAGCGGGTGAATAGATCCTCAACTGCAGCACGCGTACATCCTGGCCGAGGGGGGGTCCGTACGCCGTTAGGCTGAGCGGCATGTGCGGAATCGTGGGGTACGTCGGTGAGAAGCAGGCCCTCGAGGTCGTCGTCGAGGGGCTTCGGCGGCTGGAATACCGCGGGTACGACTCAGCCGGCGTCGCCGTCGTCGCCGATGGCGAGCTGGAAACGCGGAAGAAGGCCGGGAAACTCGCGAATCTCGAGTCGTTGCTCGGCGAGGACCCGCTCCCTCAGTCGACGATTGGAATCGGCCACACTCGCTGGGCCACCCACGGCGGCCCGACCGATCTCAACGCCCACCCGCATGTCAGCGAAGACGGCAAGGTCGCCGTCATTCACAACGGCATCATTGAAAACTTTGCCGAGCTCCGGACCGAGTTGACTGACGCGGGCGTGGTGCTGCAGTCCGAGACGGACACGGAAGTTGTCGCCCACTTGCTCGCGGCAATGCTCCCCGCTGCTGGAATGGATTTGGCCGAAGGGATGCGGCGCGTGTGTCGACGGCTCCAAGGCGCGTTTACCTTGGTCGCGGTACATGCCGACATTCCTGACGTGGTTGTGGGCGCCCGGCGAAACTCGCCTTTGGTGGTCGGTCGCGGCCAGGGTGAAAACTTCATGGCGTCCGACGTAGCGGCCTTCATCGCGCACACTCGATCTGCCGTCGAGTTAGGTCAGGATCAAGTCGTCGAACTCACGCGTGACACGGTTGTTGTCACCGACTTTGACGGCGCTCCTGCTTCGATCATCGAGTTTGAAGTGACATGGGATGCGTCAGCTGCTGAAAAAGGCGGCTACGACACGTTCATGGAAAAGGAGATCGCCGAACAGCCAAAAGCAGTTTCCGACACCCTTTTGGGCCGAGTCGGGGCTGACGGTCGCCTACGAATCGATGAGATGCGGTTGACTGAAACAGAACTGCGCGAAGTCGACAAGGTCGTCATCATCGCCTGCGGTACGGCGTACCACGCGGGTTTGGTAGCGAAGTACGCCCTCGAACACTGGACTCGGTTGCCATGTGAAGTCGAGTTGGCCAGCGAATTCCGCTACCGCGATCCGGTTGTTAACCGCCGTACGTTGGTGATCGCGATTTCGCAGAGTGGCGAGACGATGGACACCCTGATGGCGATGCGTTACGCGCGCGAACAAGGCGCGCGCGTTCTTGCCATCTGTAACTCCCAAGGCTCGACGATCCCACGCGAATCTGACGCGGTCGTTTACACGCATGCGGGTCCCGAAATCGCTGTCGCATCCACGAAAGCGTTCTTGACGCAGATCGTTGCGTGCTTCTTGGTCGCGCTGTACGTCGCTCAGGTGCGAGGTAACAAGTTCGGCGATGAGATTGAAGCCGTTGTCCGGGAATTGCAGGACATGCCGCAAAAGATCGACCTCGTCCTTGATACCGGCGAAGGTATGAGGGCACTGGCCGCTGAACTCAAGGACGCAAAGTCGGTGCTCTTTATCGGTCGTCATGTCGGTTTCCCGGTCGCACTGGAAGGCGCACTGAAACTGAAGGAGCTCGCGTACATGCACGCCGAAGGCTTCGCGGCGGGCGAGTTGAAGCATGGCCCAATCGCCCTACTGGAAGAAGGACTTCCGGTCATCATCGTGGTCCCGCCGCCGCGCGGCCGGAGCATCCTGCACGAAAAGTTGGTATCGAACATCCAAGAAGTACGTGCCCGCGGCGCGCTCACCATCGTCATAGCCGAGGAGGGCGACGAAGCCGTGGTTCCGTACGCCGATCACCTCGTGCGGATTCCCGCCTGCCCGACCTTGTTGCAGCCCCTCGTCGCGACCGTCCCGTTGCAGATCTTCGCGTGTGCGATGGCAACGGCGAAAGGCCACGACGTGGACCAGCCCCGCAACTTGGCCAAGTCCGTCACAGTCGAGTAGTCGCGCTGATGATTGTGGGCATCGGCGTCGACATCGTTGACATCGACCGATTCGCGCGGGTGCTGCGCCGCCGACCTGCCGTCGCCGATCGCTTGTTTACGGCCGCGGAGCGAACAACTCGCGATGGAGGGATTCGCACCGCTGCGTCGTTGGCTGGCAGATTCGCCGCGAAGGAGGCCGTGATTAAGGCGATGGGGGGACCGTTGGGATTGCAGTGGCACGACTGCGAAGTCGTCAGCAGCGCTGCGGGACGTCCGTCGTTGGTGATGTCTGGAACTGTCGCGGCCGCGGCTATTGCGCGAGGCGTTGAGACCTGGCATCTCTCGCTTTCACACGACGGCGGTCTGTCAGTGGCGTACGTGATTGCTGAAGGACGCCGGTCATGAGACTGATTCAGCCATGAGAGCCGCTTGGGGTGTCGACAGTATCCGAACTGCCGAAGCTGAACTGCTGGCGACGTTGGCGCCGGGCACACTGATGCAACGCGCGGCCAGTGGGCTTGCGAGTGTGTGCGCCGCGTTGCTCCAAGGTTCCGTAGGCAGCGTGTACGGCTCTCGCGTCGTTCTCGTCGTCGGTAGTGGCGACAACGGTGGGGACGCACTTTTCGCCGGAGCTCGACTCGCGGAACGAGGGGCACGAGTTGACGCGCTGCTCATCGCGGACCGCGCCCACGAAGGCGGTCTCGTCGCGTTGCGACGGGCGGGAGGATCTGTCCGAGATCTCAAAACGATCGATGGCGTTGCGCGATTGTTGGGCGACGTCGACCTTGTTGTTGATGGGATCGTGGGCATTGGTGGCTCAGGACCGCTGCGCGAACCGGCCGCTGAAGTGGCGCGAGAGATGGCCGACTGTGATGCGTTAATTGTCGCCGTGGATCTTCCCAGCGGAATTGACGCGAATACTGGAGACATTCCAGGCGTGTGTGTTAGCGCGGATGTGACCGTGACGCTCGGTGCGTTGAAGCCGGGGTTGTTGGTCGCGCCGGGTCACGAGCACGTGGGCGTACTCACCGTCGTCGACATTGGTCTCGCGCCAGCCTTGGGGAAATCCGCACCGAGCCTGCGGGTTCTCGACGCGGACGACGTCACCGACGCGATGCCCGTAGCCGCCCCCGGAGACCACAAGTACTCACGCGGCGTCGTGGGCATCGTCGCCGGATCTGCCCAGATGCCAGGCGCGGCGATGCTGTGTACGGCGGGTGCTCGCATCACCGGAGTTGGCATGGTCCGCGTACTCGATCACAACACCGCGGTAGCGACCGCTGTCGTCACCCGGTTCCCAGACATTGTGCTCGACTCCACCGATCCGTGTGACGACCCACGAGTCAACGCGTGGGTGTGTGGACCCGGTCTCGGTCGCGGGGGCAAGGAGCACACGCTTGTACGCCGGATCCTCGACGTCGCAGTCCCGGTCGTACTCGATGCGGATGCCCTCTTTCATCTCGACGATCAGGACCTGCGTGAGGCGCTCGCTGCGCGCAGTGAACGCGGATTGGTCACTGTGCTCACGCCACACGACGGCGAGTTCGCGCGGTTGTGTGGTCCGCTAGGAAACAACCGGATTGAGGCAGTTCAGCGAGCCTCAAGTGAGTTCGACGTCATCATGCTGCTCAAGGGCCCGACCACTCTGATCGCCGAACCGGGTGGCACGGCGTACGTCAACACCGTTGCGGCTCCCGAGTTGGCCACTGCCGGCTCCGGTGACGTGCTCTCGGGTCTGATTGGCGGGTTACTCGCATCGGCTCGAGACGTTGATCCGTTGATCGTGGTCGCCGCCGCCGCCTACCTTCACGGGCTGTCCGGGAGTCGCTTGGCGTCGAACGGACACACCTTCACCGCGGACGAATTGCCCGACGCGATCGACGCTGCCATGTCCGACCTGCGGGCGTCGGGCAGAATAAGCCGGTGAGCCGGGCTGAAGCCACGATCGATCTCGCGGCGTTGGAATCCAACGTCGCTCGACTTCGTGCCGCGTCGCCGACCGCCGAAATGATGGCCGTGGTCAAAGCCGATGGCTATGGACATGGACTCGTTGAGTGTGCTCGTGCATCCCTCGCCGGTGGTGCGACGTGGCTTGGCGTCGCGTTGTTCGACGAAGCGTTACAACTTCGCTCCGCTGGGATTGATGCGCGAATTCTGGCGTGGCTCGCAACACCCGATGATCAGTGGGGGCAATGTGTCGCAGCGGACATTGACCTATCGGCCAGCGCGACATGGGCGCTCGACGCGATTGCGGCCGGTGCCCGAGAGCACGATCGCGTCGCGCGCGTACACCTCAAAGTTGACACAGGTTTAGGGCGCGCGGGTTCGAGCATCGCCGAGTGGCCGACCCTCGTGGACGTGGCGCTTGCCCTGCGCGCCGAGGGACTGATCGAGATCGTGGGTATCTGGTCCCACTTGGCGTACGCCGATGAACCCAACCACCCAACCGTGAAGCGTCAAGGCGATGTGTTCAACGAGGCGGTGGCGTACGCCGAATCGCGTGGCGTTGTGCCGGCCCACCGCCACCTGGCTAACACCGCCGCAACGTTGAACTCCCCGCAGGTCCACTACGACTTGGTACGTCCGGGCATTGGGGTTTACGGCCTCTCGCCGGGCCTGGCAACGGGTCGTGCTGAGCAACTCGGGCTCACGCCGATCATGACCTTGCGTGGGCGTTTTGCCTTGGTCAAGCGTGTGCCAGCTGGACATGGTGTGTCGTACGGACATGAGTACGTCACCGAACGCGAAACGACCCTGGGGCTCGTCCCGCTGGGGTACGCCGATGGGATTCCTCGGCGTGCGACAAACGTGGGACCTGTGTTTGCCGCAGGTCGTCGTCGCATCATCGCGGGCCGGGTCTGTATGGACCAGTTCGTGATTGAACTCGGTGACGATGATGCGCAGGTCGGCGATGACGTTGTGTTGTTTGGCAGTGGAGCCAATGGGGAGCCGACGGCCGAGGATTGGGCGCGAGTCTGCGACACGATCGGCTACGAAATTGTCACCCGAATTGGCCCTCGCGTTCCTCGCGTCTACGTCGGCGGTCGCTGATGGCGAACTGGACCGGAGTCGCCCGGGTTGCGGGCATTGCCGGCGTCGTGGTCGCCGGAGCGGCCGTGGGTTTGGTGGCCGAGAAAACTGTCGTGGGCAAGCGGTTCCGTCGCGACCCCGACGCGGACGAACCGTTTGGGTCGCTGCGTGGGCGATTTGTTGACGTTGTCGCCGATGATGGAACTCACCTGCACGTTGAAGTGGACGAACCTGCCCTACTCCGCGACAACCTGACGATCATCTTTTGTCACGGGTACGCTTTGAATCAAGACTCGTTTCACTACCAACGCCGTGATCTGCGTGCCCTGGGGCGACTGGTCTTCTGGGATCAGCGCAGCCACGGGCGCTCGCAACGCGGCCACGCCGACACCGCAAACATTGACCAACTCGGTCGCGACCTTGCCGCCGTCATCGACGCCGTCGCTCCGGTTGGGCCGGTCGTGCTCGTCGGTCACTCGATGGGCGGGATGACCGTCATGGCGTATGCACACCAGCACCCCGAGGAGTTTGGCGCGCGGGTTGAAGGTGTGGCATTGATGGCGACGAGCGCGTCAGGGCTTGTCGGCGTACCACTCGGCTTGCCCGATGCGGCCACGAAGTTGGTGACGCGCACTACCCCCGGTTTCGCCGCTTCGCTGGCGCGCAACAAGGATTTGATTGAGCGCGGTCGTCGCGCGAGCAGCGATCTGGCCCTGTTGCTGACGAACAGGTATTCGTTTGGTTCGAAGGTATCTCCGTCGTTGACTGCGTTTGTTGCCGAAATGCTCAACGCCACGCCGATCGATGTGGTCGCTGAATTCATGCCGGCCTTCACTGCGCATGACAAGCGTGACGCGCTAATCGCGTTGAACCGGGTCGAGACGTTGGTGATGGTTGGTGACGCCGACATGCTCACGCCCGAAGCTCATGGCGTGGCGATCCTTCAACGAGTGCCGGGGGCCGAGTACGTCGTACTGCCAGACACCGGCCACATGTTGTTGCTTGAGCGCTATCCGGAAGTGAACCACCACTTGCGCGAGTTGGTATCTCGCGTGCGCCGCAACGCTGCAGTCGCGGCCCGGCCGTCCCCGGCAACCCCTGACGCTTCCGCTGGATGATCAACAATGTTGCGCATCCGTCAGCGAAACACGGTGTGTCGGGGCGATTCTCTGCCGTACGGTCAACAGAGGATGGCCTGCTGCCGTGACCGCTAGGCCGCTCGCGGAGCTGGTCCACCCCAGCTGGGTATCAGCGCTGCAGTCGGTTGCAGAGCGGATTGCCGAGATCGGCGTTTTCTTGCGTGAAGAAATCGCAGCAGGGCGCGGCTACCTCCCGGACGGCGACCAGGTGTTGCGTGCTTTCAGTACGCCGATGGACGACGTACGCGCGCTGATCGTCGGCCAAGATCCGTACCCCACTCCCGGCCACGCGGTCGGTCTGTCATTTTCCGTGTCGCCTGGCACACGGCCAGTGCCGCGAAGTCTTGCCAACATCTTCCGCGAGTACACCGATGATCTCGGCTATCCGTCGCCGCGTAACGGCGACCTGACCGCTTGGACGAATAACGGAGTGATGTTGCTCAACCGAGTGTTGACTGTCGCACCGGGCCGGCCAGCCTCACATCGGGGCAAGGGTTGGGAGGAGGTCACGGAGCGAGCCATCGGTGCTCTCGTCGCGCGGGGCACTCCGATGGTGGCGATCTTGTGGGGACGTGACGCCCAAACGCTGACCCCGTTGCTTGCTCAGACTCCCACCATTGCGAGTGCGCATCCCAGTCCGATGTCCGCCGACCGCGGCTTCTTCGGTTCGCGACCATTCAGCCGCGTCAACACACTGCTCACCGAACAAGGTGCGGCCCCGATTGACTGGGCACTCGCATGACCATTCACGCCATCGAATCCGCCGACAAGATGTTTGAGGTGGGGCGTCAACTCGCTGCGTTCGTACGACCCGGCGATCTACTCGTCTTGAAGGGACCACTCGGGTCGGGCAAAACGACACTCACTCGCGGGCTTGGTGAGGGCCTCGACGTACGAGGTGCAGTCACGAGTCCGACATTCGTCATCGCGCGAGTGCACCCCAGCAACCACGAAGGTCCCGCGCTCGTTCACGTCGACGCATACCGCCTCGAACGATTCGAGGAAGTCGACGACCTCGACCTCGATGCTTCCCTGCCCGACGCCGTCACCGTTGTCGAGTGGGGCGACGGCAAAGTTGACACCTTGGCTCAAGACCGACTCGTGATTGAGCTATCTCGCGACGAAGCCGACGGCGACGTGCGCCTCATCCGCCTCGTCCCCGTTGGCGCGCGCTGGCAAGACGTCGACCTCGATCACCTCTTCGCCTAGGTCCACGTAGCCTTCGGGCGTGCTCGTACTCGCAATGGACACGTCCACGGCCGCGGTGACGGCCGTTGTCGCTGAGTGCAGCGCTGGAGAGGCGCGAGTCCTCGGCAGTTCGGCCCACATGGGCGCGCAGGATCACGGCGAGCAGTTGGCCGTGATGATTGATCAGGCCCTGAGTCAGGCCGCCTTGAGTGCGCCCCACATTGACGCGTTCGTTGTAGGGGTTGGCCCCGGACCTTTCACTGGCCTGCGCGTCGGAATCGTCGCGGCTCGGGTGATGGGGTACGCACTCGACGTCGAGGTGTACGGAATCTGTTCGCTCGATGCACTCGCCGCGACTGCAGTAGTGAGTGGTTCGGTGACGAGCGACGACGATGCGAACTTCGCCGTGGCAGCCGATGCACGGCGTCGAGAGATCTATTGGGCGACCTACGCGATCACGGCCGAAGGTCGCGCTGCGCGCACGGATGGCCCCTACGTCTCGAAGGCGGCTGACCTCCCCGAGGTCGTACGCCTGGGGAGCGCGATAGGTCGCGGTACCGAGATCTACGTCGAAACCTTCGGTGTCCCACGCGCACCCTTTGAGCCGTCGCCAGATGGACTCGCCCATGCCGCGGCGTGGGCACTCGAGGCAGCAACGACGACATCGCCGGAACCGATGTACTTGCGCCGCCCCGATGCGGTGGCGTGGCAGTGACCACGAATGACGTCGAGATCCGACCGATGCGGTGGTGGGACATCGAATCGATCCACGAGATTGAGGTGGATCTCTTTCGGATCGACCCGTGGAGCGTCGGTCAGTTCTGGAACGAACTGGCTGGCGTACCTGACACACACGATTTGTTCGTCGCGGAAAGCTTCGACGCACTCGTCGGGTACGCCGGATTGGCCACCGCTGGCGACACCTCTGATGTGCAAGTCATCGCGGTTGCGCGTGAGGCCCACGGCAGTGGAATCGGTCGACGGCTATTAGACCTCCTTCTCGACAAGGCCCGCGAGCGAGGCTCCCGAACAGTCATGCTCGACGCGAGAGCGGAGAACGCTGCCGCAATTTCGCTCTATGAGTCGGCTGGATTCGTGGTGATCCACCGTCGGGTGAACTACTACGCACCGGGGGTCGACGCCGTCGTGATGCGACTGAAACTCACGGAAGTCTCATGACACGCGACGAACCGCTCGTACTCGGCATCGAAACGTCCTGCGACGAAACGGGTGTCGGCATCGTCCGCGGTACGATCTTGCTCGCCGACGCGATCGCGTCGAGCGTCGATGAGCATGCACGCTTCGGTGGTGTGGTGCCCGAGGTCGCCAGCCGCGCACATCTTGAGGCGATGGTGCCGATGATGACGCGTGCGTGCGCCGACGCGGGCATTCGGTTGTCTGACCTCGACGCAATCGCGGTCACCGCGGGACCTGGTTTGGTTGGTGCGCTGCTCGTCGGTGTGTCATCGGCGAAGGCGCTTGGACTTGCTCTTGGCAAACCGGTGTACGGCGTCAATCACTTGGCCGCACACGTCGCCGTGGACCAACTTGAGCACGGTCCGCTTTCCGAACCCACGATCGCGCTACTCGTGTCGGGCGGACATTCGTCGCTACTGCTCGTCCCCGACGTGACCAACGACGTCATCCCCTTGGGCGTGACCCTGGACGATGCAGCGGGTGAGGCTTTCGACAAAGTCGCGCGCGTGTTGGGGCTGCCCTTTCCCGGTGGTCCTTGGATCGATCGCGAATCGCAGAGCGGCGACAAGGCGTACGTCGCGTTCCCCCGCGGTCTCACTTCGCCGCGCGATTTTGAGAAGCACAGATTCGACTTCTCGTTCTCAGGCTTGAAGACCGCCGTTGCGCGCTGGATCGAGGCTCGCGAGCGCGATGGCGAACCCGTGCCGGTTGCCGACGTGGCAGCGTCCTTTCAGGAGGCCGTTGTCGACGTACTGACGGCGAAAGCGATCGACGCGTGCCGAATCAACGGTGTCAAACATCTGCTGATCGGCGGGGGAGTCGCGGCGAATTCGCGACTCAGGGCCGTCGCGGAGGTGCGCTGCGCCGAAGCGGGCATCGAGTTGCGCATCCCGCGGCCGGGGTTGTGCACCGACAACGGCGCGATGGTCGCTGCCCTCGGCGCGGAACTTGTGGCCAGGGGTCGAGCGCCGACGTTGATGACCTTCGGGGCAGACTCCTCGATGCCCATCACCGATGTGACGGTGGCCCCGGATTCACGAGTCACCGCGCCAGTCTCCCCGCTTGTAGAAGGAGCGTCATGATCGTCCGAATCTGGGAAGCCACCGTGTCCCCGGGGCGCCTCGAGGATGCATTGGACTGGGTACGGCACGATTTGATCCCGAGGGCCCTTGGTACCGAAGGATGCATCGCGGCTGAGATGCTCAAGAGCGAAGGTGATCCGTTGCGCGTCATGTTGTTGACCCGATGGGACACTCCTCCGCGGTTCGAAGAAGGCGTGCCGAGTGACGAGGTGTGCGAGCGCGCCCGCGCCGTACATTTCGAGACGGTCTGACTAGATGCGCGAAGAGCGACAAGCATGGTTAGTTGCGGCGGCGTTGGTGTTGGCCGCGGTTGTCGCGATCGGAGTGGTGTTCTCAACGTCGTCGGGATCTGCGTCAGGGTCGGGGACAAAGGCGAAGCCGGCGGCGACCGTCAAGCCGACGGCGAAGTCCACTGGTCACGCCGCTCCCAACTCGGCGGACTCGTCGCCGACTTCGCTCGCGTCCTCCCCGACCGACTCACCATCTGCGGGGGCACCCACTTCTGTCAGCGGACTCCCCGCCGTCGTACGCCGAATCGACACCAAAGACCCCGTGGTCTTCATCACCATTGATGACGGTTACGCGCACGATCCAGCGCTCATCACGCTGATGAAGGATCGGCATATTCCGATCACTGTTTTCTTGCTCACTGCAGCGGTTAATGGCGACTGGGCTTACTTCAAGAAACTTCAGGCCGCGGGTGCGACGATTCAGGACCACACGCTGACTCACCCGTTCCTTTCTCGACACCCGCTTAGCAATCAGCAGCACCAGATTTGCGGTTCGGCTGACATCTACGAGCAGCAATTTAGCTACCGGCCTTGGATCTTTCGTCCGCCGTACGGTGACTTCAACAACGACACGAAGATCGCGGCGAAGAACTGCGGGATGAAGTACGTCGCGCTGTGGGACGCATCGCTTCCCCACGCCGTACTGCGCGGCGGGTCAGCCGGCGAAGGAAAACTCGCGGCTGGCGACATCGTCCTCGTCCACTTCCGGACGAACTTCGTACGCGACATCTCCACGTTGCTCGACCAGATCGACAGTTGGGGGCTGCACGTAGGCAAACTCGAGGACTACCTCCCCAAGGCCTAATCCGTACGTCCCTGGATCCCCTCCCCTCGCAAGTTGATCATGGAGAAAGGCATCGCATTTCGCGGGATGTCGTGCAAAAGTTCATGATCAACTTGCGAGGCGGGCGGTGGCGGGGGACCGGAACTTGGCACTCTGTTTGACCGAGTGCCAGCCTCGGCCTAGGGTGAGCGCTGGCACTCTCACCCCGAGGGTGCCAGCGCGACCCAAGGCCGTTCGGCACCTGCGACGGCGGATCGGCCCCGGGTCGTACCGAGCTCGAGAACTCGTGTTCGGGTCCAAGACATTCGACATTCCGCAAGGTGGAGGTCAGACCGTGTCGGTCACCATCAAGCCGCTCGAGGACCGCATCCTCGTCCAGACTCTCGACGCCGAGCAGACCACGGCGTCAGGCCTGGTGATTCCGGACACTGCCAAGGAGAAGCCCCAAGAGGGCAAAGTCCTTGCAGTTGGCCCGGGTCGCTTTGACGAAGACGGCGACAAGCGCATCCCGCTCGACATCAAGGTGGATGACGTTGTCATCTACTCCAAGTACGGCGGCACCGAGGTCAAGTACGACGGTCAGGAGTACCTCATCCTGTCCGCACGTGACGTCCTTGCCATCGTTCAGAAGTGACTTACGTCGCTCGCTGAATTTTCAGCGTTGACATGACCCGCCCCGGCGGTCCGCACGTCGGGCCCTGGGGCGGTGTCATGCGCGACTCCCTGCAGTCCCCGTTCCACAGATGAAGGAAGACATAAACACATGGCCAAGATCTTGGAGTTCGACGAGAACGCACGCCGTAGCCTTGAGCGCGGAGTGGATGCACTCGCTGATGCCGTCAAGGTGACGCTTGGCCCAAAGGGCCGCAACGTCGTCATCGACAAGAAGTGGGGCGCGCCCACCATCACCAACGATGGTGTGACGATCGCGCGCGAGATCGAACTCGATGACCCGTACGAAAACTTGGGTGCGCAACTCGCCAAAGAGGTAGCGACCAAAACCAACGACATCGCAGGTGACGGTACGACCACCGCGACCGTCCTCGCTCAGGCCATGGTTCACGAAGGTTTGAAGGTCGTCACCGCTGGCGGTGCGCCCATTTCGCTCAAGCGCGGCATTGACGCAGCCGTCAAGGCCGTCAACGCAAAGTTGATCGAGACTGCGGTTCCCGTCGACGGTAAAGGTGACATCGCGAAGGTCGCGACGATTTCCTCGCAGGACGCTGCCATTGGCGACCTCATTGCCGAGGCGTTCGACAAGGTCGGCAAGGACGGCGTCATCTCGGTCGAAGAGGCCTCCACGATGGCGCTCGAACTTGAGTTCACCGAGGGTATGCAGTTCGACAAGGGTTACATCTCGCCGTACTTCGTCACCGATGCGGAGCGAATGGAAGGCGTCCTTGAAGACGCATCGATCCTGCTCGTCCAGGGCAAAGTTGCCTCGGTGAGTGAATTGCTTCCGCTGCTGGAGAAGGTCGTTGCGACTGGCAAGGCGCTCCTCATCGTCGCGGAAGACGTTGAGGGAGAGGCGCTTTCGACCTTGGTCGTCAACCGCATCCGCGGCACCTTCTCGTCGATCGCCGTCAAGGCGCCTGCATTCGGCGATCGGCGCAAGTCGATCCTCGAGGACATGGCGATCCTCACCGGCGCTCAGGTGATCTCGCCTGAGGTTGGGTTGAAGCTCGACCAGGTCGGTCTGGAGGTCTTGGGCCAAGCCCGCCGCGTCGTCGTAACAAAGGACGACACCACGATCATTGATGGCGGCGGCGATGCTGCTGCGGTGACCGATCGCGTCAATCAGGTCAAGGCCGAGATCGAGCGTACGGACAGCGACTGGGATCGCGAGAAGTTGCAGGAGCGGCTCGCGAAACTTGCCGGTGGCGTCTGCGTCGTCAAGGTTGGCGCCGCTACCGAGGTTGAACTCAAAGAGAAGAAGCACCGCATCGAAGACGCTGTATCTGCAACGCGCGCAGCGATTGACGAGGGCATCGTCGCGGGTGGTGGCTCGGCACTGGTCCATGCGTCGGCCGTACTGGTTGGCGACCTTGATCTCACTGGTGATGAAGCCATTGGCGTTGGCGTCGTACGCCGAGCCTGCATCGAGCCACTTCGCTGGATCGCGGAGAACGCAGGCGAATCGGGCTACGTCGTCGTCTCGAAGGTGCGCGAACTCAGCACGGGCAGCGGGTTCAATGCTGCCACCGGCGAGTACGTCGACCTGGTCGCCGCCGGTGTCATCGACCCCGTCAAAGTGACGCGCTCGGCGCTTGAGAATGCCGCATCAATTGCGGGCATGTTGTTGACGACCGAGGTCTTGGTTGTCGAGAAGCCTGAAGAAGACGAGGGTCATGCAGACGGCCACGGCCACTCGCACGGACCCGGTGGCCACAGCCACTAGCTTCACCGGTGGTGAAGCCACCAGCATTTCAGCAGGCGATTGCTGGGGCGGTTCTCGTGTCGAGAAGCGCCCCACGCTCGTCTTCAGACAGCCCGCCCCAGACGCCGTACGGCTCGCGTACGTCGAGGGCGTGTGCCAGGCACATCTGCCGAACCGGGCAGGCAGCGCAGACGGCCTTCGCGGCGTCTTCGCGTGCTGTACGCCTTGGACCGCGCTCGGCTTCGGGGTGGAAGAACACATCCGGGTCGGCGCCTCGGCACAATGCGGAGAGTTGCCAGTCCCACGAATCTGCGTGCGGACCAGGAAGGCGGCTGAGGTCGGCCATGACGAACTCCTTCTCGATTCAAGGGCCCGAATCTCCGGGGGTGAGAGCACCATACATATCGCGTCGAAAGTTGGTCAACTTATTTGGTGCGACACGCCGCAATCGGGGCGAAAATAATTCGACTTGGGGGTTCCAAGCCCGTGTCTCGAATGGCGGGACCTCGCGAAGGCCGTCACACTGAGCCGGTGTCCACCGCCGAAGCTGAGAGTCACGACCTCCCAGGACTGACGGTCGCCGCGGCAGCTCGCAGACTCGGTGTTGCGCCGGCGACGCTGCGAACCTGGGACCGCCGCTACGGACTTGGGCCCTCGACCCGCTCGGTCGGGTCTCATCGCCGCTACACGGTCGTCGACCTTGCCCGCCTGGAGCTCATGGCCCGCCTTGCTCATTCGGGCATGTCGTCGGCGGATGCAGCCAGGGTGGCCCGGCACAGCGAGATCGATCCAGAGCAGGTGCGGATCATCGACGCTCAGCTCCGGGGCCAATCAGCTCCGGGTCCCCTCGACGATGCAAAGCACGTCGAGCCGATCGGCACTCTCGCCTCCCTCACGACGGCCGCGCCGGCGGGACGCGCGGGCGGTGGCCGCGTCATCGCTATGCCACGCAGTTCAGTTCAAGCCAGAGGTCTGGCGCGCGCCGCGATGGCCCTGGACTCACCGGCGTGTACGCGTATCGTGCTCGAGTCACTGGATCGCCGCGGTGTCGAGTGGTCCTGGGAAAATCTGCTGCGGCCCGTGCTTCGCGGTGTCGGTGACTACTGGGAAAGCAGCGAGCGTGGGGTCGAGATCGAACACCTGCTCTCCGAATCAGTTCTGGCCGCACTTTCAACCGTGATTGTTAGGTTGCGTCGACCGGTGAACGCGCGACCGGTGCTCATGGCGTGTGCGCCCGAGGAGATGCATTCCCTCCCGCTCTTTGTTCTGGCTGCGGCGTTGACCGAATCGCGCATCGGTTCGCACGTGATGGGTATGCGAGTCCCCGATAGGGCGCTGCTCGACGCGGTTGAACGCCTCGGGCCGGCGGTCGTGGTGGTCTGGTCCCATATTCCCGAAAACTCCGAACCTGCTCTACTCGAGGCCCTCATCGCACACAGACTCGCGCCGCACATCGTTCTTGGCGGTGGAGCTTGGGGGGACGCTGCGGCGGAGGCAGGGGAGTCGAGTCGAGTCGAGGTCGCCGATGATCTCGGGTCGGCAATCAGAGAAATCGAAAGGGTTCTTCGCTAACTCAGTAACCAAAAACGTTCTCCTGACAAGATCACGGCATGGAACGCGTACTCGGAATCGGCGGATACTTCATCCGCGCGTCGGACCCGGCGGTGCTGGGGGCCTGGTATCGAGACTGCCTCGGCCTCGATACCGATAAGAACGGCGTGTGGAACCAGGAGGCGGGCCCAACCGTCTTTGCACCGTTCGAGGTCGAGACGGACTACTTCGGTTCTCGCTCCCAGCAGAGCATGATCAACTTCCGGGTCCGCGACCTGGACGCCATGCTCACTCAGCTCCGCGGCAAGGGCGCCGACGTAGCCGACGAGGCACAGGAGATGGAAGGTGTCGGTCGATTCGGCTGGGTCACCGACCCCGAGGGGAACCGCATCGAGCTCTGGCAGCCCGCCTAGGTACGGCTTGTCCCGGGTTCGTGACGTTCGGTGGGCTACCCTCGCGAATCGTTACGTCCCGAGGAGGCTGACAAGTGTCCGACGATCTAGCGGCGCTGTTGGCCGCCGGCGAACGTGCCGCCTTCCACGGCCGTCCAGCCGCCGGAGTGAACCCGTTGCAGCAAGCCGTTGAGTTGGCCCACTCGTCATCTCGCGACGCGGAAGCGACCGCGGCGGCCTGGTTGCTCGGTGTGTGCTTGGCCGCGTCTGGTCGCTATGGCTCGGCGCTGTCCGTACTCGATGGGCTAGCAAGCCATGACCCGGAAGAAGCCGACAAGCGGCTCTTCTGTTCACTCGCGGCCGCAACGGTCGGCAGTATTCATCGCCAACTAGGTCGACACGTCGATGGGCAAACCTGGGACAACCGCGCGCTCGCCATGGCCGCGGCAGCCGATGAAGCCGTCTTCGACGCGCGGATTGGGCTAGCCGCAGATGCAGTGGGCTTGGGGGACAGCCCCAGTGCTCTGGCGGAAATTGCCATCGCTGAGCAAGTTGCCGAGGGCCGCGTAGATTGGTGGCGTCAGCGCGTACGCCTCGATTGGGTTCGCGCCGAAGTGGCACTCCTGCAGGGTCGACCAGAGGAAGCCGCTCGGCGGGCGGCCAGCGCGGTCTCCATGGCTGAGGCCGCACAGGCGCCCCGACACGTAGCAAAGGGCCTCCTCTTCGCGGGCATCTCCTTCGTGCAATCCGGAGAACTCGACGAGGCGGCGGCCATGTTGCGTCGATCCGCCTCCCTCGCCGAAAGTTTGGGTGCCCTACCGCTGGTCTGGCCGTCCCGAGCCTTGCTCGGCGCGCTCATCGAGGTAAGCGGGGCCGACGAGGCGCAGAAGTCCATCGCGACGGCCAGAGCCGCCGTACGCACGATTTCTGAGGACCTTCCCCCCGTCTTGGCCGCGGAATGGACTGCCCGCCCGGACGTAGTTGCGCTACTTGAGGACTGAAGTCACTCCCAGTTGCTGCCGACAACGCAAGGGACGGTCACGGAAGTGACTGTGGCGCCTCGCGAGCGAGGTGTCTGCGACGGATGAAGCGGGAGTGCCGTGACCACGGTCCTGGTCTGTGACGACGCCCCCCTGGCACGGGAAGCTGTACGCCGTGCTGTTGGTGCTGTTCCCGGTGTTGAACGTGTGACAGCGGCGGGAAGTGGTGAGGAAGTGCTCGCTCGCTACCCCCTTGAACGGCCCGACCTCGTACTAATGGACGTGCGTATGCCGGGCATCGGCGGCGTTGAAGCGTGCCGCCGACTCATGGCCAGCCACCCCGATGCGATCATTGTCATGCTCACGATGGGTGAAGACCCCGATGGTGTTGCTCGAGCCATCGCCTCTGGCGCCCGCGGTTATTTGGCCAAGGATTCATCGCGCGAAGAGATCGCTGCCACCGTGTCGTACGCGATGGTCGTAGGTCGCGACAACCACGGCGCGCGATCGGCGCGGACCCGCCCAGCCGGTACGCCACCAACGCTGACCGAGCGTGAACAGCAAGTGCTTGACGGCATGAGCCGTGGCCGCAGCAACGCTGAAATCGGGCGCGAACTGTTCCTCTCCGAAGACACCGTCAAGACCCATGCCCGCCGCCTTTTCCGCAAGCTCTCGGCTGCTGACCGAGCCCAGGCGGTGGCCCTCGGCTTCCGTTGGGGCTTCCTGCGCTGACCCACTCGCCGTTGAATTGGGCCGAGGAATCCTGGGCCGGTAGCCTTAGCCGAACTCAACTCGCGGCGAAAAGGTGCTCATGTCTTACGAAGCCGGCTTCCCAGAGAAGTTCGCCCCCCTTGGACTCACCTACGACGACGTCCTCCTACTCCCCGCTGCCAGCGACTTGATCCCTAGTGAAGTCGACACCTCAACTCGGTTGACGCGCGGCATCACGTTGCGAATCCCGCTCGTGTCCTCCGCGATGGACACTGTGACCGAAGCGCGAATGGCCATCGCGATGGCCCGCCAAGGCGGCGTCGGAGTTCTGCATCGCAATCTGTCAATCGACGACCAAGCCATGCAAGTCGATCTCGTCAAGCGTTCCGAGGCTGGCATGGTCACTAACCCCATCACGTGCTCGCCGGACGACACGTTGGCTGATGTTGATCGACTTTGTGGCCGCTATCGGATTTCGGGTGCACCGGTCGTCGATGCCGACGGCGTACTCCTGGGGATTGTCACGAACCGCGACATGCGCTTCGAAGACAATAAGTCGCGTCTTGTGCGTGACGTGATGACGACGATGCCGCTAATTACGGCTCCGGTCGGAATCGCCGCTGATGATGCGCTCGTCTTACTGCGCACCCACAAAGTCGAGAAGCTTCCGCTCGTCGACGAGCGCAACCGATTGATCGGTTTGATCACCGTCAAGGATTTCGTCAAGAGCGACCAATACCCGTTAGCCACGAAGGATGCCAGCGGTCGACTCGTCGTCGGTGCCGCCGTCGGTGTTGGCGACGATGCCTACAAGCGGGCTCGCGCGCTGATCGATGTCGGTGTCGACGTCATTGTCGTTGACACCGCCCACGGTCACTCACGTGCGGTCATCGACATGGTCGCGCGACTTAAGCGAGAAACCTCCGTCGAGGTCATGGGCGGTAACGTCGCTACTCGGGCTGGGGCGCAGGCACTTGTTGATGCCGGTGCCGACGCGATCAAGGTCGGCGTTGGCCCCGGTTCCATCTGCACGACCCGCGTCGTGGCCGGCGTCGGGGTACCTCAGGTCACCGCGATCTATGAAGCGGCGCTTGCTGCCGGTCCGGCCGGTGTCCCTGTTGTTGGGGACGGCGGGTTGCAATTCTCCGGAGACATTGCCAAGGCCATCGTCGCGGGCGCGGACACGGTGATGCTGGGCTCGTTGTTGGCCGGTTGTACGGAGGCCCCAGGAGAGTTGGTCGTGGTCAACGGCAATCAGTTCAAGACCTACCGCGGCATGGGGTCGCTCGGTGCGATGCAAACTCGTGGCAACCAACAGTCGTACTCCAAAGATCGTTACGGCCAAGACGATGTCCTTTCCGATGACAAACTCGTTCCACAAGGTGTCGAAGGTCAGGTCCCCTACCGTGGACCGCTCGCCGCCGTCGCGCACCAACTCGTTGGCGGACTTCGAGCATCAATGGGTTTCGCTGGAACCGAGACCGTGGGTGAACTCAAAGAACGCGGACAGCTGATGCGGATTACGCCCGCAGGACTTAAGGAGTCTCACCCGCACGACATCGCCATGACCGTGGAAGCGCCGAACTACCAAGGCCGTTGACGCAGGGAGTCTGCACGTGACCGAGATTGAGATCGGCCGCGGCAAGCGGGGACGCTTGGCGTACGCCTTCGATGACGTAGCGATCGCACCGAGTCGTCGCACCCGCGACCCCGAGTCGGTGTCGACGGTGTGGCAGATCGATGCGTACCGCTTCGAGACACCGCTACTGGCCGCGCCAATGGACTCCGTTGTGTCACCCGCGACCGCGGTCGAGTTTGGCCGACTCGGTGGACTCGCAGTTCTGAATCTTGAGGGACTCTGGACGCGCTACGCCGATCCTGATCCACTCTTCGAAGAGATCGCGTCGTTGGATGCGTCGGATCCGACGCGTGTTACGCGACGGTTGCAGGCCATTTACGCCGAACCGATCAAGCCCGAGCTGATTGCAGAACGAGTGGCTCAGGTTCGTGAGAGCGGTGTGGTGACGGCCGGTGCGCTTTCGCCGCAGCGAACTGCTGAACTTGCCAAGCATGTCGTGGACGCGGGGATCGACATCTTCGTGATTCGAGGTACGACCGTCAGTGCCGAACACGTGGGCGCTGACGAAAGCGAACCGCTCAACCTCAAGCGATTCATCTACGAACTTGACGTGCCGGTCATCGTTGGCGGTTGTGCCACGTACCAAGCAGCGTTGCACTTGATGCGCACCGGAGCAGCCGGAGTACTGGTGGGCTTTGGTGGAGGTGCCGCTCACACGACGCGCGCTGTTCTCGGCGTACGAGTGCCGATGGCATCGGCAATTTCGGACGTGGCCGCTGCACGGCGTGACTACCTCGATGAATCCGGCGGGAGGTACGCCCACGTCATCGCCGATGGAGGAATGGGACGCAGTGGTGACATCGCGAAAGCCGTTGCCCTCGGCGCCGATGCCGTCATGGTCGGTTCGCCGTTGGCACGGGCGACTGAGGCCCCCGGGCGCGGCATGCACTGGGGGATGGAAGCCGGCCATGCCGAGCTTCCTCGCGGGGAACGCGTCCACATGGGCACCGTTGGCTCGCTTGCTCAGATCATGAATGGCCCGTCCTACATCGCGGACGGGACGATGAACTTGATTGGGGCCTTGCGACGGGCGATGGCGACCACGGGTTATAGCGATCTCAAGGAGTTTCAGCGAGTTGAAATGGTGATCGCGGCAACTCGATAAGGCGTCTAGGCTCCGTGTATGACGGCTCACGCTGATCGTGCGACCTTCGTAGTCTCGGCATCTGAGCGCGCGCGACTGCTGAGACATGCGGTGACCGCACCCGGCGCTGCCACCCACACAGTCTGTGCTCCCTTTACCGGTGAGCCCATCGTCGACCTTCCGCTTTCCCAGGATGCTGACGTCGCTTCCGCCTTCTCCATGGCCGCGCACGCGCAACGTGCCTGGGCTGAACGCAGCGTTCGCGATCGCGCCCGCATCATGTTGCGCTTCCACGATCTCGTCCTTGAGCAGCAATCTAATGGTCTCGACATTGCTCAATTGGAAACGGGCAAAGCGCGTCGCGACGCATTTGAAGAACTCGCGGACATCGCGCTCAACGCGCGGTACTACGCCCGTAGCGCACCGAGCGCCTTGAGTGACAAGCGACGGCTCGGTCTTTTTCCCGGCTTGACGTCGGTACGCGAGGTACGTCATCCGAAGGGTGTCGTCGGGATCATCTCGCCGTGGAATTACCCGTTGACGCTGGCGGCATCAGATGCGATCCCGGCGTTGATGGCGGGCAATGCGGTTGTCTTGAAGCCAGATCTACAGACGACGTTGACGGCGTTGTGGGTTGTAGATCTACTCCGCGAAGCCGGACTCCCTGATGGCGTGATGTCGGTAATCATTGGTGACGGCGCGACAATTGGCCCTGCTGTCGTCGGTCGGTCCGACTATGTGATGTTCACGGGATCGACGCGGGTCGGCCGCGAAATCGCGCAACGCTGCGGGGAGCGATTGATCGGCTGTTCGCTAGAACTCGGTGGGAAGAACGCGATGATCGTGCGCGCTGACGTGGACATCGAGAAATCAACCGAGATTGCGATTCGGGCCTGCTTCGCGAACTCCGGGCAACTTTGTATTGCTATGGAGCGGGTCTACGTTCACGCTGAGGTCGCCGATCCCTTCATTGCGCGATTCGTCGAGCGAGCAGCGGCATTAAAATTGCGCAGCGGGATCGGCTGGGGCACGGACATGGGCTCGTTGATTAGCGAAAAGCAATTGAGCCGAGTGCAAGCTCACGTCGTTGACGCGGTTGCAAAAGGCGCCGACGTGCTTTTCGGCGGTCGGGCGCGACCGGATGTCGGGCCGTACTTCTTTGAACCCACCATCCTGACCAACGTTGACGAGTCGATGGAACTCTGCAGCGAGGAAACGTTCGGACCGGTCGTTTCCATCTACGTGGTGGAGTCTGACGATGAGGCCGTACGACTTGCGAACCTCACGACGTACGGCTTGAATGCCGCGGTCCTGACAGGTGACGTCGGCGCCGGTCAGGCGATCGCGCGGAGGCTGAAGGCCGGCACAGTCAATGTCAACGAGGGGTACGGCGCTGCTTGGGGCTCGACCTCCGCGCCGATGGGAGGCATGGGGGACTCTGGGTTGGGTCGTCGCCACGGACTCGAAGGATTGTTGAAGTACACCGAACCGCAAACCGTCGCCACTCAGCGCATATTGGGGATCGGTGGACCCCAAGGACGAACCGACGAGCAGTGGGCTGCAATGTTGTCGGTCGCGGTGCGTGCGCTGAAGAGGCTGGGAGTTCGGTGACCGACTCGTTCACTGCTGATGCGAGCTCGGACTTCGACGTCATCATCATTGGGTCCGGGTTCGGCGGCTCAGTATCGGCACTTCGGTTGGTGGAGAAGGGCTACCGAGTGGCCGTGATCGAAGCGGGCAGACGGTTCGATGAATCGACCTACCCCAAGAACTCGTGGGACCTGCGCAATTTCTTGTGGGCGCCCAAGTTGGGATGCTTTGGGCTTCAGCGAATTCATCGGCTCCCGAACGCGCTGATTCTTGCTGGCGCTGGAGTTGGCGGAGGGTCATTGGTCTACGCGAATACCTTGTACGTGCCGCCGCCGGAGTTCTTTGCCGATCGGCAGTGGAGCGGTATCACCGATTGGGCCACGGAACTCGCGCCGTACTACGACCAGGCGTCGCGCATGTTAGGTGTCATCGTCAACCCCACCATGACGCCAGCCGACGACGCGATGTTGGCAGTGGCGACCGAGATGGGAGTCGAGTCAACTTTCAGGCTCACACCGGTGGGGGTGTTCTTCGGTGGTGATGGCACCCCGGATCCCGGTGTCACAGTTGATGACCCGTTCTTCGGTGGAGTGGGACCGGCGCGTACGGGCTGCATGCAATGTGGGGAGTGCATGACGGGATGTCGACACAACGCCAAGAACACCTTGCCGAAAAACTACCTCGGCCTGGCCGAATCCGCCGGTGCGGTGGTGATGCCACTGACGACAGTCGTATCGATCGATCCCGCCGGGGCCGGGTGGATGGTGGGAGTTGAACGGACCGGTGCGTGGATCCGCAAGGAACGTCGCGTCCTGCGGGCGCCGCAAGTAGTGGTCGCTGCTGGGACGTACAGCACCGCTCGGCTTCTGCATCGGATGCGGGATGACGGTCGACTCCCGGCCTTGTCTCCGACTCTGGGCCGATTGACGCGCACCAACTCTGAGTCATTGGTCGGGGCGGTCGCCAAGGATCGATCAATCGACTT
This sequence comes from Candidatus Nanopelagicales bacterium, assembly GCA_038244765.1. Taxonomy (GTDB): domain Bacteria; phylum Actinomycetota; class Actinomycetes; order S36-B12; family JBBRLC01; genus JBBRLC01. Next base: position 4,256 of record JBBRTC010000010.1, on the reverse strand, counting down.
CACATCCGGTGTGGCGATCACGTCGTCATTTCACCCCGACGCTCACACGCACGTTGAGCCCGTTCGGTACGGCAAGGGAAGCAACTCGATGGCGTTGCTCGGGACCGTCTTGACCGATGAAGAGCCAGGGCGCGCGCGTTGGCGTACGTGGTTGGCAGGGGTGGCGAGGGAGCCCGTCGCACTGAACTTGGTGAGCACCACGAGGCGCTGGTCGGAACGCACCGTCATCGCGCTTGTCATGCAGTCATTGGACAATTCGATTGTGGTGTCCAGTACGCGATCGAAGCTAGGTCGGTGGCGACTCACATCGCGACAAGGAGAAGGCACGCCGAATCCGACCTGGATCCCGGCCGCAAACGAAGTCGCTCGCCGACTCGCTGCGCGACTCGGTGGACGACCAGCCGGAAACTTGGGCGACATCGTTCGGGCACCGTTCACTGCGCATCTTGTCGGTGGTGCGGCTATTGGTGAGTCCGCGGCAACCGGAGTGATCGATCCGTACCATCGTGTCTACGGCTATCCCACGATGCACATCGTCGACGGCTCAGCGGTGACGGCGAATCTCGGTGTGAACCCTTCGCTCACGATCACCGCACAAGCCGAACGCGCAATGGCCCTCTGGCCCAACAAGGGCGACCTCGACCCGCGCCCCGCTCCCGCTGACGCCTACGAGCACCCTGCCTATGAGCATGTCGACCCCGTCGCGCCACGCCACCCCGTCGTTCCCGAAATTGCCCCCGCCGCCCTCCGTTTCTCGCGAAATGCCCCCGCGTCGTTCCTGCCATAAGAGTGGCATTTGTGCGGTCAGAGGCGCCCTCCGTCGACCGAACGGAGTGGGTGAGGGCCGGGAGGAACTGGAGCTAACGCCCCGTGTCGCTCTGTGCGCCTAACGCATTGGGAGGCATCGATACACGCCAGAACGGGTGGCTACGGGTCCGGGCTGATTGGCGCTCGGCTGCGGAGTAACGGCGGACTCGAATCGCATTTCGGAGCGGTTCGAACCTATTCGTCGGACGATCGGGTGGGCAGAAATCGGAAGATCGCTTCACCTCACGATCTGAAAAATTTGAGATCGAACAATGGATCAACCTGGATGTGGACGCTGCCGGTCAGTGGTGGAAGCGTCTCTGGCCAAGACCTCTCGGAGCGAGGACTTGCCGGAGCAGGGCGGCCTTTGCAGCACCAGCACTCCGTGCACTACCGGGCTCCTCGTGTCTCACGACCCCTGCGCATCAGTCGTGGTTTTCCTCGACCAAGTCGGCGGCACTGACCGGCCCACGGCTAGCTCGATTCGGGGTCTGGGTACCGGCAAGTACTGCCGGTTCTTCTCCATTGGGGGCATCTGTCCGAACTAGGTGGCGCAGCCAATGAAGGCGACGACGATGTACTTAGCGTGCCGATTGAGGTTGCCGCGGGCTCGGTCGTAGCGGGTGATGGTGCGGGCAACGAGGCCGGTGTCGGCATCAGGGGCCCAGCGGTTTTCGCTCCCGTCGTTGGAGGAGCAGGGTCAGCGACTCCACGAGTCGTATGTTTCGCCGAGTGCGGTCACCGTGGCGTCGTTGTGGAGTTCGGTCTCGCTCAACCTGGCCAGCTCGGCGAAATAGTGGTCGAAGCCGCCCGGGGTGAAGATTGTGAGCAGCTTCGCGCCGGCCTCGCTGCTCACCTCGTGCCAGGTGAAGGGCGCAATGTTGATCGTCATCCCGGTGGTCGCAATGACGGTCTCATCGTCGAATGCGAAAACGACCTCGCCGTCGATCACGTAGAACACCTCGACCATGCGCCGGTGGTGGTGGCGCCGAAGGTGGAAGCCGGGTTTTAGGGCGTCCTCGACGAGCGCGACACGGCCATCGGTGAGCTCCTGAGGCGTCTTGATCACGACGTGGTCTTGCGACCAGTCGTACGCAGTTCCTTCGCCTGCACCGACGATGCGTTGTGACCCGTATTCGACCCGACGTTGCTGCGTGACGAGGGCCGATTGGACGACGTCGTGGCATTCGAGCGTGAACGTCGCGAAGTCGATTCCGTCGCTGAAAACGGCAGCGGCGGGGTGGGAACCGATCGCCGCCTTTGCTCCGTCGAAGTGTTCCCGGCTGTCGAAACGGGCGATCAGGAGAAAGCCGCCGTCGGCGGTTTCGAGAAGCTCCCGTCGTTCGAGGCCCGGGATCAGTGGTCCAATCTCGATCGTGAACCGCTCAGCGGCGGCGAGGAATTGGGTTGCAGTGACGCCGTCTCGAAGCTTGAAGCGGGCGGTTTCTATGACGGCGTTCATACGGGACCTCGGAGCACTCCGCTACTCGCTGACGACAGTGTGAAAGGAGACAGACATCGCCGACATGTCGATCATCGCCATGAACAACCCTGCGACTTCCATGCCGTGATCTGCTGGCGGGGCAGTGGCGAGCTCCAGGCTGGCGTACCGAAGTACCAGGACCCACTCGCCGTCGTTGGTAACGCAGGCTTCACGTCGTTCGAGTCCGGGGAGCTTCGGTGCGACCTCTCTTTGGAAGCGCTCATTCATGGCGAGCATGTCGTCGTGGGCCACTTCCGACTTCGGACGGAACCGGACGATTTGGATGACGGTGGTCATGTCAGCGCCGGCGTCGGCCGGTGGCGGGCGACGTGGCCGCTGGCGATGGCTCCCAGGTACCCAAACAACGCCAACTGCACGACGGCCTTCACAACAGCGATCGGTACGTTGCCCGATGATGGGTCCCGCTGCAGCCCGGCCACGACGTCGAAGATCTCGATCAGGGCACGCAGACCGATCACCAGTTGGAGGAACCGGACGTACTTCGACTGCAACGCGACAACCGTCAGGATCGTCAGTGCCATAGAGCGACCGGCAATCATGATTCCCAGTTCTCTGTGGGCGGCGGCATTGTCGATGCCGTCCACGATTGTCTGACCCGTGAGAGAGATGATCACATACAAGGCGGACTGGGCGATGAGAATCCAGACGAGGATCGTGACCCCCCACGGATAGGCGTCGACCCTCGCAACGACTGTCGCGAACCTCGAACCAGGGCGCTGTCCTGGCATCTAATTCACTCGCTCACCACGGTCTGGAACGACGCAGACATGGTCGCCATGTCGATCATCTGCATGAACAGCCCGGCGACCTCGTTGCCATGGTCGGCCGGGGGCGCGGTGGCCAGCTCCATCGTGGCGTAACGCAGCACCAGCACCCACTCTCCGTCCTCGGAGCGGGTGGCCTCTCGGCGCTCGAGTCCGGGCAAGGTCGGGGCCACCTCCCGCTGGAAGCGCTCATTCAGCGCAAGCATCTCCTCATCGTTAACCTCGGGGCGGGCGCGGAAGCGGACGAGTTGCAGGACTGCCATAGCAAGTACCTCCCTGATCGTATCCTTCAGATTTTAAGCATTGTGCCATAGTGATCCTTCAGATTGCAAGCATCTGCTACTTTCGATCCCATGAACCAGGAACCGCGGTGGCTCGACGAGCAGGAGATGGCTGTGTGGAGCCCCCTTGTCGTGGCCACCATGCATCTGCACGCCCAACTGGAGCGTGACCTCAAGCGGGCCTTCGACGTCACCCTCCTCGACCACGGCATCCTGCTCATGCTCCGCAACACCCCCGACGGGCTCACCATGGGACACCTGGCCGCGCAGTTCGGTACAGAGGCCAGCGTCATCACCTACCGGATCAACCGCCTCGAAGCACGTGGCCTGGCGACTCGCACTCGTCGAGAGTCCGACCGCCGCGAAGTCCTCGCCCGCCTCACCAAGGCCGGCGAGGGGCTCTGCGACCGAATGGGGCCCGTCCACGTCGCCAGCGTCCGCGAACACTTCCTCGACCACGTCCCTCGCCGTGACCTACCGAACCTCGCCGACGCCTTCCACCGGCTCTACCAGGCTCAGCGCCTCGAAGCCGGCAAGAGCGGCTGAGCAGCCTCACGCGACGTGGCGATAGAGGAGGGTCGAAAACACTCCATGCGACCTGCTATCTCACTCACGCGAGTGGCTTGGCCAGTTACGACCTAGAGCGCGGGATGCAGGTATCTCTTGCGTCTCCCCGATCTATGAGACTTTCTCAACATTCGCTTCGCCCCTTTTAGTGCTGGTGGACTGCATAAGAGCGAATTTGGAGTCGTGAACTTCTCCACTGTCGACGATCCTGGAAAGTTGTTGGGACACAACGAGAATTAGTTGTGCGATGGGGTTGAAAGTGTCACCGCTAGCCCTTATCGTCCTGGTAGTTGTTCGAACAGATGTTCGAAAACGTGGCGGTCGTGAGACGAC
>JBBRTC010000009.1:0-50326 GCA_038244765.1 Candidatus Nanopelagicales bacterium | reverse complement strand
CGTGCCAGGTCGTGCCCGAAGTCAGCTGGTGTTGTTCGAGCAGCAGGACGTCTCTCCAGCCCAAATGCGCGAGGTGATATGCCACCGACGTTCCGATGATCCCGCCCCCGATAACAACGACTCGCGCGCGCTGGGGCAGGAGTCTGACGGCCATCAAGGCTCCGAAGGCAATGTTGTTGCCGCGGCGTACGTCGCTCCGACCTTGCGTCGTTGCAACGTGAGCGCGATGAGCGGGAAGAACAAGACGGACAACACGCCAGCACCGATGATGCTGGCTTGCATCCCATGGAGCATGGAGCCCTTGGCTACCCCGATGGTTGACAACGCAATCAGCAGGGGGAGCGAGGTCGCTGTGAGGAACATCAGTTGGACTCTTTCAATCGGTGGAAGTTCGCGTCGATAGAAGAACAACGCGGGTACGCCGGGGATGATCAACATCGCGATCGCGATTCGCAGCAGTGTTCCCAGCGCCGCCGCCGTCAGCGCGATCCCGCCCACGATCGGTGACCCCACGATGTCAAAGGCGTAGGCAGTACCCATCAACAGCAGAGCCAGACACAGACTGACCAACCACGACCATTCGGCAATCACACTGGCGCGCTGGCGCAGCAGCAGTGGGTCTAGTTCGTATCTCGCGAGTAGGAAAAGGAAACCCAACCCAATCGAGGACAGCAGGCTGACGTCGAGCGGTTTGGCCCAGCCGAGTACGAACGGCCCGATAACGATTCCCGCGACAAGTAGTAGTACGACTCGCGGGAGGGGCAGCCGAACAGCTAGGCGACCTACGAGAATCGGGACGACTGCGACGACCACGACGACTAGCGACGTGAACTCGGAGGGCATGGCTGAGATCGTCGCACGTCGCGACTCGAGTCAGGGCGGTAGATCCGCCGGGAATCCTGAGGTCTTCAGTTGATCTCCGGTTCCTCGCCCACAACCGAATCAGCCAATTCGCGGAGAATGTCGATATGGCCCAGGTGTCGCGCGGTCTCTTCGATGAGATGAACGAGGATCCAGCGAAGCGACACATCACGTTGGGTCGAGATCATGTCTAGTGAGGCGGCGGCGTTAATGATTTCGTCGCACTTCTCGGACTCGGCTGCATAGTCCGCGAGCAGGGACTCCATAGATATGTCAGCGGGGACGCGCCACTCACCATCAGGATCGGCATCGGTCCACGCATACTCCAGATCATCGAGACCAGCAAATACGTCGCGAAACCACCAGCGCTCCACGTTCTCCACATGACGCACCACGCCGTGCAACGTGAGTCCGCTCGAAGTGCTGACTGAGCGCAGCACCTCGTCGCTTGCTCCCTGCATCTTCCAGGCGACCAGGTCGCGCTGACGAGCTAAGAAGCCGAGCAGCGTCGTTCGTTCATCGCCTCGAGGTGCGGCGTCGATGAGCCCGGCGCGTAGCGTGTTGGTCGAGCCTGCCTCATCACTCATGTGCGTTCCTCTCGTTGACCGGGCAAAGGTGGTCTCGCACCACCGGCGATCGTGCTTGGATCTGGTGAGGCTAGTCAATCTGCGGAGGCAACGGTGAGTGACTCGACGATTCCTGGCATCGATCCGGCAACTGTGACGACAGTCCCTATCAACGGGGAATGGATAGTCGGGGACGCCTCGTTCGAAGTACGTGCGCCGTACGACAACACGTTGCTCGGGTCCGTGCCGTCGCTCAAGGTGTCCGACGTTGACCGAGCCGTTCTCGCCGCTAAGTCGGCGCTACACAACGACCCGTTACCGCAATGGCGTCGAGCCGAAATCTTGGACAAGGCGGCCGAGGTGCTTGCCGACCGGGTCGAGGACTTTGCTCGATGCATCGCACTGGAGGCCGCCAAGCCGATCAAGACCGCGCGCGTCGAAGCGCAACGCGCAATCGGCACATTTCAGTTCTCTGCCGTGCAGGCTCGATCACTCGTCGGCGAGGTCGTACCGCTTGAGGCATCCAGTGTTGGTGCGGGAAAGATTGGCTTCAGCCTGCGCGTGCCAATCGGCGTCGTCGGCGCGATCTCGCCGTTCAACTTCCCGCTGAACTTGGTCGTACACAAACTTGGGCCAGCAATCGCAGCTGGCTGCCCGGTCGTGCTGAAGCCCGCCAGTCAAACGCCCTTTTCTTCAATACTGCTCGCCCGGATGTTGCTGAACGACTGCGGGTTGCCCGAGGGTTACCTTCACGTTGTCACCGGATCCGGTTCAGTCGTTGGCAATGCACTGGTCGACCACGATGACGTCGCCCTGATCACGTTTACTGGTTCCCCCGAGGTTGGCTGGGGTATTCGGGCGCGCGCGCCCCGCAAGCGAGTCGGCTTAGAGTTGGGCAACAACGCCCCCCTAATCGTCGAAGCCGACGGCGATTGGCGCACCGCGGTCGCGAAGGTCAAGGTCGCCGGTTTCAGTCACGCGGGTCAATCGTGCATTTCCACCCAGCGACTCCTGGTGCATTCGTCAATTGCCGATGACGTCGTCAAGGAACTGACCGCTGCAATTGAAACCCTCGTCGTGGGCGATCCACTCGACGAAAGAACCGACGTTTCGGCCTTGATTTCGACGTCGGAACGCGATCGAGTCGCGGGGTGGGTGGCGGAAGCACGCGACGCAGGTGCGACCGTCGCCGTCGGTGGCGAAATCGGTGCAGATGGTGTGCTTCCGCCGACGCTCATTGTCGACGCAACTCCAGACATGAAGATTTGCTCACTCGAAGTCTTCGGACCGGTCGTCGCCATCACTCGGTACGACGACTTCGAAGAGGCGTTGCGAATCGCCAACGACACCCGCTATGGATTGCAAGCTGGCGTATTCACGGCCGACATCGGCAAAGCTCTTAAGGCAGCCCGCACGCTTGACTTCGGTGGAGTGCTCGTCAATGAAGTTCCGACGTGGCGAGCCGATCAGCAGCCGTACGGCGGTTTGCGCGATTCAGGCAACACCCGAGAAGGCCCGGCATATGCGGTGCGCGAAATGACTGAGGAACGCCTCATCATTTTGCAAGGTTGAGAGGCGCAAAACACCGGTCGCCCCTCCAGACTCGTCGTTGTCGCGGGTAGGTCCGGGTTTGAGCGCAGCGGTGAACGCGTGGAATGCGCAAGCGGAGACGTGTTGTTCGTCCCGGCTGGGAGGGATCACAAAGTCGCGAGGCGTCGTCCGATCGTCCACGCGAAAGCAAGACCGAGGCCGTTGAGAGCCCAATGCAGACCGATCGGTGGAAGAAGGCTGTTCGTCGACCACCTCAGAAGGGCGAAAAGCACCCCGCCGAGGCCGGTCCCGATCACCGTCAGCACGACGGTGATGACCCGAGCGCGCATTGTGGTTCCAATGCCCGCGCGAATCGCATCGTGCGAATCGTGCATGGGAAGGGCCGGCAAGATATGCCACAGACCGAAGAGCACCGATGTGCCAATGATCGCCGACAAGGCGTTTTCTCGGCGCAGAATCAATGCGTAGAGAACTCCACGAAAGGCGATTTCCTCAAGCAGCACAGTCCCGTACGGCACATCAAAGAGCGCGCGCCGCGCGATATTTCGTCCGCGGGTTTCGATGGCCCGCCGGTCGCCGAATAGCGAACGAGTCTGTGGAATCGCTGCACCAATCAAATACACCAACGCGACCAGCACCATCAACAGCCCCGCCCACAACGCGCCGGACAGCAACGTGCCAGCACCGAGACCGAGTTCGGCCCAGGTAAGTCCGACGAGGTGGCCCACGCCGAGGAAGATGCCGGCAGCAAGAATCGATAGCGGAACGTAGAGAGATTCCGGCGTACGGTTGAGCACGATGTTGACGAGGATCAGGAGACCGACGACAACAGCAATAGCAGTCACTCCGCGCCGGCCCTCGCACGGCTCTGGGCGACCACCCCAGTCATCGGGTCCTCCGTCGGAAGCGTCACGACTCTGTCGAGGTATTCGCTCCCTGGCACCTTCCACGATTCCAACTTGTCTTGCACTTTGGAGCGGGCCTTGTCCATCTGTTCAGACATGACTTGGCGTTCGGCCCACATGAGTTCTCGGTCCCGCAATGCGTAGTCCATTGCGGCGCGCTGCGTTGGACTTGCTTCCAAGTCGTAAGAGACCTGAATGAAGTCGGCGAGATCAGCGCGGTAGTCGTGCCCCTTGGCTCCGAATACACCGGGGACCACATTCATGGCGTTGAGTACGTCGGCCAAGGTGACGAACATGGTGAGGAATGGCCACCAATCCATCTCCGGTGGTACTCCGGGTGGCCGCTGTTCACGCGGGCCCAGCCAGCCGGGTCTTTGGATCGCGATTTCAACTCCGAATTTGCCGATCGGGTCCTCGTGATGAGTCAGCAAGACGTATTTGGCCCGGGCCCTCTGCACCGTGGTAAGCGCACGCCACTCTTGGAACGACGCCACCTCAACTATTTCGTCCCTTGGGTCACTCTTTTGCGGATGTAGTCGCCAACTCTTGGCCCAGCGGCTGGCGTCTGGCGTACCGATGAAAAGCGCTCGGTCAACGCCGACGCGATGGAACCCGTCTGCGCCCTGATGGAGGTACGCATCTTGGCCGGTGTGTGCGCCCAGACTTTCGCCAAATTGGACGAGGCGTGGACGGCGTTCGTCAGGAATTTCGTCTAGACGAGCCTTGAGACGCGCCAACAGAGCGATGTTGTTTTCGCGGCCGACTCGTACGCGGTCCAGCGACAACGGAGATGGGCGCAGCGAGTATTGAATGCAGGCGGTTGCACAATCTCCACGCGTAAAGTATTCGAGGGCCTCCGTCAAGACGTAGTTGAGATAGCCGGTCCCGGTTGGCGAGGCGAAGCAGATCAACGATCGCTCGAAGGCCCCGAAACTCTCCAACTCGCGCATCATCATGTCGGCGCGTTCTTCGGGGGTACCGGCAGACTCAAGACCGACGAAAGCCCGAATCGGGTCCTTCGAAGGTTCGCCCATGACGTCTTCGATGTCCGCGGCGGTGAGCGTCATGTTGACGACGCGGCGACCTTCGCGACCGATCGTGGACCAATCGACTTCGCTGTTGGGGCCCCCCGAGACGTAGGGGAAAGTTGGGGGCTCCTTGTAGGCCGCTTCGATCGCGTCGCCCGCCATTTCTGTCGTCTTGTAGATGCGATCGATCGCGAAGACCACGCTGCCGGCGAGGACTCCCAGTCCGGCGACGTGACCGACGGTTAGTCGAATGTCGGCGTGTGCGGGGACAACCCGCTCCAACCCGTGCGCGATGAGTCGCGCAAATAAGCCCTCGCCCTTACCGACCATGACAAGTCCGCCCGCGGCCGCGACTCCAGCACCGACGGAGATGACCACTGTGCGTCGGGAGTCCTTCTCGATCGGATCGGGGAGAGGGGGTTTGACGTACGGCGCATCCGACTTGACCATCGCCGCTTCGGCTTCGGCATTGACGACTTCCGCCGCCGCATCAAAGCGAGCTGCCTGACGTCGTTTCATATAGACGCGGCTTGCGGCGATCCCGGTTGCAATCACGACACCAGGCACGACGCTCGCGGTAAGCCGGCGTGGCAGGTTGGCTTTCTGGCCGCCAACCTCGACGGCGTCAAGCACGGCTGCAGTCACAGCTCCAGCGAGGGCCGCACGCTTCAGGCGAGTCCCAAACGTGCGGACGTACGCCCGACGCAACGGCTCACCCGGCTGCTGCGGTGTCGATGCCTCGATCAACGAGCCGATACCGACGGCGGACAAGTTGATTCCGTGAACCACGACCCGCATGAGATGTCGGCGTTCAGTGAGAAGTTCCGCGCGGGTGCTTCCGGTTGCAGAGGGGACCAGATCGCCCAGCGCAAAACGCGCACCCGACCACAACACGGACTGTGTCGCCGTGATCGTGCCGTAGTTCACCGCACCGGTCATTCCCGTGGCCAGGGCTTGTCCGACGACGGTCCTGGGCATCAAACTGCGCGTGAACGTGTAACCGGACAAGGCGATTGCGGCACACAGCCCAGTGCGTTCGGCGAGCGTGTCGCCTAGGTCGTCAAATAACCAGTGATCTGGCACAAGTCCTCCGTCGTTTTTCTCGCCCATCTGTACCACGAAATGCCCGCCTCGGGCAGTCAATCTGACTAGCGTGGCCCGCGCTCACTGATACTCGCGACGCTATGACACAACAGACCACGACTTCGCTCGAGCTACACGTCGGCACAGATAGGACCCAAATGTCAGACGCTGCACCTGCCAGTCCTCAGAGTTCCACGGACGGATCGTCGGGTCCTGACCGAGGACAGTTGGTCTTGCTTGCGCTCATTCTGGCCGCGGCCGTTGCGAACCTGAACCTGGCGGTGGCTAACGTCGCGCTGCCGTCGATCGGTAAAGCCTTTCAGGCGTCGCAGACGGAACTCAATCTCATTGCGGTGGGTTACTCGCTCGGCCTCGCTGCATCAGTTCTCTACCTCGGGGCAGTGGGGGACAGGTACGGCCGCAAATCGATGCTGATTCTGGGCGTAGTTCTGTCGGTTCCCGCATGTTTGTTGGCGGCATACGCGCCCAATGCCACCGTGTTGATCGGGGCCCGAATCTTTGGTGGCCTTTCAGCCGGCATGGCCTATCCCACGACCCTCGCGCTCATCACCGCGCTGTGGTCTGGTCCCGCGCGTACCCGATCGATCGCACTGTGGTCGGCGCTCGGTGGCGCGATTTCGGCGCTTGGCCCCATGTTGTCGGGCTTGCTACTGGAGCACTTCTGGTGGGGCTCGGTCTTCCTGTTGACGCTGCCCCTGGCGGTTGTTGCCTTCTTGATGGCATACCGATTTGTCCCGGCTCACATCAATGAGTCATCCGAGCCGGTCGACAACCCGGGCGGGATCTTGTCGGTCTTCTTCATCGGCGCGCTGGTGTTGGCGATTAACTTTGCGGCCGTGCCCAATGCTGGGGCTCTGGCTCTCGGCCTCGCCGCCATCGCATTGGCAGCGGGAGCGGGCTTTTTCATTCGGCAGTCTCGCGCGAAGTCGCCGCTCTTCGATTTGCATGTTGCGAGCCGACGCGTGTTTTGGGTTGCGGCAGTCGCCGGCATCATCGTCTTCGGCACTTTGATGGGTGCCATGTTCGTCGGCCAGCAATTCCTGCAAAACGTGCTCGACTATTCGACCCTGCAGGCGGGGGTATCAATCCTTCCGGCCGTTGTCTGCATGGTCATCGTTGCTCCGCGTTCAGCGAAACTTGTTGAAAGTCGAGGTGCGCGATTCACCCTCCTCGTCGGGTACCTCTTCTGTCTCCTGGGCTTCCTCACCATGTTGCTCCTCTGGGGCGAGGGCAGCCCGTACTGGCAGATTGGTGTTGCCTACGCCTGCGTCGGGACTGGGGTGGGATTCGCCGGGACGCCCGCATCGCATTCACTCACTGGCTCGGTTCCGGTGAAGAAGGTCGGTATGGCATCGGGGACCGCCGACCTCCAGCGGGATCTGGGCGGCGCGATCATGCAGTCGATTCTCGGCGCGCTTCTCACGGCGGGGTACGCCGCGAGCGTCGCCAGCCAATCCTCAGCCGCACCTCAATCAGCGGAGATCTCAGCAAGCGTCGAAAGCCAGTTGCAGAAGTCCTTTGACGGCGCCGAAGCAATTGCTGCGCAGTACCCGCAGTACTCCACCGAGATCATTCAAGGGGCTAAGGAGGCCTTCCTCAATGGCGATGCCTGGGCATACTCCGCGGGCATCGTGGCGATTCTGTTGGGCGCCGGCTTGGTCTTCTTCTACTTCCCACCTGGGGACGACGAGAAGCGGCTAATCGAGCAATATGCGTGCGAAGATCAAAAAGCCGACGCGCGGGGCAATGAAGCAATTGCCTGAGCAGTCGACTCCGGTCGAACCGCAGATCGATGGACGCGAGTATCTGCGGCTCATCGGAATCGCTGCCCTGGTCGGTATCCCAGCAGCTCTGGTGGCAGTGGGGTTCTTGCAGTCGGTTCACTTGATCGAAGGGTGGCTCTGGCACGACCTGCCCTTGCATCTGGGTCTTTCGTCGCCGCCGTGGTACCTCGTAGTGGGGCTACCAATAGTGGGTGCAGCGCTGGTGTTGGCCGCCCGTCGGCTGTTGCCCGGCGACGGCGGACATTCTCCGATGGAGGGCATCAGCCTCGCGCCAACCCCGCTTTCCCACGCCCCCGGTGTCATCGTGGCGGCGTTGGGTTCGCTGGCATTCGGCGCCGTCATCGGACCAGAAGCTCCGCTGATTGCCCTTGGTGCTTTCGTCGGCCTTGCACTCACGAAGATCATTCGGGTGAGCGAGCCGGGGCAACGCGTCCTCGCGACTGCTGGATCCTTTTCCGCGATCTCGGCCCTCTTTGGTGGACCCATCGTCGCGGGGATGTTGATCGTTGAGGCTGGCATTGGTATGGGTTCGGCATTGCTGCCTGTCTTGGTGCCGGGACTAGTCGCGGCCGCCATCGGATACCTCGTGTTCGTCGGACTTGGCCCGTACGACGGATTGCCGACGACACCGCTGTCGGTGTCGGGCCTACCGACGTACAACTCGACACGTGTGGTCGATCTGCTCCTCGCCATCGCAGTCGGACTGGCAGCTGGAGTGCTTGTCATCGCGGTGAAGCGACTTGCCAGCGGATTGCCGCCCCTGCAGGTGAGGGTCGGGCTGCCGGTGGTGTTGCTCGGTGGTGGTCTCGCGATCGGCCTGATTGCCCAGTTGGCAAGTGTGTGGGGTGCAAACGTCAACGACGTGTTGTTCTCAGGTCAGACGTCAATACCGGCGTTGATCTCCAGCACTGGCGTCGGAGCGGTCGTGCTGCTGCTGGTGGCAAAGTCCTTGGCGTACGGCATCAGCTTGGGCGCCGGATTCCGAGGGGGTCCGGTCTTTCCGGCAATATTTCTCGGTATCGGGCTCGCGATGATCGCAGTGATCACCCTAGGTGGGTCCACCACGATGGCTGTTGCGGTGGGAACTGCGGCAGGAATGGCAGCGGCGACTCGGTTGCTCCTCGCGTCCTTGATTTTTGCTGCCCTTCTTGTGGGTCCAGCCGGGGCCGACACGATTCCCGCTGCAGTCTTAGCCGCCGCATCAGCGTGGCTGGTTGCAAGCGCCTGGGAGCGCCGCATTCAATCGATTCCCTCCGACTCCGCTAGGAGATGACGTCATGGCACTGAAGCATCCCGACGCCGCACCGCGATCGATGGCAGATCTATCGATCGATCCGCTCTTCAGCCGGGAGGCGGACCGGATTCCTCGCCACCACATGCCCGCCGCGGAAATGAATCCCGACATCGCCTATCAGATGATCCATGACGAGTTGATGCTCGATGGGAATGCCCGCCTCAACCTCGCCACCTTCGTCACCACCTGGATGGAGCCACAGGCGGAGAAGTTGATGTCCGAGTGCTACGACAAGAACATGATCGACAAGGACGAGTACCCGCAGACCGCAGAACTCGAAATGCGTTGCGTCGAAATTCTCAGTCGGCTCTGGCACGCCCCCGAAGCCGCGCAGGCCACCGGCTGCTCGACAACAGGATCCAGCGAGGCGGCGATGCTCGGCGGATTGGCGCTGAAGCGCCGTTGGCAAAACCGCAGACGCGCCCACGGAAAACCGACCGACAAGCCCAATCTGGTGATGGGTATCAATGTCCAGGTTTGCTGGGAGAAGTTCGCCAACTATTGGGACGTCGAGATGCGTCTTGTCCCCATGGACGGCGATCGCTACTGCCTCACTGCCGAAGAGGCCGTCAAACTCTGCGACGAAAATACGATCGGAGTCGTTGCGATCTTGGGTTCGACCTTCGACGGATCGTACGAGCCGATCAAAGAAATCTGCGAAGCCCTCGACGAATTCGAGTCGACCACCGGTATCGATGTCCCCGTGCATGTCGACGGTGCATCCGGTGCATTCGTGGCACCCTTCATCGATCGGGATCTTGAGTGGGACTTCACGCTCGCCCGGGTGGCGTCGATCAACGCGTCGGGACACAAGTACGGCTTGGTGTATCCCGGCGTCGGTTGGGTCGTCTGGCGGGACGCAGACGCGCTACCGGATGAACTCATCTTTTGGGTCAACTATCTCGGTGACAACATGCCGACATTCGCGTTGAATTTCTCTCGCCCAGGTGCACAAGTCGTCGCGCAGTACTACAACTTCTTGCGCCTTGGATTCGAGGGTTACGCCAAAGTGCAGCAGTACGCCCGCGACGTCGCGATGCGGCTCTCGGCGCGGATCGAGGAATTGGGTCCATTCGAGTTGATCACTCGAGGAGATGCCCTCCCGGTCTTCGCCTTCAAGGTCAAAGACGAGATCGACAACTACACGGTCTTTGACGTATCGAATGCGATGCGGGAGCGCGGGTGGCTGCTTCCGGCGTACACCTTCCCGAAGAATTGCGAGGACGTGGCAGCGTTGCGGGTCGTCGTCAAGCGTGGCTTTACCGATGACATGGCCGACATGCTGATTAACGATCTGCTGCGTCAATTGCCACGGCTACAACAACAACCGGAGCCGATTCACACCCGCGAGAGTGCAACGGCTTTCCACCACTAGTTGACTAGTCCTTGACTTCGTCGCCACCTTTGGTTTCGGCGCCACCGTGGGCGTTCTCGCTTGCGACGTCGTTAGTGCCGACGTCCTCCGTGACTTCGTCGTCGTCGGCAAACTCCACCGTGAGTCCGGGAACCAGTTCGTAACGGCGACCGTACGTTTCTGCGACCGCAACGATTGCGGCAGCTAGCGGAATTCCAATCAGTGCACCTAGTGGACCCCACACCGCCGCCCCGACAAAGACGCCGGCCAGCGCAAGAATGGGATTGACGTCCATGGTTCTTCGAGAAACCTTGGGAGTAAAGAAGTAGGTCTCGATCTGCTGGTAGATCGTCGAAAAGACAATGATCCACACGGCGTTGAGGGGTTTTTCGAAGACCGACACGATGACCGGAATAGCAATCCCGATGTAGACGCCTACAAGCGGCACAAACTGGGAAGTGATACCGACTAGAAGGGCCATCGGCAGCCAGAACGGGACCCCGATGGCCCAGAAGAAGATGCCATGGAAGAACGCTGACAGTCCGGCCAACACGACTTTAGAAATGACGTAGCCGCCGGTCTTTTCAGTCGCGATTTGCCACACCGTCCCGATGACGCGCTGACGCTCCGGTGGCATCCACACCGCAACGGCCTGCAGAATGCGGGGGCCCGCACCAGCGAAGTAGAACATGAACACGATGACGGTAAACAGGTCGAAGATCACAGACACCAGCGATCCGGCCCATCCGAGAACGCCGCCGGCAAGACCGCTCGCGACGCTGGCGACCTGGTCCGGTCCGACGTTAAGTTTCGCTGCGATCGCCGAGGCGTCGAGGTTCGTGTGGAACGTCTGATTGACCCAATTGACAGACTGTGTGACCAGGTCCGGCAGCGACTGGATAAGACCGGCCAACTGATTCACAAACTGGGTTCCAAACAGGGCAGCCACGACGATGAAGGTCACAATCCCCGAACCACCTGTAACGGCAGTTGCCGCTCCTCGCTTCATGCCGTGTCGAATGAGGAAACCGATCGTCGGCTCCATCGCAATTGAGAGGAGCCACGCAAGCAGGAGCAAGAACAAGAAGTGGCTGACCGCGAAGAAGACCCACACCGCGGTGAGCCAGAACGAAATAATGACAAGTAGTAGGACCAGTGAGCGACGTAGTCGATCCTGGTCAAAGGCCACTTCAGTGACCACGGGTCGGTTGTCGGCGGTACGCAGCATCGAACCTCGGGGCTTGTGCGTCTTCACTCTGCCGGTGACGGCATCGCCATCGGCGGGCGAACTGACTAGATCAGTCTCGGGACGTATCAGGTTAGTCTCGTCGGTGTCGCCCTTACGCCTCCACATGAGCACTCCTCAACCACCACGCGCACGATAGATCCGGTCATAAACTTACGGCCATTGTCCATGCGGGTTACCAAGATCACTGCTGCCGCGCCTGAGAACGATGGAGGGCCCGACCCGCCGTCTGGCGGATCGGGCCCTCCATCGTCACCCCTACGCGCCGGGTGAACTACTTGAGTTAGTCGTCGCGGCTGGATCTGGACCACCGCGGTGTGGGTCGCCCATCCCCATGCCGGACTCGACCTTCACGAGTACGAAGTTCTTGTCGAGTTTCACGGTGGCCAGGTCGCCGTCGGCCTTGGACATGTGGACTTCGTACGCGCCATCTCCAGCATCGCTTTCAGCGCGAATGATGGTTCCGCCGGGGACCGCCGCAAGCGCCGTGACTTTCGCCTTCATGAGGTCGTCTCCGGTCAGCGCTTTCTCATCGGACCGCACAGAGGCTGCCCCGCCGGGACCGGGACGCCCCGATTGACCGGGCGGGAAAGCCGGTGGCGTTGCACCAGTGGCCTCGGGGTCAGTGGTGACGGTTGATGCGGTTGAACTCAACTGGGGTGAACTGTTGCTTGCCGCGGACGCGGTTAAGGCCGTGGCGAGAGTTCCACCCGCAATGAGTCCAGCGGTCAGGCCGAGAGCGGCCAGTCGTACGCCGCTTCGCTTCTCCTTGTGACCTGTCATGTGATCAGTCTCGATGTCCATGATCAACCTCCTTGCGATGACCGCCCGGGTGGCGGCGCTGGCGACACTCTTGCCAGCCGACCTGTACGCAGCCGCCCGTACTCCTGGCAAAGGGCTGTGAACTCCGGGTCTCCGCGTCTCGCTCTCCAGTCGGCTACCGGAAAATGCCCGTATGGCCGAGGGAATAGCGCCCGGGCTGCGGGTAGACGGCCAGGCCGTGAGGTCCCGACCCGACACGAATCCGAGCCAGTAGGGCACCTGTCTTGGTGTTGATTGCATAGACCTCGTGATTAAACCGCCCGGAAAGCCACAGGACGTTCCCGTCGGGTGAGACGCCGCCCATGTCGGGGCTACCGCCGCCGGGCAGACGCCACTTGGCGACCAAGGTGTCGTCGGTGAACCGCAACACCGAGATGCTTCCCTCGCCTCGGTTGCCGATGAACAGTCGTTGACTGTCTCGGCTGACATAGAGCCCGTGGGCTCTAAGGCCGGTAGGTATCAGCTGCACGATCTTGGGTCCGTTGGCTGTCACGCGGACAATCCACACGCCGTTGTTCATCATGTCCGCCACGAAGAATCGCGTTCCATCCGGACTGAGCTTCACATCCTGGGGCATCGACATCGAACCCAGATGAAGTGTGGTGACCACGCGCTCGTTAGCAGTGTCGACCCACAACAGGTCGCCGGAGAATTCGCAGGACACGAGGAAGTATCGACCGTTCGCGGTCCAGTCCGCGTGGTTTACGCCAAGACATGGCACGTGCACCGATTTGCGCAATGCCATGGTGTGCGGGTCGCGAAAGTCCAGTGACCGAGCCTTGCTCGCCATCACGACAGCTCGCTTGCCATCGGGAGTGAAATAGAGGTTGTACGGGTCGTTGACCTTCACCGGCCGTCCCGGCCTAGTCGTACGCGGGTTGATCGGGGTCAGCGAATTGCCGAGGTCGTTGTTGACCCAGAGCGTCTTGAGATCCCACGACGGAACGACGTGCTGCGGTTCGTTGCCGACCTGGTAGTTCGTCAACACGCGGTAGGTCACCGGATCGATCACGGTGACCGTGTTGCTTGAGGTGTTCGGGACATAGATGCGGTACGGCATGCCCTTGACGACAGGAGAAAACTGGTTAGGTCGGTCGGCTGCATACACATCACGCGAGTCTTGAAGTGCCGGCATTCCGGGCAATAGGTCGCCGCTTAGCGGGCTTACCCCCGCGTTCGAACTTGACTGTGGAGTGGGCGACACATCTGCCATCCCGCTTATGTCCGACATCGACGGCATCGAGGATGAGGAGGGAACGCTGCTTGCATCGGGTGCGTTGGATGAGCATGAGGCCACGGTCACAATGCTTGCCGTGAGAATTGCGCAAAACGGAAGCCCGGCGCGCCCTCGTCGTAGGTGCGACCTCACGCGCGCACTCCCGCCAGCAGTGTTGCCACCGTGACGGTCGAGAGGTTGCGAGTTGCGAGCCCCTCGAGGATGGCCGGCATGGCAGCCAGCGTTCCCGCGTGGCCGAGATGCAGCGACACTATTGATCCCGGCCGTATGCCGGCCAGCACCCTGGCCGTCACCGCGCGTTGGCCGGGGTCGGTGTAGTCGGCTGGATCAACGTCGTAGGCAACGCTGGTGTGATAGCCGACCTTGCCCGCCGCGGCCAGAATCGTCGGGGTTGCATGTGGCGTGCCTGAAGGGCGGAACCAGCCTGGCGAACCACTGAGTTGGCGGACAGCCGCTGCGCCGCGCGCAATTTCATCGAAGGCGGCCGCCGCTGTCAGACGCCGCATGGGTTTGTGGTTCATAGTGTGGTTGCCGAGTACATGGCCCCCGTCAAGTATTCGTCTGCCGATGGATGGGTTGCCCTTTAGCCATGAGCCGACGGCGAACACCGTCGCAAGACCGTGCGCGCGTTCGATTTCACCAAGGACGGCAAGCGCGATTGCCGGATCGCCCGCGCCGTGAAAAGTCAGTGCCACCGTCGATGTTGAGGACGGGCCATGAGCAATTTCAGTCGCTGGGCCAGTGGGTTCGGCGGCCGCGGAGTGTGCGGGAGTTGCCCCATCGGGTGGTGACTGGGGAGTTGTCGCTGGCGGCGTTGACTTTGATTTCCGCGAGTCATTCGGCGTCGGGGACTTCACGGACGACTCGGATTGACCGGGGGCGCATCCGGCAACCGTGGCAGCGGACGCGAGCGCTCCGAGTGCCAGCACGTCGCGGCGGCTCCAATGTCGTGACGTGGTCACAGCCAACCCTTCTTGTGTTGGATGAGAATAGCCAACAGGTTGTGAGAGAACTCTGAGAGAGCTGGACAACTGCAGAGTTACGACGTTGACGCCGGCAACTTCATCGTGAATGTGGCGCCTTCGCCAGGCGTACCGGAGATGTCGAGCTCGCCGTCGTGCGCGCGGACCACTTCCGCGACCAGAGCGAGCCCTAAGCCAAAGCGCCTCCCGCGCCCAGGCGCGTGATCCCCGCGTGCGAACCTCTGGGTGAGTCGATCGCCGTCGGCGGGATCAAGACCCTCGCCGTCGTCGCGTACAGCCATCCACACCAGATCACCGACCCGACGAACCTGGACCACGACGTGTCCATGCGCAGGGGTGTGTCCCACGGCGTTGTCGATGAGCGCCGTACTGGCTCGTCGCAGCGCGACTTCCACACCCTTCACGATCAGATTTGGATCGTCAGGGTTGTCAGAGACTTGTGCGACGAGGTCGATTCCTCGTGAGTCCGCGTACGGAATCAAACTCGAGACAATTTCGTGAGCGAGTACGCCGAGATCGACATCGATGCCACTGGCGGCTCCGCTGTGAAGTTCCGCCGACAGCAGCAGGTCGCTGATCACGTCCCCCATGGCTCGAGAATCGCGGACCAACTGATCGAGTTCCCGTTTCTGCTGCTCGCTCGCGTCTTCACCCATACGACGGCGGAGCAGCTGAGCTCGAGTGTGGATGACAGTCAACGGCGTTCGGAGTTCGTGACTCGCGTCTGCGACAAATTGCCGCTGTAAGCCCAGGGCGGTGCCCAACGGCCGCACCGCCCGTAGCCCAAGGACCCAACTCGCGATGGCCGCAAACACAATGCCCACAAATCCGGCGGCGAGTAGGGCCACGGCGAGTCGCTTTTCTTCCTCCTCACCGCTGGTGCGATCAATGAGTCCGACTGTTCGAACCCCATCTTCATCTCGTACATCAACTTCGTACTTGACGTCGCCGATCGTGGCGCGGCTTTCATCATTCGGCAGGCTGGCGAGATCGAATTTGATCACGGCATCAGGGGCGCCACGAGTGTGGGCTTGAACACCAGTAGCAGTGCGAGTGAGAAGAATGATTCCCGATGGGGGATCGTTGACGTCATCGGCGTTCGACACCGTCTCCGACAGAAGTCGTTGGTTATCCCGTGTTTGCTGTCGCACATAGAGCGTGTAGACCAAGACTCCGACGAGGACCAACACCAGTGTGACAGCGAGCACCGTCTGCAGAGCGATGACAAAAGCAGCACGACGCATGAGCGAGGTGTCGGACTCTTCTTTCACGCGGTACCGATCCGGTATCCCATCCCGTGCACGGTTCGAACGCATTCCTTGCCCAGTTTGCGTCGCAAATAGTGCACGTATGTGTCGACGGCACCTGGTGTCTCCGCGTCGTCGAAAACTCGCGCAATCAATTCGTCGCGGGTAAACACGCGATTGGGACGCGAGGCCAGGACCCGAAGGAGTTCGCACTCACGGCCGGACAGGTCGACGTCGTCAAATCCCTCGCCGACTACTCGTCGCTCCTGGACCAGGAGTTGGCGTACGCCGATCGACATAGATTCCGCAGTTTCTTGGTGCCGTCGGTGCAGCGCCCGGATCCGGGCGAGCAATTCGTCGACGTCGAAAGGCTTGACCAAGTAGTCCTCGGCTCCCGCATCGAGACCGTGAATTCGATCAGCCACAGTTCCGCGAGCCGTCAACATTAAGATCGGCGTCGCAACACCTTGGGCTCTGAATCGAGCGACCAAGTCACTGCCCTCGATCGCGGGAAGGCCCCGGTCAATCACCATGACGTCATACGGGTGACTCAAGCCCTTGTGCAAGCCGGTGTGGCCGTCGCGGGCAACGGTCACTCGATAGCCAGCCTCGCTCAGCAAGCCGTTGAGCATCTCCGAGAGCTGATCATCATCTTCGACGAGCAGCAGGGCCGGCGCCCTTCCGGGTTGATCCATCTGGCCATCGTCGCATGCCGGATCTGGTGAAGTTCTCAGAATCGGTTGCGGACCCAACTACCGGTAGCGCCATCGCCCGCCGACGTCGGGTTGGCGCATCTGGACAATGAGGTCCGCGACAAGCGCCGTCCAACCGGTCTGGTGGCCGGCGCCGAGGCCACGCGCATCGTCGCCGTGGAAGTACTCATAGAACGGCACGGAGTCACGCCACTGGGGATCGTTTTGGAACAGTTCAACGTCGCCAAACACGGGGCGTCGACCTTGGTCATTCCTGAGAAAGATCCTGATCAGCCGCCAGCACAGATCGTCCGCTATGGCCGTGATCGTGAAGAACTCCCCGGACCCGGTCGGATACTCGACGAGAAGATCGTCGCCGAGGTATCGCGCGTAGCGGCGTAGCCCTTCGATCACCATGTAGTTGACCGGAAACCACAGCGGTCCGCGCCAATTAGAATTTCCGCCA
Source organism: Candidatus Nanopelagicales bacterium (assembly GCA_038244765.1). Lineage (GTDB taxonomy): Bacteria > Actinomycetota > Actinomycetes > S36-B12 > JBBRLC01 > JBBRLC01. The sequence continues at coordinate 33,186 of JBBRTC010000009.1, read as the reverse complement.
AAGAGATTCGTCGTCGACTCCGCTGGTTCATATCCCACCGTAAAGTCAGCGCCGCCAAGATTGACGGTGTACGGATTGCTCCCGTGGTGCTTGGACAGGGAGCGCAGACCGTACGGGCTGAGGAACTCCTTCTCGTCGAGCATGGTGGCAAGAATGCTCACGAGGCGTTCGGGGTGCACGATCGAGAACAGGCGGCCCTTGTTGCCGTCGCGGATGTGGGTCGCGCCGATGACTCGCTCATACTGCGGCTTGTTCTTCAAAAACCAGTGAAAGCGCTCGGCGAATTCGGGGAGTCGATCTAACGTGGCTTGGCCGAGAGTGGCAGCGGCGCACAAGGGGAGAAGACCGACCATCGAACGAACCCGCATCGGCTCGGTACGACCGTCGTTGAAGCGAAGGACGTCGTAGTAGAAGCCGTCCCCTTCATTCCACAGCCCTTGCTTGTCGATGGCGTCGGCAATGTAGGCGAAATGCTCGAAGAACTTGGTCGCGACGTCCTGATAGACGGGGTCGTGTTCGGCGAGGATGAGGGAAATCTGCAGCATTCCCAGGCAATACATCGCCATCCACGCTGTACCGTCACTCTGCTCGAGGACGGTACCTTCGGGGAGTCCGCCGGATCGATCTATGGGGCCGATGTTGTCGAGACCGAGGAATCCGCCCTCAAAGACATTGTTTCCTTCGCTGTCCTGACGATTGACCCACCAGGTGAAGTTGATGAGCAACTTGCTGAAGACCCGACTGAGGAAGCTGTAGTCCTGCGCTCCATCGATATTGAAGACGCGCAGCGCGGCAAGGGCGTGCACGGGTGGATTGACGTCGCTGAAGTTCCATTCATACGCCGGTATTGCGCCGTTCGGGTGCATGTACCACTCGCGCAATAGCAAGACGAGTTGAGATTTCGCAAATTCGGGATCAACTTGAGCGAGTGGAATGCAGTGGAAGGCGAGGTCCCACGCGGCGTACCACGGGTACTCCCAAGGATCGGGCATCGAGATGATGTCGTGGTTGTTCAGGTGGATCCAGGTGTGATTACGACCGGTCTTGCGTCGCTCGCTCGGCATAGGTCCGGTGGGATCGCCGTTGAGCCAGCGTTCGACGTCGTAGTGGAAGAATTGTTTCCCCCACATGAGACCAGCAATTGCCTGGCGTGCAACCAGTTTCTCGTCAACGGTCATCGACTCGGTCGAGAGGCTTTCGAAAAACTCGTCTGCCTCGCGTTGACGCACGTCGAGGATTGAACCGAACTCATCAGCGAGGTCGACGGCGACCGGTTCATCGGCGCTTTGCGCGACGGAAGCGAGGCGCACCCGGATCTCGGTCATTTCGCCTGGGGCGAGAGTCACGACGTGATGCAGAGCCGCCTTAGTGCCGATGCGATCGGGACACACGAACGCGTCCCCGGCTTGGCCGCCGTCGCGATGGCCGCCAATCACGTAGTCGTTGATCGCATCCTTGGGGTACGCCGGTCCCGCACCTTCCGCGCCCGGCTCAACCCCGAAGACTCGCAGGGCGTTTGTCTCGTTGTCACAAAAGAGCGGCGTCCCAGACTCCTGTCCGACCATTGTCATCTCACCGAGATGTTCGTGTGCGGCGATGATTCGCCCAGGTTGTCCGCCTTCGCCGTCGCGCCACGTCATCGACGGTCGTGACGTGACCGTTGGGTCCTCCCAGGACCAGGTATTGCGGAACCACAACGTTGGGAGCACATGCAGGGTCGCGACGTCGGGACCGCGGTTGTCGATAGTGACGCGCATCAACAGGTCATCGGTGTCAACTTTGGCGTAGTCGACAGTGATGGCCCAGTAACGGTCGTCGTCGAAGATGCCAGTGTCGACCAGTTCGTACTCCGGCTCTGATCGACCGCGTCGCGCATTCTCGGCGGTGAGATCGGCGTACGGGAATTCAGCCTGCGGATAGTGATAGCGCCACGTCATCCACGAATGCGTCGGGGTCGAGTCCAGGTACCACCAGTAGTCCTTGGCGTCTTCGCCGTGGTTGCCCTGTGGTCCGTTCAGTCCAAAAATTCGCTCCTTGAGGATGGGGTCTCGCCCGTTCCATAGAGACAGTCCCAGACAGAGGTATTGATTTTTGTCACAGATCGCGGCCAAACCATCCTCGCTCCAACGGAATGCGCGCGACTTGGCGTCGTCGAAAGGGAAGTAGTTCCAGGCATCGCCGTTCTCGCTGTAATCCTCGCGTACGGTTCCCCAAGCGCGTTCAGATACGTACGGACCCCATTTGCGCCAGGTCGCCTCGTCGTCGTTGGCCGCATTGAGTCGCGCCTGTTCGGCCGTCATTGACGTGGAGTCGCTGGGATCGTGTGGCACCGCAGTCACGTTAGTGGGCGGGCCAGCGCTGAGGTTGGCATTTCTGCAGCTCCGTTCGCCAGTGAGTCAATCGACGCCAAAATTCGGTGGTTGGTTCCTCTGGGGCGAACAACCACATCGGAAATCGGTTGTTGCCCACGAGGGTGTCGGAGCGGACCAGGGGATTGTCGTCGGTGATCGGGAACCAGTTGTATCCGTGCTTTCCCATTTCGTCCTGGAGCTGGATCTCGACTCGTCGAGCGAGGACTTCGCACAAGATCCACGGGCGATACTTGGCGATCGAATCTGCCGCGCCGCGCAAGACGTCAGGCTCGGTCGTCTCAGTGTCGAGCTTCATTATCGCCGGTGCTTCTTGTCCCGTCATGACGAGGTTGTCGACCGTGTTGAGTTCGACGTCGATGCTCGAGTGCGCTGTCCTGAATCCGGCTTGAAGCGAATTTGATGTGTCGGATTTGGTGGACAGGTACAACGTTGCAGTCCCGACTTCGGCCGCCAACGCCACCTGGCGATAGTCAATTCTCAAGTCGTTGCGATTCGCCGACTCCCGCGCGACCGTAAGCGTTTCTGGTGTCGGTTCGAATGCCACCACCTCCCGGTCGGACATGACAGCAGCCAGCATGGCGAAGATGCCGATGTTTGCCCCGACATCCCACACGGGTCCGGCTGGCGCGCTGTCGAGCACAGCCAAGAAGCAGGCCAGCGTTTCTGGTTCGTAGCCCGCAAGGCCAGTTGATCGGAGCATCTTGGGAATCAGAATGTTGCCTGGCGCCTCGATCATCAACGCCGCGTGCTGACGAGATGCGTGTCTCGGTAAGGCGACCCACACTTGGGTGAAACCCGGTGGCGGAGGTGCCGGAAGCCGACGGACTCGGCGGTAGATCCGATGGGCGGCCGGGTGTAGTCGCAGTTGAACGGCCATCCGGCGCTTCATTTCGGCGAGCCGGGCCATGACCATCCGCTCCTCAAAGGTCCACATAGTGAGAACGCGCCAAACTGTGCGCCTCGTGGTCCCGAATCTCAGCACAAATTACGAATTGCGGACTCGTTTCAGTGAATCCTTGACTCCCGGTCGGGACCGCCGCGTACGGTCGTATCCCGAGTCAGTCACGAGACATCAACGGACAGTAGGAGGCGAGATGACCGCGAGTGAAACGGGGACGGTGCCTGCTCTTTCCGGGCCAGCAGTTGTGGCGACCGCTCCGTGTGACGAGTTGGCCCACCCGCTCACGGAGGCCGCGGCTGCGGCGTACGTTGAGCGGACTTGCTTCAAAACCGGCCCCCCGGAGAGCCTGGGCACCCTCGGACTGGAATTGGAATACATTCCGGCGCAAGGCAGCAGTTGGACGGCCGCTGTCGATCATGGGCGCATCATGGCGACCCTCAGGTCGTTGTCCCCGCTCCCCGCTGGCGGGCTCGTCACTTTCGAGCCTGGTGGCCAGGTTGAGCTCAGTACCGCACCCGCACCCGATTTGGACTCGCTGATCCGGGCTGCCCACGCCGATCTCCACGTGTTGCGATCGGGCCTCGGGGCTCACGGCATCGCATTGGTTGGATGCGCCCTCGATCCAGTCCGCGCCCCTCGACGGATCCTCGATCATCCCCGGTACGAGACGATGGAGCGCCACTTCGATCATTGGGGATCGTCCGGCCGCACCATGATGTGTTCGACCACCTCGATTCAAATCACCGTTGAATCCGGTCTGGATTCCTCCAACGCCCACCATCCGCGCGACTACCGCGCGCGTTGGGCGCTCGCTCATGCAATGGGTCCAACATTGCTGGCGATGTTCGCGAACTCGCCGTATCGCTATGGCCGCGCAACTGGTTGGAAGAGCAGCCGACAAGAAGCGTGGTTCGGCTTCGATCCGTCGCGCACGTCGTCGGCGTTTGACCCGTCCTCACAGGTCGACCAGCGCGAGGCGTATGCGCGTTACGCCCTCGACGCGCAACTCATGCTCGTGCGTCGCGACAACGGGGATTGGTCCGTGCCGCGCGGATTGTCGTTTAGGGACTGGGTCGGCGGGGCGTGGAAGTTCCATCCGGAGTTGGCCGCACCCACGCTTGGAGATCTCGACTATCACCTCACGACGCTCTTCCCTCCGGTACGAGCGCGCGGCGCAGTGGAATTGCGCTACCTCGATGCTCAGCGCAGCGAGCATTGGCGAGTCCTGACGGCCGTGGTCGCGACTCTGATGAATGACGCCAGCATCGCCGAGGACGTACTTGCGGCGGTGGCGACCGTTGAGGGCCGCTGGGAGGACGCAGCGCGTTACGGACTCGACGACGACGATTTGGCCAAGTCCGCGCAAACCTGCATCACGTTGGCCCGAGATTCGCTCGCCTCTTCTCGCGTCCCCTCCGAGGTCCTGCGCGACATCGACGATTTCATCGAGACCTACACGTCACGCGGTCGATGTCCCGCCGATGACCTCCTCGACGACCCCTCGCAGCTGAACATGCTGATAACCGAAGCAGAGATCTCGGAGTCGCGAGCATGCTGACCGACGATCAGCTTAAGGAACAAATTGCCGCGGACCTAGGGCGTCAGCGAGCGCGTACGACGTCGCTTACCGCGTCGTTGGATGAATCGGAATTGGTGGCCCAACACTCACCGCTGATGTCGCCGTTAGTGTGGGATCTTGCCCACATCGGGAATCAAGAAGAACTCTGGTTGCTGCGCGACGTCGGCGGTCGCGCGCCGATCCTCGATCCCGCGGTTGATCAGTTGTACGACGCGTTTCAGCATCCACGCGGCGACCGCCCGGCGCTCCCGTTGTTGGACGTGTCCGAGTCTCAGCGTTACGTCGGCGACGTGCGGGGTCGCGTTCTCGATGTTCTCGAAGACGTTGCGCTGGAGGGCCGACCGCTCTTGGAGAACGGTTTTGCGTTCGGGATGATCGTCCAACATGAAGCGCAACACGACGAAACGATGTTGGCTACGCATCAGTTACGCCGCGGTAAAGCCGTACTGAGTGCCCCGGCTCCTATGGACGCTTCTGACGTCGGCACGCTGCCAGAGATGGTCGTGATTCCTGGTGGCGTTTTCACCATGGGCACGTCCACCGAGCCATGGGCTTTGGACAATGAGCAGCCCGCACATGTGGTGCATGTGCCCGCGTTTCGGATCGACACGGCGCCGGTCAGCAACGCGGAGTACCAGGAGTTCATCGTCGATGGCGGTTACGACGACGTGCGTCTGTGGAGCAATGAGGGCTGGGCTCACCGTCAGAGCGATGGTTTATTTGCCCCGCTTTTCTGGCGTCGCGATGGCAAACAATGGATTCGTACCCGCTTTGGTCGCGACGAGATCGTCCCGCTGGATGAGCCCGTGGTCCATGTGTGTTGGTACGAAGCGGATGCCTATGCCCGCTGGGCCGGCAAGCGTCTGCCGACCGAAGGTGAGTGGGAGAAGGCGGCTCGCCACGATCCGGTGACCGCTCGGTCGCGCCGATTCCCTTGGGGTGACAGCGATCCCACGCCTGAGCAGGCGAATCTCGGCCAACGTCATCTGCAACCGGCGGTCGTGGGGTCCTACCCGCTAGGTGCGTCACCGTACGGCGTACGGCAACTCATCGGCGACGTCTGGGAGTGGACGGCGAGTGATTTGGCGCCATATCCCGGTTTCCGCGCGTGGCCGTACCGCGAGTACTCCGAAGTGTTCTTTGGAGGGGACTACAAGCTGTTGAGGGGTGGATCGTTTGCGACCGATTTCGCTGCGTGCCGTGGGACATTCCGCAACTGGGACCATCCGATTCGGCGTCAGATCTTCGCCGGTTTCCGCTGCGCCGCGGATGTAGAAACCTCGGAGCCGTCGGGTCCGTTGGATTCGGTTGGTTCGCATGAGCCCTCGACGGGCGCGCGCTGACGGTGTGCCGTCATCTCGCGTACATCGGTACACCGATCACGCTTCAATCGTTGCTGATTGATCCCGCACATTCGTTGGTGGAGCAGTCGTGGGCGCCTCGGCTTCAGATCAGCGGAATCATGAACGTCGACGGCTTCGGTGTCGGCTGGTATGAGCGAGAGTCGAGCGGTCAGACTCCGGTTCGGTATCGGCGGGATCGACCCATCTGGACCGACGCGGGATTTTCGGACGTGGCCCGAGTCGCGTCCTCGCCAGCCATCCTCGCGGCCGTGCGCTCGGCTTCACCGGGAATGCCGTTCGGTGAAGCGGCCTGCGCACCCCTCGCACACGAGCGGTGGTTGTTTAGTCTCAATGGCGCTCTCGAGGGTTACCCCGACAAAGCGAAGCCCCTACTTGACCATCTCGACCCAACTCGGTTGTTGGATATGGAAGCCGCCACAGATTCAGCTCTGCTGTGGTTGTTGGTTCAGGCTCGGCTCGATGGCGACGCGTCGCTCGGTGACGCATTGGCATCCGTCGCACGTGTGACTAGTCAGCACTGCGACGGACGATTCAATTTCCTCTTGACCGATGGCGTTGAGATCGCAGCGACGGCGATCGGCAACAGTCTGTTCTGGCGCGGAGCCGACGACTCAATCGTTGTCGCCTCCGAACCCCATGACGATGAAGAAGGTTGGACCCGCGTGCCTGATCAATCGCTGCTCACCGCATCGCTCGCCGACGGAGTCATGGTGATGTCGTTGTGAACGAGTATCGCCTCGACGTACATCTGCCACCGGAGTATGCCGCCGACGCACTGCGTCGTGATGCGTTGGCGGGCCTGACAAGTGTCCCAAAGTCGTTGCCGCCCAAGTGGTTCTACGACAAGGTCGGTAGCGCACTCTTCGAGCAAATCACCAGACTGCCGGAGTACTATCCCACCCGCACAGAACGCGAAATCCTCGAAACTCACGCCGCGCACATCGCGTCGGTGAGCGACAGCGACACCCTCGTCGAACTCGGTTCGGGTTCGTCGATCAAAACGCGCCTGCTCATTGACGCCATGATCGCGTCGCAGGGTTTGCAGAACTATGTCGCGCTAGATGTGAGTGAAGACGCACTCCGTGAGGCCGCCGATTCGCTCACCCGTGACTACCCGGGTCTGCAATTGCACGCATTGGTCGCTGACTTCACCAATCAGTTGCATCTCCTACCGACGTCGGGCAAGCGGCTCGTCATCTTCCTCGGCGGAACGCTCGGAAACTTCGAACCGGCCGCTCGCGCCGATTTCTTGCGGCAGGTACGCGACTCTCTCGCGCCACACGATCGCTTCCTGGTCGGCGCCGATCTGGTCAAATCGCCGGACGTGTTGGTCCGGGCGTACGACGACTCGGCAGGCGTCACTGCCGCCTTCAATCGCAACGTCTTGGAGGTTCTCAATCGAGGCCTCGATGCAAACTTCGTCGCCGAAAACTTCGATCACGTTGCGACCTGGGATGCGAGCAACGAGTGGATGGAAATGAGTCTCCAATCGTGCGAGGACCAAGACGTACGGGTGGGCGGGCTTGACCTCGACGTGTCCTTCGCCGCCGGGGAGTCGATGCGTACGGAGATCTCGGCGAAGTTCCGGCGTGAGCGGTTGGAAGCAGAGATGGATCTGGCCGGATTTACCCGGTCGGGCTGGTGGACCGACTCGAGTGAGCGCTTCTCGCTGTCGTTGTGGGCACCTCAGTAGGCGCCGTCCGCTATTCCTGTGCTTGTGGTTGCTTCCTCGCCAGAAACTAGGTGGGAAGCAACCATGGCCCCGGATTGAGGTCAGGCTGCGACCAGTTCGTACCCCTTGGTCTCGATGCCTGCGCGGTGACTCAGCAGTTGATCATGGAGAAATGCAGCCCAGTCCGCCTAATACCGTGCATAAGTCCATGATCAACTCGGGTGTTGCGATGGGTGGTGGGCTAGGTGGCGCGGAGGAGGGTGGCGTAGAGGGTGAGGCCGGGGCCGAATGCCAGCGCCACCACGTGTTGGCCGGGTTTGAGGTCACGTCGTTGTCGCACCTCTTCCAACACCGCAAGCACAGTCGCCGACGAGCAGTTGCCGTGATTGGCCAACGTCTCGCGCGATTCCACCAGGTCGTCGGGCTTCAGATCGAGTACCTCGGAAGCGACGTCGAGGATGCGCGGCCCACCTGGATGTACGGCCCACCCGCGTACGTCGGAAATCGCGAGCCGATTGCGTCCGAGTAAATCGTCGACGACGTTGCGCAGATGCAGCGCGAGTACGTCAGGTACGCGAGCAGACAGCCCCATCCGAAACCCGAGATCGGTGACATCCCACGTCATGTGGTCCTGCGCGGACACGTCGGTTTGGGCAATGATGTCGACGACTTCGAGTGCGGCGCGCGCACCGACGGGCGCCGATGGTTGCACAACGAGTGCCGCAGCGGCATCACTAAACAGCGCGTGCGACACGATCTGATCGGTCTCACTCGTCGGCGGCTGAATGTGAAGGCTCGTCAACTCCATACACAACAACAGCGCCGGACGCTGCCGCGCAGTGACGTAGTCCGACACCGCTCCAAGCGCCGGAAGCGCTGCGTAGCAACCCATGTGACCGATGAAGAGTCGCTGAACGCTGTCCGACATGCCGATGTCACGCGCGAGCAAGATGTCCAGTCCCGGTGTCGCGTAGCCCGTACACGATGCGACAGCGAACAGGCCGATCTCACTCGCATCCAATCCCGCATCGGTCAGCGCCGTACCGATCGCTTCCTTCCCCAGCGGCATCGCTTCCGGGAGGAATCGAGTCATCCGAGCTGCCGTCGACAAACCCGAGACGTCTTCGATGATCGGATTGGCGACCGCGTGACGTTGGCGTACGCCGGCGGTGGTGAAAATCCGTCGGGCGATCGGCGAGTTGTTGTAATGCGCCTTGAAGAATCCGTCCCATAGATCGACCTGAGTCGCTGTCTCAGGAAACGCGAACCCCGAACCGCTCACGATCGCGCGATTGGTCATCGGTGCATCACCATCGGGGTACCGCCGCGTCGGCTTCCGGGTCATCGCCGAGTGCCGCGACGCCCAACCAGTCCGCGCATACATCCGAGGTTGCCGGCTGTAGTGATCCACATCGTGCGTCACGGTAGATGCGTTCGAGGGGATGGCCGCGCCGCGTCGCCGACGTGCCGGCAGCCTCCAACATTGATGCGGCAACGTCCATCGCTGTTTGCCCGGCCAGCAACTTCGCGCGATAGACCCACTGGTTGGTTTCGGCCTCACCTGGTTCGGTGTCAATGCGTCGCGCAGCTTCGCGTACGGCCAACCTAGCGGCCGCAACCGACGCATCCGCGCGACCGATTCGCGCCCGTACGGCTGGCAGCGCGCTCAGGTTTCGCAACTTCACGTGCTCGATTGCAGCATCGATCGCAGACTGGGCGACACCGACGTACACCGCGGCGTAACTCGCTACCAACCATTGCGGCATGACCTGCGCGAGCAGCAACGTGAGGCCTTCCATCCCACCGATCAACGTGTCCGGTGACACATCGATGTCAATGTGCAGGTCTTGGCTTCCGGTAGCGCGCATCCCCAGGGAGTCCCACGTCTGTTCGACGGTGAGCCCGTCAGCCGCGGGCACGAGAAAATGAGAGACTTCGGGCGGATCGGCAATGTGCGACTTCGCCGCAATGAGGTAGGCGTCGGCAAACCCGGCACCGGATACAAAAGTCTTGGCGCCCTTGAGGTGATAGCCACTGTCGATCGATTCGTACGTGGTCGTGATCTTCGACAGTCGCGAGCCCGCACCCCGCTCGCTCATCGCGACGGCGTAGAACGCCCCATCGCGTGCACCTTCAAGGATGCGATCTCGCGCCCCGAAGTACGTCTCAGGTACGCCGAGGAATCGCGCAAGTTCATCGGGAGTCTGTGCGAGTGCACCCGTGATAGACGCGTGCATGTTGAAGACAAGTGCAGTCGCGCCGTTACCCGACGCTAACGCCATCGCCACTTCGACGTAGTCCGTAAATGTGGCACCAGGGCCGCCGAGTCGGCTCGGAACCATCAGTCCCAGCAGACCTTGCGCGCGCAAGTCAGCGAAGTCGGCTTCGGGAAAGATGCCAGCACGGTCGTGGTCGACTGCTCGCGCAGCGATGCGCGGTTGCAGGCGCTGCGCCGCCGCCAGTGCGTCGGCTGGACTGGCGAGTCGGGATGCAGTTCGGGTCGTTTCGGCGCTCTCGACGCCGCCACTTGCGGCCGCTCGCGAGTTCCCACTAGCAGGCCCGTTGTCCGCACGCGTGGCCGCCGTCATGCAGGATCCTTGCGACCGATGCCCTGAAACAGAACGGCGGTCGTACGCATGGAAACCATGCGGGCCTTCTCAGCGCGACCCGACCGCCAGGCAATCACCGATGGCAACGCCGGACGCATGCCGCGCAATTGCAGGCGTACGCCGTGACGCGCGTACTCCGCCACAAGTTGCTTGCGATCGACGAAGAGCGCCGGATCGTGAATGCCGGGGGGCGCGCCACCAGGGATGCGCTCGGCGATTGTCACCGCGATGAACCGACCCAACTTCGTGTCCGCGATCGTGTCGATGACTAACGTGCCACCCGGCTTGAGAACGCGCGCCGACTCCTCGATGGTCCGAGGAAGATCGGTGACGTGTTCGAGGATTTCCCCCGCCGTCACGACATCGGCGGACTCGTCTGCGAGCGGGAGGGCAAGAACATCGGCGCGCAGGGTTGTCACGCCGTGCTCGCGAGCCTGCGCCAGTGCCGAGGCCGTGATGTCGAGACCGATGTGGGTGTAGCCCTTACCCGCGGCGTGAGGTGCCATCAACCCAGCACCACAGGCGAGGTCGAGGAGCACTTGTCCGTCGCGCTGCGCAGGTGGAATCAGCGCGGCGCGTGCTTCGGCAATCCAGTGCAACATTGCGAATGGGCCGCGCGGGTTCCACCACGTGTCAGCCAGGTCGTCGTACTGCCGAGGGTCGTTGCGTGCCAGCGCCGACTCTCCAAGTGCTGGCGGCGCTTGCCTCACCCCTCGGGAAGTGTTACCGCCGCCTCGTTGCTCCGCTCCCCGGGACGAATCGCCTCTCCGGTGCATTGCTTCTTGATGGCGCGACGACAGCAGCGTGGGGGACACCTCGCCACCCTGTCACATGAATCGGAGTGCCGCGCTCTCCACTGCCCACGAGATCACGCTCACCAACCCCACTCCTAAGCCAAGTTGATCATGGACATATGCGCGGTATTTCGGCGGATGGGGTGCATAAGTCCATGATCAACTCCGACGAGAGGGGGCTCCGAAGCCTGAAGGCGCTCTGAGGTTTGGTGTCGCGGCCCTAACGTGTCGAACCCGCGGCGGCCGGGCTATGGCGCATCCGCCAACGATGTCGTGGGCTGACGATAAAGGCTTCAGCCTTCAGCGTGGCAAATAGGACGCGAGGCAGGTCACTGGCCTTTCGATAGCAGACAAACCGCGGGACCCACGTCGGGCGAAACTTCGCATTGAAGCGGTAAATCGATTCGATTTGGAACCAACGCGAGGCAGTAGTCAAAGCAATCCGCGCGGTCCGCAGCATCATCCCCGAGTCATGGCTCGCGCCTCGCTCTAAGACTGAGCGAAAGACAGCGAAGTTCAACGAGACTCGGTCGATGTCCATGAGTGGTGCGGCATCGAGGGCGGACACGATCATTAGCTCGTTCAGACCGGAACCAGCAGTGCGATCTCGACGCATGAGATCGAGACTGATCCCGCCACTCGATGACGGAACAAACTGAAGTACGCCGACAAGCTCTTCGTCCTTTTGGGCCACAACAACGACGCATTCGGCGTCGGCCGGGTCGCCAAAACGTCCGAGCGCCATGGAAAATCCTCGTTCGACGTCTGCATTTCGCCACACATCGACTTTGTCTCGGATCTCGTTGATCTCTGTGTTGCTGAGTGATCCAACGCGACGCACGTCGGTGGTGAAACCGGATCGGCGAGCTCGGGCAACCATCTGGCGCACGTTGCGAATTCGTCGGCCATTGAGACTGAAGGTGTCAACATGCACGACGGCTTCGTCGCCAATCGTGAGGTGTTTCAGCCCTGTGCCGCGCGACCAAACCTGTGCACCTTGTTCGCCACAGCCGAAAACAGCTGGTGTCCAACCACTTTGTCGCGCTAGTGCAAGGAATTCTGATACGGCGAGGGGCCACCCAGCGGGGTCGCCGATGGGGTCGCCCGATGCGAGCATTACGCCCGAGACCACCCGATAGGAGATCGCTGCCTGCCCGTTTGAGGAAAACATCGTTGCTCGGTCGCGCCTCAATGCGAAGTAGCCGAGTGAGTCGGGAGTGGGTCGCTCCTCGAGTAGCGCGCGCACGCTCATCTCGTCATGGGGTGACAATTGTGATCGTGGTTGCGCCGCACGGAAGGCTTGGAAGGCTGTAGACACAATCGTCGCCGCGCCTAGTCCAAACAGCAGGGTCGAAACAACATCCCGTGTTCCTTCGTGCCGGAAGACCAGCGGACCATCGAACCCTGCCAAGCCGTACAAGACCTCTTGAAGACACGTGAAAATCGAGGGAGTACCAACGAATGCCGATCGCCGCAACACCAGAAGCAATGAGCCCAGAACAAGCGAAGATCCCAGCATCACGAAGAATGTGTGGCCGATCCGCTGCCGCGAATCTGGATCGCCAAGGGCGGTGAATTGCGACCGTGACCATATAAGGAGGACGAGGAGGATCGTGAAGGCGGCCGCTTCCTCGATGTCCAATCCTTTGCCGATATTCAAGGCAACCGACAACCCAGCGAGTACGACCGCGGCGCGCCACGCGCTGCGCTGCCGTCGTCGCAATCCTCGGCCCAGTAGAAGAAGAAACAAGCCGACGACGAGAGTAGCGGCGCTCGCATGTTGGGCTAAGCCCAGGGGGATTGCTTTGGTGAGTTCATGCAATCGCGTAACTCGTTCAGGAGTGAGGGCGCTGACGATGTCGACGAGACCCAACGCGATGGTGGTGAAGGCGACGAACTCCGGCGTTCGGTTACTCAGCGAACTCAGGCGAAGCACTTGGACCGTCGACAACAGAGGAGCTCCCAGCTCGAGTTCTCGCTCTTGGAGCATCGTGACTTCCACCTTCAATCGCCGTTGACCACTCGCAACCTAGTCACTAGTGATCCGCCGGTCACCTCTTGCATCGCGATAGCGGCGCGGAGGCGCATGCCGGGTCGTTGGACCCGACACCCGTACGACGAGCGAGATGACCTCAGCACCGTGGAGTTAGTCTCGGGAGCGCCGCGGATTCAATCTCCGCTTTGCTCGTCGCGTGGGTCTCAAGACTCTCGCTAGCCTGAACGGAGTAGAAGGGTGAAGTGTGCGCCCGGTCGGGCGCGGGTAAGCAGGAGTCGGCCACCCTGGGACTCGGCCAAGGAACGTGCAAGATGCAACCCCACCCCGGAGCCACCAACGCCAGACGTACCGCGTTCGAAAACGTCACCGACGTTCGCCGCAATTCCGGGTCCCTCGTCACTCACGTCAATCGCGGTCGCCGCGACCGAGTTACGTGCCACCACAGACACGGTGCCAGCGCCATGCCGAGTCGCGTTTTCCACCAAAACGTCCAAGATCTGGCGCAAGGCAGGCGGAGAAGCCGAAATCCGTTCGAGGTCCGGATCGACGTGGATACGCAATCGCCGCCCATCGGCCGCCAGTGGTCCGTGCCACTTTGCGCGGATGTGTTCGAGCGCATCGGTGATGGCGTACGGCGTGTGATCAGCCGCTGATTGCGGCGAACGGGCCAGGGTGATGAGGTCGTTAATGGTGACTTCGAGTTGGTCAGCGAGCCCGATGGCGTCGTTCGCGGCCGCACGCGCGTCCGACTCCGGATCGACCAGTGCCGATTCCAGCCGCAATCGCAAACCAGTCAAGGGGGTACGCAATTGATGTGACGCGTTTGCGGCAAACGCACGCTCTCGAGCGACCAACTCGCCGAGCCGATGACCGGTGGCGCTCAATGCATCAGCAACCTGATCAATCTCGGTGACTCCAGAGGGAATCATCTTCAAGGTGAAGACTTCTTCGCCGAGTTCCTGCGACGCGAGGGCGAGTTCTTCCAATGGCCGGCTCAGTCTGCGGGCAAGTGACCGGGCCACCAGGACCGCGACGATCACGGCTACCACGGCCATCAGGACCAAGGCGCCCCAAGCGGTGATCACGCGCTTCCAGACATCGGCTGCGGGTGTCGTCAACTGCACGGCGCCTGTAGTCGCCTCGCCTACGGAGATCGGCAGAGAGACGACGAGCAGACCAGCGTCCTGCCTCTGGTCGGACTGACCGCTGAGTGCGACCCGCGCAGAGTCATCAGCGGTTGGAGCGCCAACGCCCGATACTAATTTCCCTGCCGTGTCATACAGGGACGCGACTACTGGCGGATCGAACATCGGCAACTCAACCGGGTCACCGGTCGAAAAGTTGGGATCGATGGATACGGTCGCTCGAAGTGCATCACGTTCGAGTTGGTCGAAAGCATTCGAGAAGAAGACCACTCGGATGGCGATAGCCAGGGGAATCGCGAATAGGACGATGGCGACCAGCGCGGTGACAAGCCCGGCACCAATGATCCGATTCCTCATGGAGACGTTGTCTCACATTTCTCGGGGTTCGGGAACCTCGTGCGCAACTCCGCCCACGATTTTGCCGTGCGCTAACCGCTGCGTGTCTCGTGCCTTGCCGACCGATCCGTACCGTCGAAGACATGCCAGCCGCAAGCGCTACCCGTCACCCGCAATCAAATCGACGCTCGGCCGCGATCAGCGCGTCGCTTGGGCTGTTGGCCCTACTTGCCCTAGCCGCCTGTGGCGGGTCGTCGACCGCGTCGCCGACGAATTCCCCCACGGAGCCGACGAGTGCCTCGCAGCCTCCTCCTGGGAGCCCCGCCGTTTCAGCGTCGCCGACCTCACCTGCACCCGGCCCAGTTGCCACGGAGAGCAATCCACCTGGTGACATCCCGGACAATCAGGCGTATGTCGCATTCACTCCTGTTGGAGGTCCCTACACAGTGTCTGTTCCTGAGGGTTGGGCTCGCACGGTGAAGGGGTCAGATGCCACGTTCACGGACAAGTTGAACAGCATCCACGTCACCGTGAAACCCGCCGCTGTTGCGCCGTCTTTCGCATCGGTGTCAACGGTGGATGTACCGGCTTTGGCGGCATCGGTTTCCAAATTCCAACTCATCAAAGTGACGGCGTTCGCACGACCCGGTGGCACCGGATTTCTTGTTACCTATCAAATGGACTCAGCACCGGATCCAGTAACCAACAAAGTCGTACGCGACGCAGTTGAGCGATACTCCTACTGGAAGTCTGGACAAGAGACGGTTGTTACGCTGACCGCCCCACAAGGCTCAGACAACGTTGACCCATGGCGCAAAGTCACTGATTCCTTCCGTTGGTCCAAGTGACCGCCGGGGCGCACGTGGACTATGTCGACGCAACTCGATTCCATGCGACTCAGGCCAAGGCGCCTCCCGCACTCGAAGCACGCTCGCTCTATCGCTTCTATCGCGCTGGTGACGAGGAAACCCTTGCCCTGCAAGGTGTATCGCTCACAGTCGAACGTGGTGAGATTGTGGCTGTCGTGGGGCCTTCCGGTTCCGGCAAGTCCACTTTGTTGGCATGCCTGGCAGGACTGGACGAACCCGCTGGGGGTTCAGTTCGCATCAACGGCGAACGAATCAGCCATAGACCTGAAGCGGAGCGCGCGAGTGTGCGCGCACGCGGTGTGGGCGTGCTATTCCAAGCGGGGAACCTCGTCGAACACCTGACAGTCCTCGAAAACGTACGGTTGGCCCAACATATTGTTACTGGTGTCGAACGACTCAACTCGTTTCAAGTGCTCGAAACAGTCGGACTTGAACAAAGAGGTAATGCGTACCCCCGACAACTCTCCGGTGGTGAGTCTGCTCGAGCCGGGTTGGCTGTTGCACTCGCCAACAGCCCCGCCGTATTACTCGCCGACGAACCCACCGGCGAACTTGACGGCGAGACCGAGCAGAAGTTGCTTCGCCTGTTGCGCAAACGAGCAGACAGCGGCGTGGGGGTGCTCTTGGTGACACACAGCAGCGACGTCGTCGCCATCGCCGACCGAGTGATCGAATTACGTGATGGGCGGATCAGCCCGTGAAATCAACCACGGAATCAAGCCGGGAGAACCCCAAGGAGAGTCTCGCAAGGTTGGGGCAGGTGATGATTCGCGACACCTGTTTGGTCCGTTGCATCGGCGTTGCTCGGACCTACGGTTCGGGAGCGAACGCAGTCGTTGCGATCCACGGGGTGTCGTGTTCGATTTTTCCGCGCATGCGCGTGGCCCTCACCGGTCCCTCTGGTTCAGGAAAGTCCACCCTGATCCACCTGATGGCTGGCCTTGATCGGCCGACGGCCGGGACCGTTCAGTGGCCCGCACTCGATGGTGATCCACTTGGACATCCGGGCCTGATAGGCGTGGTATTCCAAGGCCCAAGTTTGCTGCCCCCGTTGAATGTGCTCGAAAACGTGGCCCTGCCGTTGGTACTGGCTGGTCACGCTGATTCTCAAGCGCGCGCGAGTGCCCGCGAGGCGTTGACGCTTCTCGAACTTGATGATCTCGCGAACAAGTTGCCCGAAGAACTTTCGGGGGGCCAGGCTCAACGCGTCGCGATCGCACGAGTTCTCGCGGGACGGCCCGCTCTGATCCTCGCCGACGAACCGACCGGCCAACTCGATCGTGCAACGGGCGAACACGTTGTTGACGTGCTGCTTGCGGCCGCGGGCGAACTAGGTGCGGCCCTCGTCGTCAACACCCACGATCGCAATGTTGCGTCTCGGCTGGACGCTGAGTGGAAGATTCGAGACGGGGCCATGGAATCCCTAACTGAGCACGGATCACCCTCGGACAACCACACATCGGAAACCACGTCATGACCTTCACCTGGCTTCGTGGTCTGCTCACTCGGCGGAGGGGTCGGCTCGCCGCCGCCGCCGCCGGCGTCGCAGTTGCCGTAGCGCTGCTGGCCTCGCTGGGCGCCTTTCTCACTGCATCAAAAGCAAGCATGACTCAACGAGCTGCGAGTTCGGTTGTTGTCGATTGGCAGGTCCAGGTTGCTGCTGACGCCGATCGGCTAGCCGTACTCAATACGGTCTCGCGTGCTCCAGGGGTCGCCGCCGCCGTACCCGTGCAATTCGGGCAAACGTCAGGTCTCTCGTCAACCACGGGTGGAACGACGCAAACCACTGGGCCCGGTGTTGTACTCGGTGTACCAGCGGGATATCGCGCGACGTTTCCCGGCGGAGTACGCCAGCTTGCCGGAGTTGCCGCGGGTGTTCAGATCGCTCAACAAACCGCGGCGAATCTCCATGTTGTTCCCGGTGATCGCATCACGATCGGTCTAGCCGGGCAGGCAGCCCAGATGTTGGTCGTCGCCGGTGTCGTCGATCTCCCACAGGCTGATTCGCTCTTCCTAAAAGTCGGAGCGCCTCCACAGTCTCAACCGGTGGCACCGCCGGACAACGTGCTTCTGTTGCCCACATCAACCTTCGAGCGGGTGTTCGCCGGTCTCAGTATGAGTCGCCCTGACCTTGTCACGACCCAAATTCATGTATCGCGAACTCACGACCTCCCTCCCGATCCGTCGGAGTCGTACACCGTTGTCACGGCTGAAGCCCACAACCTTGAGGCAGCACTTGCAGGTTCCGGCTTGGTGGGGGACAACCTCGGCGCGGCCTTGGGCGGCGCCCGCAAAGACGCGCTCTACGCGCAGGTGCTGTTCCTCTTCCTCGGTCTCCCTGGGGCGGTTCTTGCCGGCATGCTGACTGCTGCGATTGCGGCATCCGGCGCGGTACGCCGACGTCGAGAGCAAGCGCTGTTGCGGACTCGTGGGACGAGCATCCGCCAAGTCGTTCGACTTGCTTGTGTGGAGTCTTCGGTCGTCGGTGTGGTGGGGGGCCTCTTTGGTCTCGCTATCGCGGCACTTGTTGGCCGAATTTCCTTCGGTACGTCGACGTTTGGTGCCTCGACGGGCAGTGCGACGCAATGGACGATTGGTGCACTTCTGATCGGGCTGGTCATTGCGGGCGTGACGGTAGTCGCGCCGACAGTTCGCGACTTCCGTTCGACCACAGTCATCGGGGCGCGTGCCCAAACCCGCCGCGACGGCGCGCCTCGATGGATGCGCTTTGGACTGGATTTCCTGCTTTTAGCAACCTCGGGGGTCATCTTCTGGATCACGAGCAGCGACACCTATTCGCTCGTGTTGGCGCCCGAAGGGGTCGCGAGCATTTCGGTGAGCTACTGGGCCTTCTTGGGGCCCGCGCTGTTGTGGCTTGGTGGGGGACTGCTCGCATGGCGAATTGCCTACCTCATCCTCGGACACGGACGCCCAGTGATCACACGGTTGGTTCGACCGCTGACCGGGAATCTCGCGTCGACGGCGACCGCCGGAATCATGCGCGAGCGTAAGAACCTGGCCCGCGCGATCGTGTTGCTGGCCCTGGCCCTCTCGTTTGCCATGTCTACCGCTACCTTCAACGCCACCTATCGCCAGCAAGGTGAAGTTGATGCGCGGCTCACCAACGGTTCTGATGTGGCCGTCACGATTTCCCCCGGGATCGTGGAAGGCCCAGGTGCTGGCGCAACAATCGCGACGGTGCCCGGAGTTGTGTCAGTCGAACCGATTCAACATCGGTTTGCTTATGTCGGCGCTGATCTTCAAGACCTCTACGGGATTCGGCCATCTACTATCGTCGCGGCGACATCGCTCCAGGACGCCTATTTCCAAGGCGGTACGGCGGCAGAACTAATTTCGCGATTGAAGAACCAGCCCGATTCGTTACTCGTCAGCGATGAAACGGTGAAGGATTTCCAACTCAGTCTCGGCGATCTCATTAAATTGCGATTGCAGGACGGACGTACAAAGAAGTTCACGACGGTTCCATTCCACTATGCGGGTATTGCCAAGGAGTTCCCCACCGCTCCGCATGACAGCTTCTTCGTCGCGAATTCGGACTATGTGGCCAAGGCCACCGGCAGCGACGCTGTGGGCGCTTTCCTCGTCGACACCGGCGGCCAGAATCAAGTTGAGGTTGGTCAAGCGATTCAGGCGAAGTTGGGCCCCGCTGCAACAGTCACGAACATCACCACGACTCGTTCGACAATCGGATCAAGCCTCACCTCTGTCGACCTGGCAGGGCTCACCCGCGTTGAGTTGGCCTTCGCCCTTGTTCTTGCGGCCGCGGCAGGTGGACTTGTCCTCGCCCTCGGGCTTGCCGAGCGGCGCCGTACATTTGCCATTGCTTCGGTATTGGGCGCAAACAGTCGACAACTTCGCGGCCTTGTCTTCAGTGAGGCCGTCGTCGTGATGACCGGCGGGCTCATCGCCGGATCAGTGATCGGCTGGCTGCTCTCCCAAATGCTGGTCAAAGTCCTTACTGGAGTCTTCGATCCTCCGCCCGACTTGCTCGCGGTGCCGTGGCTCTACCTCGGTGTCACGTTCGCGACGGCGATCGGGGCTATCGCTCTTGCCGCGGCTCTTGCTGCTCGCCAATCACGTCGCCCAGCCATCGAGGAACTGCGTGAGTTGTAGATCGATCAAGGGAGCGGTCTTTAACTCCGTTGTGCGACTAATCCGTCCCTGATGGTTGGCGCAATTCGAGCCGGTAACCATGACCCCGCAGGGTCGCGATCTCCGGGACCAATGGCAGCAATTCGACAGCAAGGGTCGCGCTGGCCTGTTCAAGCTTGCGACGTAATGCGGCCATGTGAACATCGAGGGTTTTTGTGGATCCGAACCAGTTCTCGTCCCACACGTCACTCATGAGGGTTTCACGGCTAAGTGCCGTTCCAACGTCCTGAGACAATCGCGCGAGTAGGTCAAACTCCTTGGCGCGCAGGGCAATCGGAGCGTCTGCCAAGGTTGCCTGCCTAGCCCTCAGATCAATTGACAGCACGCCCAGGGTCACAGCGGCACTCGTCGCGGGCAACGCATTCGATGATCGCCGCAAGTGAGCTCTCACTCGGGCAAGAAGTTCGACGAGGCCGAAGGGCTTGGTCAAGTAGTCGTCGGCGCCCGACTCAAGGCCGACCACGACGTCCATCTCGTCGCGTTTTGCCGTAAGAATCACGATGATGCTCTGCGCGGATTGGAGTCGAAGTTGGCGACAGACGGCTTCCCCTGCGATGTCGGGGAGTCCGAGGTCAAGCACGATCAAGTCGTACGCCACTTTGCGTGCCGCGTCGAGGCCCTCAGTACCAGTTTGGCGCCACGTGACCTCGTATCCGTTGGCGCGCAACCCCGATTCAAGCAAGCTGCCAATCGTTGCGTCGTCTTCGATCACCAGGAGGCGTGCCACCTTGACAGCCTAGGAGTTGTGTACCCACAGACGAGTTGATCATGGAGATTTGCACGGCATTTCGGCGAGTGGGCTGCCTAAGTCCATGATCAACTCGGGGTGGGGAATGGGTCAGGCGGCGAGCGGGATTCGCAGTTCGAAGCGACATCCACCGTCGACGTTGTGCACGCCGATGTTGCCGCCATGGGCCTCGACGACGCCCCGGGCTATCGCGAGACCCAGGCCAGCTCCAGCTCCGCCGTTGGAGTTGGCGGTTTCCGGCGTACGCGCCGAGGTGCCACGCCACCCTGCTTCGAAGACCCGACCCAGATCGTGATCAGCGATGCCGCCGCACTCGTCGGTGACCGAAATGATCGCTTCATCGGCGGTGTACGCCGCCTCAACGACGACGGTTCCATCGGCAGGTGTGTGGCGTACGGCGTTGATGACCAAGTTCGTCAGCGCTCGAGACATTTCGCGTGAATCAATGTCGGCGGTAACGGGACCTTCGGCTGATCCGGTGAGATGTACGCCGCGCGAGCGCGCGAGCGGGCCGGTCGACGCCAACGTGTCGGAGACAAGATCCGCCAAGCTGACCCGCTCGAACGCCATCCGAAGGGCACCCGATTGCAATTGAGACAGTGCGAGCAAGTCGTCGACCATTAGTGACATGCGATCCACCTCGATGCGCATCCGTCGGTGGTAGCGAGACGGGTCATCGACCACGCCGTCCTCAAGTGCCTCAGCCATTGCGCGCAGTCCAGCAAGCGGCGTACGCAAGTCGTGGGACACCCAGGCGACCATTTCGCGCCGCGTCCTCTCGAGTTCGAGGTCGCGTTGGCGAAGGGCTACCGAGTCAGCTTCGCGGCGATCAAGTTCGTGGACGCGGCGGGCAATGATTAGTCCAAAGCCAATGGCGACAGGGGTTGCGGCGCCAAGGATAAGAAGCACGAGCCTTGAGTCCTCACTCGAAAAGTGCATCGCGCGGCCGCTGACGATGACGCCTACGGCGACGGAAAGAACCACGACAACGGGAGCGATCACCGCTGCCCATGACAGCGACCGTCGTGTCAACAAGGCGACGACGATGAGTCCCAATCCACCGATGATGGCGGCCGCGCCAGCGGAGAGCGCGACGGCGCTGACTTCGGGGGACATCAGACGTCGTCGTTCACGGTGTGGTCGCAACGGCGTCGACCGGATCCCAGCGATAACCGACGCCCCAGACGGTGACCAGGCGCGTTGGTTGCGAGGGGTCGTCCTCGATTTTCTCTCGCAATCGGCGTACGTGCACAGTGACGGTGGACTTGTCGCCGTACTCCCACTCCCAAACATCGCGCATCAGGTCATCGCGCGAAAATGCACGACCCGGATTGGCCATCACGAATGCGAGTAAATCAAATTCGCGCGTCGTGAGGCTCAGTTCTTGTCCTCGCTTCGTTGTCCGGTGTCCGACCGTGTCAATCTCGATATCGCCGTCGCGCAGGAGGTCGGGAAGGTGGTCGTGCCTGTCTCCGGCGCTGCGTCCTTGTGCCCTGCGCAGGACTGACTGCGCGCGGAGCACCAACTCGCGCGGACTAAATGGTTTCGTCACGTAGTCATCGGCGCCGACCTCGAGTCCAATTACTCGGTCCTCTTCCGCGCCGCGTGCGGTCAACATGATGACTGGCAGATCGGGTTGCGCAGCGCGCAATCGGCGGCACACCTCGAGGCCGTCGATGCCCGGCAGCATGAGGTCGAGAAGCACGAGGTCGGGCCGCCAACTTGTCGCGGCCGTGATGGCGGCCAATCCGTCGGATGCCGATGCGACCTGCATACCGGCTCGTTCGAAATAGCTCATAACGACTTCGGCGACGGTGGGGTCGTCGTCGACGATCAAGACTCTGGTCACGAGGTCAGGGTAGGCGGCGTACCGGATCGGATGCGACGCCTCGTGGGGTTCGTTCCCGCTTCGTAAGGTGCTGTCCGACTCGTTCGTTGGGGCGCGCAGCCGCCCCCACGCAGCCATGGGCCATAGGAAGGAGTTGGACGACGAGGGCCGCCAGGGCACCTTCATGGTCAACGGACGGGGCTAGGGGGCGGCTCCCGGGAGTTCGCAGACGGCAGACCAAATGGTGTCGAGGATTGGGTTGTTGGTCCCGCCGATGGGCACTTCGTCGGCCACTGACCACCAAAGATTCTCAGCTCGGCAATAGTCGCGTAGTCCAATGAGGGCAGCATCGAGGTCATCGCGGGAAATGCCCAGGTGATCCGGGTGAGCGAGCACGCCAGCTCGCTGAATCACGTCCGCGGCCCACTGCGCGTCATTTCCCTGCAGCGTCGACATTGCGACCACACCAAAACTGACTAACTCGCCGTGCACGAGATGCGCGCCGGTGCGGTGTTCATGGGCGTACGCCAAGAAGTGTTCGCTGCCTTCCTCAAAGCGCGCGTGTGTCGCTTCGCGACAGGCGCCACCGATCAAGGCGTACGCCTCGGCCATGAAGCGAAGCCCATCATCGCTGCGGGCATTGATGTCCTCTGCCGCCTCATCGAGTCCTTCGAGCATTGACAACGACAGGGCCGCAAGATCCGCACGCCAAGGCGCGTCGCGACCGACGGCAGCTCCACGACGCCAGTCATCCAACCCGGTATGACACGACAAAATGTCGCCGACGCCGGCGCGGTTGAGTCGAGCTGGTGCACTCCGGATGAGTGGCAAGTCGACGATGACCGCCTCAGGCTCGACGCTTCCGTGATAGCGGACGCGTCCGTCGACGCGTACGCCGACGGACTCCGTCATCGCGGCGTCCACGCTGATGATTGTTGGAACCTGGACGAATCGCTTGCCGGTCTTCCACGCGAGGTACTTCGCGGTGTCTGCGGCGGTCCCGCCACCGATACCGACAATCACCTCGGATGCATCGGGCTCGCCCTCGACCAGCCCATCCAGCGTGGAAACTTCCATGTCCCACGCGTAGATGATTCGAGTCGGCGGGGGTACTGCGTCGCTCATTGTCGACCACGGCGGATCGTGCACAACGGCAGTCCACGGACCAAGTCCCGCGATGTATTCAACCGCAGAGGTCTCCACGAGCCGAAATGGTGAACCGACCACAGGACCCATGGTCGCGCCAACATTTATCTCATACATGCGCACCTTCGGGAATCAACGACAACAACGCGTCAACCACGATGGGTCCGGTCTTTGGCCCCACCGACATGGACTCTTCGTACTGCTTGCCTGGATCGCGGTAATCGCTGGGGAAGACGAAATCTTCTTCGGGAAGAATGTAGCCAAGTTCATCATCGGCAAGCCCCACGATGACCGGTACGCGGGCTCCAGCGCGTCGCATTGCGGCCTTGATATGCAGTCCAAGCTTGGGGAGCAACTCACCAGGCACGCCAGCGAACATCACCGGACCCACTTGGGCAAAGCTCACTTCGGTGAGCAGTTCGCCGTCGCGACGTTCTGCGGAATCGACCAATTCCAGTTGCTCGGCAAGTTCATAGTTTGGGTTGTGAATCGGCATCGTGATGTCTTGGCGAACGAACGTCACCGTGCCAGCCTCGATGGGCGAGTCCGCCAACGCAGTTGACACCGCAGTCGCAAGCACTGCGCCAAAGCGTTGCGCTTCAGCATGTGTGCGAATCTCGGTGCGCGGTGAGAGCATCCCGCCAAGGGCGCCGGAGACAAACACAGCGACGCCACCATCTCGCGATTCCACCCCGCAGCAAAGATGCCCGGCGTAGTCGGCGGTGATGTCGGTGTTCTCCGGCGTGACCACCTCGGGGTGACACGGATACGACATCACCGTCGCAATTGTCTCCCCGTTGATCGATAACAACCGGAGCACCGAGAATTCGTCGTCAACGACTTCGGGATCGCGAAAGTTCTCAACGAGCGAAGGTACCGAAGTACTCCCAGCGACGAGCGTCGCGGGGACAAGTCTCGTCACGGCTGCTGCTTGGGAGGCTTCGATCGCATCGCGAACTCGTTTCACGTAGTTCAGATCGCGCCCCGTCAAGTGCTCCTCGGGGCCCCACAGTCCAATGGTGTCAGGGCCGTGATGCGTATGCGTGGCAGCGACGACGCGAGAGCCTTTGTTGGCCTTCACGCGAGGTAGCCCGATCGAATCGACCGCGGTCAGGATGTATGGCTCACCCCGACCCTCGGAGACCGCGACGGTTCGAACGAAGAGGTCGTCGTGGACGGCCAGCGCGCGTCGATTGGAGTCGAACCCGGCCAAATAGACCGGCGTGGAGAGGTCCGGTGTGATGACGCGCGCATCCGCGCCGGCACGAAACGCGGAGGTATCCGAGTCGTTCATTGCAGCTCCTCTTTAGCGCGTCCAAGGCGTACGAGCGCGATCTGCCATGGTCGAAGTGCGACGCTGATCGCGCCATCTTGGATCGCCAGGGTGCCCACGAGATCACCGGCTACTCCCACAAGTGCGGCACCCATCGATGCGTCGTCATCCAGGGCCGAGAACCTCGCGATCGTGGGCTGATCGCTGAAGTTGACGATGTGCGCAGTGCGCTGGCGTGGGTCAAATCCGGGAACGACTGCAGACAACGTCGCGCCAGTTAGTGCGAACGGTGCGGGACGACCAAGCACGGTTCCGACTGCGCGGGGCGTCGTGCTGACCACCGGACGTTGGAGTCGGCGAGCGAGATCGGCCGAGTCGGTGTCCGACCAGTGCGCATCAGCGACCTTGAGGACGAATCGTTGCGTGACGGGTCCAGGAATCTGACCTCCGGGCGTGGGAACTGGCGGGCCAGCCTCCCAACGCCGGCAACGCAGGTCGTAACGCGACAGGAATCCGAACGCGCGCAACACAGTGAGCTCGATTTCCGCATGACCTGCGACATCGTGAACCGCCTGAAATTCGCTCACACCATCAACAGCGACGCACACGACACGATCTCCATCGGTCGCGGCGACGAATCCTTCGACGGGGAAGTTTGGTTGTGAGGTTCCATCAAGCACCCCCTGCTCGATCTCGCCGCGTGCCACGCGATCTAGCTCGGTATCCTCAATGGGCCGTTCCATCATCATGAACGCGGCGTCGGCCTTCGACATGGACGTCTTGATACCGGTGGGGATCACCACCCGAAGTCGGTGATCCTCCGCTCGGTTGTCGACAGTGACCTCGACGTGCACTTCACCCGGTGCGGCATGGGGAAGCAGTACGTCGATCGTGACTGCGTTGTCGACGAGGTACTCCGTACGCGATGCGCGATCATCTTCGAGTGCACGAGGAGTCGTCAGTAGCCCCGAAACTTCCAGTCGCGGACCGAGTGGATCGGGACATACTCGAGTCCTTACCTCGCGCAATCCCGTTACCGCAATATCGCGCGGAAGCGGATCGAAGTCGTAGGAATCGCCGCGGTCGGCGACGTCGCGCAGTGTGAATGCACTCGGAAGTACGTGGCCGGTGGCCACGTCGGTGATAGTCACGGAGCCTTGCTCGGTCGCCTCGACGCGGGTTTGTCCGTCTGCGATCGCCGAGCCCAAATCCCATTGAATAGCAACGGAATTCGGAACCGGCTCGACAGTCATGACCGACAATGCAAGCGGCTCGCTAGTGCCGGCGGGAAGGAACGCTTCGACTGTGTGCCGATAAACCGAATGTGCATCCTTGCGATGGCCACTGTCGTCGTAAGACAACCAGGGAGTCACTCGTGCCGGAATCGCCGTCCCATCAAAGGTACGAAGGGTCACCTGGTTCACCGGTTGGGCAAGGTGTAGCCAGTCGAAGCTGAGCCGACCACCACCCGCAGAATCCATCGTAAACGCGCCGAATTCGTGGACGCCGAGATCGTCGCCAGCACTTTCGCTAAAGTCTCGGACCCAGATCCGGTCCACCCGCAGTCCCTCTTGGCCGATAGCTACCTTGGACGCTTCCCGAGCAAGCCCTCCGAGGCCCGCGAATGTCTCGCTCGCGCGAACTTCAGTGTGCTTGTGGACTTCGTCGGTCGAGCAACCACACATCGAGTCGTGGGCGGTGTTCTCGAGCCAATATCGCCACAGTGCATCGACGCGGGCGGCCGCAGACGATGGGCCCGCGGTTCCCAGTGCGGCGATAAACGCCTCATGGGTGATCAACGAATGTTCGACGAGCTTGTTAGCGCGGCGAAGTGGTGCACGCGCGGAGAGCACCCCGGGGAGGATGAGCGTGTGGCCATTGCTATAGGCCTCACCGCTGATGATCTCCAATAGCGAGCCATTTCCGGTCCGCTCCAAAACGGCCCGGCGTAGGCCATCGACGGTCGTCCAGGGATGCCCAGCGTCACGGACTGCATCGATTGTGGGTTGGGTCGGCAGCCAGTGATCGCCACCCAACATGAGTGGGACTTGACCGCTCGGACGCCCCGCAGCCGCATACGCCACAACGGTTTCTAGCGGTTTGTTGCTCGGCGCATCGAGGAAGTCCGCAGCCATTGCATACGCCAACGGAGCGAGCAATGACGTCACGACGGTGCTGCCATCTGGTGCCTCCCACACATGCTCAAGAGGTACATCGATTCCGAAGCCCCGCCACGTCACGCAGAAGTCCAGGCCCGCGAGTTGTAGAACCTGCGGAGTTTGCGCTGGCAGCCCGAACATGTCGGGCACGTAGCCGACGACTGAGGCCGATCCAGCCTTACGGGCTTCACGAATGCCGATTGCCAGATTTCGCAGCATCGTCTCGCCGGTCGGAATCATGAGATCGGCGAGGACCCACCAGGGCCCAACGGCGAGGCGGCCTTCCGCGATGCGCTGCCCCAACTCCGCCGCCCGGGCCGGTGCCACGCCGATGTAGTCGTGAATCAGGATCGACTGACCATCAAGGGTCGCCGCGAAACTCGGATCCTCGGTCATCATGTCGAGGAGCCGGTCGACTTGCGTGATCAGTCGCGCAAGGTAGCACCAACGCTGCTCATACCACTCTCTGTCGAAGTGGGTATGCACGATCGCGTGGACGTCGGTCGGCATTGGCGCGACGGCTACCGGCGTGTAGCGATCCGCACCGGCGGTGTCGGTCACAGCCCCTCCAGAAATCATTCACAACAATTTCGAGCATCTTGCCCCGAAACTCTTGCGTAAGGAAGGTTTACTACCTAAATTCTTCTTGTGTCCACCCAACGGACGACCGACCGACCTGCGGTCCCGTCACTTTTGCGCGAGCTCAACGAGCGCGTCGTTCTCGACGTCGTCCGCGAGCACCACCCGATTCACCGAGCCGAAGTTGCACGGCATACGGGATTGTCAAAGCCCACCGTCGGACTCGCGCTGAAGTCACTCGCCGATTCGGGACTGGTCCGGGAGACCGGCGTCGAGCGCGAAGGTCGGGGTCGAGCTGGATCTCTCTTTGAGCCCGTCGCCGACATCGGGCTTGTTCTAGGGATTGACGTCGGTGCTCGTTTTGTCCGGGCGGCCCTCGCTGATCTCGACGGGACTCTGCTTGGTCGTGTTGATGTCGGGCTCACGAAAGGGCGGGCCGCAATCTCGGCGGCGACAGTGGCTGAAGCAGCCGAACGCGCGGTTGGGCAGGTTGTCGCCGGGGCTGGCGTGGACCGTGTCAACGTCGTCGCTGCGGTCGTGGGTTCCCCCGGGGTTGTTGATCCGATCAGCGGCGTACTTTCCGTCGTCGGCACCATTCCCGCTCTCGACGGAGTCGACCTCGCCGCATTGTTAAGCAACCAACTCAACCTTCCGGTCACGGTTGAAAACGACGTCAACCTGATGGCGCTAGGCGAACAGGCAAACGGACACGGTCGCGATGTCGACGATTTCGCGGTCGTCTCTGTGGGTACCGGCCTGGGCGCAGGTCTCATCCTCCGAGGCGAGCTTTATCGCGGCACCCGTGGCGCGGCCGGCGAAATCGACTTCGTGCCTTTCGCCGAAACCGGTGAGCGCGTTGACCCTTCCGCCGCCGGGATCATCGCTGCCGCAGCGTCGTTTTCGGCGAGTCGTGGTGGCAGTTCCAACGGACGCCACCCGAGTCGTGGCTCAGCCGCCACTGACATCGCCCCCACCGCGCCGGAACTCTTCGAGGCGGCCCGGCACGGAGATCCATTGGGACGCAAAGTCGTTGACGCCGAAGCCCGGGCGATCGCCATCCATCTGGCGACTCTGAGTGCCGTGGTTGACCTCGAACTCGTCGTCCTCGCTGGTGGAATCGGGCGCAACGGGGACTTGCTGCTCACGCCTGTGCGAGAGCAAGTCGCGCGACTCGTGCCGTACCCACCACGCATCGACGTGTCGTCGCTAGGCGACGATGCCGTGCTTGCCGGCGCGCTAGCCGTCGCCCGTCGCGCGGCGCTCGACCATGTCTTTACCAATCGCACCTTGCATGAAAGGACAACAGGATGAGTGACACCCCGGCAATTCTTGGCGGAGCCGCTGTCCGCGACGACGGCTACCCAGGATGGCCATTGTGGGATTCAACAGAACGCGACGGCTTACTTAAGGTTCTTGAGTCGGGCGAATGGTGGACGACCGGTGGCGATCAGGCGCAAATTTTCGCGCACGAATTTGCTGAGTTTCAGGGGGCCACCATCGGATTCCCCATGACAAACGGAACCCACACCCTGGAAGCCGCGCTAGCGGCATGCGACGTGGGCGAAGGTGACGAGGTTCTCGTACCTGGGATGACTTTTATCGCTAGCGCATCTGCCGTACTCGCGGTCAACGCAAAGCCGATTCTGGTTGACGTGGATGCGCGCACGCTGTGCATGGATCCGGTGGCTGCAGAAGCTGCGATTACCCCTGCCACCAGAGCGATTGTTGTCGTGCATGTTGCAGGGGCCGCAGCCGACCTAGATGCATTCGTCGATATCTGCAAACGCCACAATCTACGCCTCATCGAAGACTGTGCTCACGCGCACGGCACAACGTGGCGCGGCCGCGGTGTCGGATCGTGGGGAGACTTCGGATCGTTTTCCTTCCAGCAGGGCAAGTTGATGACTGCCGGTGAGGGAGGCGCTCTCATTACGAGTAACGAAGAGTTGGCCGAGAAATCGTTCTCCTACTGGAACTGTGGCCGGGTCATCGATGGCTGGTTCTACCACCACCCGCGCTACGGCTCGAACCTTCGAATGACTGAATGGCAAGGGGCGGTTCTTCGGGCGCAGTTGGCCAGATTCCCGGAGCAAAACCGCACCCGCAATGCGAATGCACTCGTCCTCGGTGAGGCGTTAGGGGAGATTCCGGGTTTGGAGATGCAGTACAGGGACCCGCGGATGGAAAGCCAGGGAAACTATTGCTACATCTTCCACTTCGACAGCACCCAATTCGCTGGAATGCCACTGGCCGTATTTGAGGAAAGTCTTGAGGCAGAGGGAATCCCGATGGGCGTTTCCTACCCCAGTCTGAGCCGCCTCGAGTTGTTCCGGACCGGAAACTTCGGTGCCCGCAATCGTGCTTTGAGTGCAGCCAACCCGTACGCGAATGTTTCGCTACCGGTGGCCGAGCATGCTGCGGAGTCCACGGTTTGGATCGAGCACCGTGTCCTGCTCGGTGAACGTGAGGACGTTCTCGACGTCGCTCGTGCCGCCGCTCGGATCCACGCCTCGGCCTCCGACATCATGAAGTCCAAGGCAGCCGCCTAGCTAGGGAATCAAGGAGCCATACAAAGGAGTCAATCGTCAGCACAGCACTGCTCCACGGCGACCGCAACTACGCGTGCGCCACCAACCTCCAGGAGACGACATGAGAGCACTTCCACGAGGGAACGCCGCGAGGGCGGGAGCATTGCTCGCTGTCGTCTCGTTGGCGCTGACAGCATGTAGTAGCAACAACAATGCGGCGACCCCATCCACGTCCGCGCTCGGCAAGGACCACGTAGCCACGACGCTGAATCTGTGGACTGCGTGGGCTGGGGACGACGCGAAGTCGTTCCAGAAGATGGTCGACGCATGTACGAAGCAGTACCCCTGGATGACCGTGAAGGTCGTACAAAAGCCCGACGGGTTGGGCCAAGCGACGCTGGCTGCCGTGACGGCAGGCAACCCGCCGGACTCTGTTGAATACCGCGACGCCGAGAGCCTCGGCCAAGCGGCAACCAACAACGTCCTGATCCCCATCGACGACTATGTCGCGCGTGACGGATTGAACTGGGGAGACTTCGCTCCCGGTGCGGAGAAGATGAGCACCTATGACGGAAAGCACTACACCTTGCCGTACGCCTTTGATGTCTACGGGCTCTACTTCAACAAGGATCTGCTTGCCCAAGCCGGAATGACGCAGCCGCCCCAGACCATGGCCGACTTCAATACGCTTAATGACAAGTTGACGACAAAGAATGCCGACGGTTCACTCAAGACGGTTGGATTCTTGCCTGACTATGAGGGCTCGTACATCACGGTTTATGGCCCACTGTTTGGCGGCAAGTCCTACAGCGCGGACGGTAAGACCGTCATCGTCACCTCAACCGACGGTTGGGAGAAGGCCCTCGAGTGGCAAAAGACCTTCTACGACAAGTACGGCGCGGACGCTCTGAAGAAGTTCAAGGCGGGCTTCGGTGAATACGACTCGGCGCGTCACCCGTGGCTGCACGGGGATGTCTCGTCGGTTTTCGAGGGCGAATGGTTGGCCCGTTACCCGAAGACGTTCGGCAACGGAAACCCGAAGAACTGGGGATTCGCACCGATGCCTGGGCCGAACGGTATTGACGCCTCGGCACCTTTCACCGGACTCAGTGGAAACTCATTCGCAATTCCGCACGGCGCCAAGCATCCGGAGGAGGCCTGGGCGCTTAACAAGTGCTTGGCAACCGATGCGGCGCCGCTGGCTGAATTCAATGATTCAGTCGCCAACATCTCCTCCCTCAAAGCCGCGGCCGCGCTTTCGAAGTTGGTCTCCGATCCAGCGTGGAAGGCGATGACTGACCTCGCCCAGTCCTCCGGTGCGGTGCCCCCGCAGAGCTCGCCAATCGGTGACCCGGTCGGCGAAGCGATGGGTCAACTCGAGGAGAAGTACCTCGCTGGCAAGGTGCCGGATTTGAAGGCTGCGCTGGCCACATTGCAAACGCAGGTCCAGGCCCAGATCGATAGCCAAGCTGGCCCCTGACCGGTGGCGATAGCAACTGCTCACGTCCCTGCGGCCCGTGCGCCTCGCGGGCCGCAGGTGACTGCTGAGCGGGCGCGGCTCAAACGCAAGGCTGGTCGCCGACGGCGACTCACCGTGTTGCTATTGCTCTCACCGTGGATCATCGGCTTCCTCGTTTTTACGCTCTATCCGATCTGTATCTCGCTCTACTGGTCGTTCACGCGCTATGGCTTTGGCACGAACGCGCCAGAGTGGGTGGGCTTGCGTAACTACACCTATTTGTTCACCCAAGACCCGAACCTCAAACAAGCGCTGCTCAATACGGTGTTCCTGGCGGCCGTCGGTCTTCCATTGCGACTCTTCGCCGCGATCTTCGCTGCCTCGTTGCTCACTCGACCAGTTCGAGGCGTGGGTTTCTACCGGCTTGCCTTCTACATACCGGCCTTGGTGCCCGCGGTCGCGAGTGCCATTTTGTTTTCGTTCCTCTTGCAGCCTGAGTACGGTCCGGTCAACCTCATCTTGAAGCATCTCGGCGTCGAAAATCCGCCACTGTGGTTTTACGACTCGGCCTGGGCCAAGCCCGCGCTCATCACGATTTCATTGTGGGGGATCGGCGACACCATGTTGGTGTTCTTGGCTGGGCTTGTTAACGTGCCGCGCAGTCTTTACGAGGCAGTCGAAGTCGACGGCGGGCGTTGGTGGGCAAAATTCCGGCACGTGACACTCCCGCTCATTTCGCCGGTGACATTCTTCGTCTTGATTACCGGTGTGATCGGCGTACTCCAAGCATTCGATGAGGCGTACGTCGGAACGCGAGTCGCGGGAGGACCTGAAGCGCCGCTCGGCGCGCCAGAAGGGTCCCTGCTCACGTATCCGGTTCTTCAGTACTCGGTTTTCACGCACAACCGGATCGGTTATGCGTCGGCGCTGGCGTGGGTGTTGTTCCTCATCACGATGGTTCTCACACTCATCGTCATGGCGAGCCGCCGTAAGTGGGTCTACGCCGCGGGAAGTGATGCTTGATGACTGCAATAGACCCGGTGGTGGATAACGCCACAGCCATAGGTACGCCTCAGGGTATCCAGTTCGTCGGCGCTGAACGTCAGCGTCCGGGAGTACCGCGCCGACGGCGCTTCCTCGTGACCATCGCGCGCCACAGTGTGCTCATCGCCGTTGCCGCGATGTTTGCTTTGCCGTTCCTCTACATGCTTCTTCAGTCAGTGATGCCCATTGATCAGGTTAAGACCGGTGAGATTTGGCCGCGTAGCTTCGAATGGTCGAACTACAAGACGGTTTTCGACAAGATCCCGCTACTCACCTATTTCAAGAACACCGCACTCGTATGCATCGCGACGACGGTCGGCACGGTGGTGTCGTGTGTTCCTGTTGCCTACGTCTTCAGCCGCATGCAATGGCGTGGCCGCACCACGGTGTTCGTGATTGTGCTCGCCACCATGATGTTGCCCTACCAAGTTCTGTTTGTGCCGCAATATCAAATCTTCAGCAACCTCGGCTGGGTGGACACACTTCTCCCGCTCACGGTCCCTTCATTCTTCGCAGACGCTTTTAGCATCTTCCTTCTTCGTCAGTTCTTTTTAACGTTGCCCAGTGAGGTGCTCGACGCCGCTCGCGTCGACGGTGCTGGCGAACTTCGGG